>CAZSMU010000124.1:0-12006 GCA_964607915.1 uncultured Haliscomenobacter sp.
AGGGGCGCCCTTTTTTTGTTTCTTTTTTTGGGCGAGCAAAAAAAGAAAGTAAGCGGAGAACGAATGGTCAGATAGTTGACAAATGCCCGGGGCAGCGATGGAGTTTTTCCCTCAACCCCTGACTCCTGCACCGCAGGCGTTCAAAGTCTAAACTTGTCGCACGGGGTTAAAAAGAGCCTTTTTCCTCCTCGCCGACCCCTTGAAAATCCGGAACACGCTCTTACCTTTATCGAAATTTTTAAAACAGGTTGCCATGAAGATAAACTACTGGCCCGCCCTGGCCTGCGGGGCATTTCTCCTGCTCGTCCTTCCCTTCGGGGCTTTCGCCCAGGATAAAGCACCCAAAGCGGATTCGGTGAAGGCCGATTCCAAAAAGCCGCTCCCTCTGGTGCCGGAGCGGAAAATCCGGCTCCGCACCGATGAAGGAACCTGGATATCCCTTGATGTGAGCCCCGACGGCAAAACGCTCGCGTTCGACCTCATGGGCGACCTCTACACCCTGCCCATCGAAGGGGGTAAGGCCACCGCACTGACCTCAGGCCTGGCCTATGATACCCATCCGAAATTCAGCCCCGACGGGAAGAAAATAGCCTTTACGTCCGACCGCTCCGGCTCGGAAAACGTATGGTACATAGACCTGGAAAAACAGGACACCATACAGGTGACGAAAGAAACGGAAGAACACGTCCAGTCGGCAGAGTGGACGCCCGACGGAAATTACCTCGTGGTATCCAAAGGAGGGCGCAACCTGAAGCTGTTTCTCTACCACAAAAACGGAGGGGGCGGCACCCAACTCATCAAGGCACCTGAGACAATGAAAACCGTCGAGCCTGCCTTTGGCCCCGACGGCCGCTACATCTGGTATTCCTGGCGTACGGGTGCCTGGAACTACAATGCCCAGCTCCCACAGTACCAGCTCGGCGTCTATGACCGCGAACTGGGCACTACGGAAACCCGCACGAGCCGCTACGGCTCCGCGTTTGCGCCCACGTTGTCGCCGGACGGGAAATGGCTGGTCTATGGTTCGCGCCACAATACCCAGACCGGCCTGGTGAAGCGCAACCTCGCTACCGGTGAAGAGGCCTGGCTGGCCTACCCGGTACAGCGCGACGAGCAGGAATCCATCGCTCCGCTCGGCGTGTATCCCGCTATGTCGTTCACACCCGACAGCAGGTCGCTGGTGTGTACGTACGGCGGCAAAATCTGGAGGCTGCCCATCGAAGGGGGTGCGGCAGCACTCATTCCTTTTGAAGTGGATGTGGAACTCGATTTCGGCCCCCGCGTAGAATTCCAGTATCCTGTTTCGGATGATAAAACGATGATCGCTACGCAAATCCGCGACCCCCGGCTTTCGCCCGACGGCAGCAAGCTGGCGTTTACGGTGTTGAACCGCCTCTACGTGATGGATTATCCCAACGGCACTCCCCGCCGGGTAACCGATGCGAACCACACCGAAGCGATGCCTTCCTGGTCGCCCGACAGCCGCCAGTTGGCATATGTCACTTGGGAAGGCTCGGGGGGCTATCTGTATAAGGTCGCCGCAGAAGGGGGTACGCCCCGGCGCCTCGTTGCACAGCCCGGTATCTACAACCAGCCGGTATGGGATGCCCGAAGCAATCGCATTGTCGTCGTGTACGGGCCGGCGCAAGCCTATCAGGATGCTATTGGCCCCAATGCGTTTGGCGCCGATGCAAACCTGGGCTGGGTATCGGCAGATGGCGGTGAACTCGTGCGCATAGCCGCCGCCAACGGGCGCGAACATCCTCATTTTGTGCAGGGCAACGACCGGATCTATCTGTTTCAAGCCGGCAGAGGCCTGCTCTCCATCCGCTGGGATGGCACAGATGAAAAAGAACACCTAAAGGTCACTGGTATTACGACCTTCCCTGCCCTGGTGGACGAACAGCACTGCATGATGGTAGAAAGCGCTCAGGAACCCGCCCAACGGGCTTCCAACGCTTCCCTGATTGTCATGGCCCCCGCAGGAGACCAGGCGCTGGCCCATATCAATAACGAGATCTATACGGTTACGGTGCCCCAGGTCGGCGGCGCGACGCCGAGTATCTCCGTAGCCAAAGCCGAAAATGCCAGTTTCCCCGCCCGCAAACTGACCTTCCTGGGCGGGGAGTTCCCGCACTGGGCGCAGCAAGGGAAAAAAGTCAACTGGTCGCTGGGCAACGCTTATTTCTCGTACGACCTCGAAGCAGCGCAGTTGCGCGAGGAGACGCTGAAAATGGAGAAAAAAGCAGAAGAGAAAGCTAAACAGGACGGGGGCAAAACAGAAGACAAAAAAGACGACGCTGGCAAAAAAGACGAAGATAAAGCCTATCAACCCGCCGAACAGCGCATTAAAGTGGAAGTGCCCCGCGATATCCCCGGCGGAATCATCCTGCTGAAAGGAGCCCGTATCATTTCCATGAAGGGCAGCGAGGTCATCGAAAAAGGAGACATCCTCATCGAAAACAACCGCATCAAGGCCATTGGGAAGAGCGGTACTCTCAAAGTGCCGGCAGGCACTAAAATCATAGATGCCACCGGCAAAACCATCGTGCCCGGTTTTGTAGATACCCACGCGCACATGTGGCCTAACTGGGGCATCCACAAAAACGATATCTGGATCTATCAGGCGAACCTGGCCTATGGCGTCACGACGACCCGCGACCCGCAAACGGCTACCTCCGACGTACTTACGTATGGCGATATGGTGGAAGCAGGCCTCATGGCCGGGCCGCGCATTTACTCCACCGGCCCCGGGGTCGGCTTCTGGGCGTACCGCATTGAGAGCCTGGAGCATGCCCGGAAAGTGCTGCGCCAGTATTCGGAATACTACCATACCAAGACGATCAAGATGTACCTCACCGGCAACCGCCAGCACCGGCAGTGGATTATCCAGGCCGCTAAAGAACAGGGCCTCATGCCGACGACGGAGGGCGGGCTCGATTTCAAACTCAACATGACCCAAATGCTCGATGGCTACCCGGGCCACGAACACGCCTTGCCGATATACCCGCTGTACAAAGATGTGACCGGCCTGGTCGCCCAGAGCAAAATGGCCTATACGCCCACCCTGCTGGTAGCCTACGGCGGCCCCTGGGCAGAAAATTACTTCTACGCAACGGAAAATGTACAGGGCGACGCCAAGCTGAATCGCTTCACGCCCAAAGAGGAACTCGACGAAAAATCCCGCCGCCGCCCGGGCTGGTTCATGCCGGAAGAGCACATCTTCCAGCGCCATGCACAGGGCGTCAAAGCGGTGGTCGAAGCAGGCGGTCTGGCAGGCATCGGCTCGCACGGGCAACTGCAGGGTCTGGGCTACCACTGGGAACTCTGGTCCGTAGCCTCCGGAGGGATGAAAAACCACGATGCGCTCAAAGTAGCTACCATCCTGGGGGCGCAGGCTATCGGATTAGGGAAAGACCTCGGCTCCATAGAGCCCGGGAAGCTCGCCGACTTACTTGTCCTGGATAAAAACCCGCTCGAGAATATCCGCCATACCAATACCATCCGCTATGTGATGAAAAACGGGCGCCTCTACGACGGCAATACCCTCGATGAAATCGCCCCGCGCCCGCAAAAGGCCAAAACCGTGGAAAATATGCGCCCCGCCCCCGTTGGCTTGCCGGGGATGCGCTAGACAGAATCTTCTATAGAGAAAGGCGGGGCCATGCAGACAACTGTGCTGCATGGCCCCGCCTTTCTCTATAGAAGCGATACTGCTGGTCCGGACTACGCCATCAGTAGTTTTTGGGCTCGCTCGATGGTGAACCGGCTTTTCCGGTCGTCGCCCCGCCCCATCGCAATCTGCTCGTTTTCCTGTTGAATCAGCGCCTCGCACAATACCCTCCAGCCGAGCCGGGAGAGGTCAGCGGCGTTTTGACACCCATACTGGGCGGCCAGACGGGTGACTACATCGGATACAACCCTGCCCATACCGCCTACACCCAGGTTGACCCCCATAGATACGACCAGCGACTGGCTCTTGCCTTCATAAAATACGGTACTAACGGGTACATTGCCGCTGCTGCCGTTGGCAAAGAAGACCCGCAGGTTGGCGTTCAAGGTTGGGAGGGCGTAGAGTTCATTGGCTACGCGGTATTGCTCCAGCACCAGGCTACGCTCGAACCCAGCCTGGATAAATGGCACTAAATAAGTGGGTTTATCGCGCAGGAACTGCCACGCGCTCCCGCCGCTGAGCCCACCCTGGGGCGTTTGCAGGTACAATACCCCACCGGATATGCCCATCCCTGCACGCGCAAAGGTCTGCTGGAACGCCCGGGGCGCGTACTGAGCCATGCTGACGAGCAGTTTGTCCAGGCTGTTCTGTGACGCGGCAAACTGTATGAATCCATACGAGAAAACGCCTTTGTCGTAGGTATTGATAGCGTCATAGTGCCCTTCCACTTTTTTGCAAAACTGCAGGGCCTCGTACACCGACGGGGACACTCCCACGGTTTGTAATTCCCCCAGGGTCAATTGCACAGAGGAACTCCCTCCATAGCGAAAGCCTCCCTCCTGCTTGATGAGTCTCGCTTCCAGGGGCTTTCCGTCGAGCAGTGTCAGGCTGAGATATACGGCAGAGGCATCCTCCCGCAGGCGGATGCCCGGATTCGTAGAAACGCCTGTACCTGTATCGGGTACCGGTTGAGGCTGGATGGGCCCGGGATTGGTTGGAGAGGTCCCACTCTGCGGCCAGGTATTCCCACCGGCGCGGACGCTGACTTTCAGTTGCATGCCTACGCTGAGGGTATCGCTGGTTAAGCCATTCAAGGCTTTCAGGGCGGCCACGGTGGTTTGGTAGCGCAAGGCGATGCGGTACAGGGTTTCCCCGGCTTGTACGGTGTGGAGGGTAGCCTGTGAATTGGGTATCGGAGTGGGTTGCTGTACGGGTGCCGATCCGATTCTCAGTTGTTGCCCCGGGTTGATGGCATTGGAAGTGAGCCCATTGTCTCGCTTTAATTGCTCTACGCTGATTTGGTAGCGCTGTGCGATGCGGTACAAGGTCTCTCCGGCTTGTACCGTGTGGTAGCCCGGGCCGCCCGTCAAACTGCGGGCGTTGAATTCGCGGGGAATGGCCTCTTCTGCATCGGAAACCCCGATGAGCAGGGTCTGGCCGGGGCTCAGTTTTGCGGAAGAAAGCGCATTGAGTACCTTGATGCGGCGCACAGGGATATGGTAGAGCCGCGCAATGCCGTGCAAGGTATCGCTTTCAGTGACCTGGTGGAGTTGAAGGAGCATAATCAGGGAGTTTTAGGAAGCGAGCCGCTTTTGTAGGAACAGGCCATACAAAAGCATCGCCCCGGGTGTATAAAAGATGGACTTATTTCGCGGGGTCGGCGAGGGAAAAGAGCCTTTTCCCTCGCCGACCCCGCGAAATAAGTCGAATGAAGACTGCGCAAATCCGGCTGCCGGAACATCGCAGAGCCTGGATTTCTACTCCAGACTTGGACAGATTCTCCTGGGTTTGCTCATAATAAACCCACTTTTTATACTAATTATTATACATTATACCATATTCTTAACTCCTCTAAGGTTTCCTCGCGACAAGTATGTACTCCGGTTTCCTCACGGGGTATGCGCTCACGCGCCATTATGTCCTGCTTTTTCCACTTCCATGGCCGGTGCGGGCAGTGGGGATTGCCGGGGGTGCAGTGCAGTGCCTTTTCCGAACCATTTGGACAAGTAGAAGGCCAGTAGGTCCATGAGGTAGTAAATGACCGGGACGACGATGAGCGTCAGGATCATTGAGCTGGTGAGACCGCCTACAAGTGCCCAGGCGAGGCCATTTTTCCATTCTGCGCCGGCTCCGGTGGCGAGTGCGATGGGCAGCATACCGAACACCATGGCAATCGTAGTCATGAGGATGGGGCGCAGACGAATCTCGCCTGCTTCCAGCAAGGCGTCGAACGCACTTTTCCCCTCTTCTTTGAGTTGATTGGCAAAGTCGACGATCAATATGGCGTTTTTCGCCACCAGGCCGACCAGCATGATGATGCCTACGATGGAGAAGATATCCAGGGTTTGGAGCGCCAGGGCCATGGCGAGGAGGGCACCCACTATGGCTACCGGGATAGAGAACAAGACCACGAAGGGATAGACCCAGTTGTCGTACAGGGCGACCATGATGAGATAGACGAAGAGGAGGGCGGCACCGAAGGCGATTCCCAGGGCGCCGAAGCCTTCGGCCTGGAACTTGAGTTCGCCATCGTATGCGAGGTCCACACCTTCGGGGGGCGGGTTTTGGGCGATACGCGCTTTGAGTTCTTCTCCAATAGTTCCGGTGGGCCGTCCTAGCACCTGGGAGCGCACGGTCACGGCGGATACGCGGTCTTTGCGTTCCAGCACCGAAGGTCCGGTGGTTTGGGTGATGGTGGCGAACTGCCCGAGGCGTATTTTTTGTCCGAGTGTATTGGTGAAGCTCAGATTGCCCACATCTTCTACATTGGTGCGGTCGAAATCGTCCAACAGAATATTGATATCGTATTCGTAGGCACCGTCCCGGAATTTGGCGTTGGTATTGCCGCTGAAGGCCGTCTGCATGGTAGCGCCCACGATTTGCAGGTTGAGACCGAGTTCGGCCATACGGTCGCGGTCAATGCGCACGTTGAGCTCAGGGTTTCCTTCTTCTACGGCCAGTTCCACATCCACCGCACCGGGGATCTGGCGCAGTTGATCCGCTACGACGTTGGCATAGGCCATGGCGTCTGCCAGTTCGGCGCTGCTGAGGATAACCTGGATGGGAGCCTCATCTGCCCCTCCAAAGAAGCTCACCTGTGCCGTGCTGACCTTGGTACCGGGCAGGCTGCGCTCCAGCACATCGCGCATGCGCTGGGCATAGACATCTGCCCGCTCGCTGCGCTCTTCCACCGACACCATTTTTACGTTGATTTCAGCAATGTAAGGCGTGCTTTGCGCTACAAAGCCCGTACTGCGGCCAATCGTGGCAAAAACGTTGACTACCTCAGGCTGTTGGGCTAAGAGTTGTTCGGCGCGCTGTGCGGCGAGGTTGGTTTCTTTGATCGTGGCGTCTTTAGGCAGCTCCAGTTTGATGATGAACTCGCCGCGGTCGCTCTGCGAGAAGAAGGCCGTACCGATAAAGCCCCCGCCTACGAGGCCGAAGGAGGCGAAGAAGATCACGGTGGTAGCGCTGAGCACGATGGCTTTATGCGCCATGGACCAGCGCAGGATTTTGGCATAGCGCCGCCCCAGGGCACTTAGGGCCCGTTCGAACGCGATAAAGAAAAAACCGATGAAATTTTTCTCGCTGAGGTTTTCCAGCCGCGAAAAGCGCGAAGCGAGCATAGGGGTCACGGTGAACGACACCAGGAGGCTCATCAGGGTGGAAAAAACGACGACCCAGGCAAACTGGCTCATGATATTGCCGATGATACCCCCGGATAAGGCAATGGGGACGAATACGACCACGTCCACCAGGGTGATGGACAAGGCGGTGAAACCGATTTCCTCTCGCCCATCAAGGGCGGCCTGCCTTCGGCTTTTGTTCATTTCTAGGTGCCGGTAGATATTTTCGAGCACCACGATACTATCGTCCACCAGGATACCAATGACCAAAGACATAGCCAGCAGGGTCATCAGATTGAGGGTAAAGCCAAACAGGTACATGCCTATGAACGTGGCCACCAACGAAGCGGGAATGGCTACCATGACGATGACGGCGTTGCGAAGGCTGTGCAGGAACACCAGCATGACCAGGGCTACCAGGACGACAGCGAGGCCGATATCGTGTACGACCGCGTCCACCGCCTCCAGGGTAAAGTCGGTGGTGTTGCTGGCGATTTTGAACTTCAGGTTGCTGCCTTTGTACTGTGCTTCCAGGTTGTCGAGTTCTTTCTGGACGCCCTGGGCTACGGCTACGGCGTTGGCATCGGACTGCTTCTGGACGATCAGGCCGATAGCTCCTTCGCCGTTGATACGGCTGATATCGGTTACCTCTTTGGTCTGATCTCGTATCTCGGCCACATCGCGCAGGCGCACCGGCGAGCCGCTGAGGGGGCTGGTAGCGATGACGAGTTGGCGGACTTCTTCCATGTCGAGGAGTTTGCCGGAGAGACGCACCTGTATCTGGGCATTTTCACTTTTGATTTTGCCGGTCGGGAATTCCAGATTGGCCTGCTGTACGGCCTGGACGAGCTGGAGCAGCGACAGTCCATGCCCTTCGAGCTGGTCGCGGTTGACGAGCACCCGGATTTCCCGCTCTTGTCCGCCGACGAGCGACACCTGCCCTACGCCATCCACCCGGGACAAGGCCGGTTTGATGCGCTGTTTGACCAAATCGTAGAGCTCGGTAGGAGGTAGGTCGCCGGTAGCCCCGAGTTGCATGACGGGTACTTCCGAGGAGCTGAATTTGGAGAGGATAGGCGCATCTGCATCTTCGGGCAGGCTGGATTCGATGGCGCCGAGCTTGCGCTGCGCATCCTGCAGGGCCAGGTTGATATCGGTTTCCTGTTTGAATTCGAGGGTTACCGTAGAGACGCTTTCGAAGGAGGTGGAACGGATGCTCGTCACGTTTTCCATAGACGAAACGGCGTCTTCCACTTTCTTGGTCACGTTGTTTTCCACTTCCGCCGGGGAAGCACCCGGATAGACGGTGGAGATAAACATGACGGGCGCGTCGAATTTGGGGATGAGCTCGTAGCTCAGATTGGAGAATGAAATGGCACCCAGTACGGAGAGCACCGCGAAAAACACGATGACCAGGGAGGGGCGCTTTATGGCAATTTCGGTGATAGACATAGCACTGCGTTTGTTAGATAGAGCTTTGGTTTATTTACCTTCGGGCGATTCGTCGTTGCGGATCATGATTTTAGTGCCGTTTTCCAGGTTGATTTGGCCGGAAACGACTACCTGGTCACCCTCTGACAAGCCCTCAGCGATTTCGGCGACATCGCCGAAGAGGCGACCCAGGCGCACGGGTTTGAGTACGGCCTTGTCGCCTTGCACCACAAATACGCGGGCGTCGCGGACGCTGCCGACGATGCTTTCGCGCGGCAGGGCGAGAATGGTGACCTGTTTGCCAGTGCTAAAGAAAGCCCTTCCGTTCATACCTGCCTTGAGGGGGCTACCCGCAGGGTTGGCAAGCTCGATTTCCACTAAAAAGCGCTTGGAATTATCGGCCTGTACGTCAATGAAAGATACCGTGCCCCGGAGGCGATCGTTGCGGTAGAGGTCCGGGGAGATTTCGATGGTCTGGCCTTTTTTGACCTGGAACACTTCCTCCTCGGTTAGGAAGACCTGCATTTTGAGTCGGCTGATGTTGACGATATCCATCAATTTCATGGCGGGTGCGATGAAAGCACCTTTTTCCACGGTTTTTCCGGTCACGGTACCACCGATCGGGGCTTTGACGAGGGTGTTGCGCATTTGTTTTTCGAGGCTGCGGATTTGGCCTTTGAGGTTGTCTATTCCGTTTTGGGCATCGTCGGTTTGTTGCTGGGTGACGCCCCCTTCGCCGAGTAGGTTTTTGAGGCGGGCCAGGTCGCTTTCTGCTTTTTTGAGGTTGACTCGGGCGATGTCCAATTGGATTTGGAGCGCTTCGTTGTCCACGGAGAGCACTACGGCCCCTTCGCTGACCTGATCGCCGTTTTTATAGTTCAGTTGGGTGACTTTCCCCTGGGATTCCGATACCAGTGCCATGGACTTATACGGCTGGAAGGTGCCGCTTGCGGAAAAATCCTCGTTCAAGGTCTGGCGGCTGATGCGGGCGCTGCGCACGGGGATGACGTCGTTGCGCGTCTGGGCGATGCGGGCGCGTTCTTCGATAACTTGTTTGTTGTCGCGCAATTTCCAAACGATAACCGCGAGGATGGCGCCGACTGCGAGAAGGGTGAGAAGGATGTTCAGAATCTTCTTCATGGTGATTTCTACTTTTTTAGTTGAAGAGTTGGAGGATGCGGCCGTTGGCGTACTCCAGGTCGAGCCGGGCCAGGTTATATTGAAGCAGGGTGACGAGACGGGAGGCCTGTACTTCGCGCATGCTGCGTTCGGCGGCCAGGAGTTCTGTGACCGATGCGAGCCCTTGCTCGAAGCGTTTTTGGGAAACGGCATAGACCTCTTCGGCCACTTTCTGGTTCTGCGCGATGGATTGCAGGGTATTCCAGGTGGTTTTCATCTGGCGTACGGCATTGCCGTGTTGGAATTGCAGGGACTGCAGCAGTTGGCGGCGGTCTTCGTTGAGTTTGAGGACTTCGATATCCGACTGTTGGATCTGGCTGCGCTTCAGGAAGCCATCGAAAATGGGCACGCGGATATTGAGGCCGATTTGCGAATAGTCAAACCACCGGTTCCCGTCCCCGAAGTCTTTGAGCGTATTGGCCTGCCCCTGGAAGTTGTAGCCGCCAAACAAGCGCACGGTGGGGTAGTAGCCGGCCCGGTACACCTCCGTGTTGAGGTTGTTCAGGTTGATTTGCCGATCGAGGATGAGAAGGTCGGATTTGCGCTGGAAATCGGGCGCCCCACCGTCCGGCATTGCGAGGGAAGCGGGGTCTGCCAGGAGCGTATCGCTGAGGGCGATGGGCTGGTCCTGCGGCATGGCCATGGCGAATTTCAGAGCTTGTACCGCTTGTTCGTACTGGAGGTCCAGGTTCTGGAGCTGCGTCTGCAGGTTGACTTGGTTCACGCGGAGCTGGTCCACGTCCACTTTCCGGGCGAACCCGTTCTCAAACTGTTTTTCTGTGACCTTGATCAAGCTGAGCACCTGGGCGAGGTTGACTTGCAGCAGGGTCTTTTGCTGCTCCAGCATCTTGGCCTGGTAGTAAGTGCGCGCTACATTGTAAGCCAGTTCTTCCTGTGTTTTGGACTCTACGACAGCCGACAGGGCGCGTAGTTCCTGGACGGCCTTCAGGCCGGTCCAGTAGGTCTGGCTGTATAGTAATTGGTTGACTTCCAATCCAAAGAGTGCATTTAGGTCGGTGCCAAACTGCACGGGTACGAGTTCGTCCGGCTTGCCCTGGAAGAAGTTGGGGATGAGCTGGGTCGGTAGTTTCACGTTGTAGATCATATTGGAGCTGATCTCGACTTGTGGCAGGCCGGTGCTTTTTTGCTGGGCGACCTGCGCTTCTGCTTTGCGCGTTTCCAATTTGCTCTTCAGCACTTGCGGGCTGTTTTGCAAGGCAAACTGTACGCTTTCCTTCAGCGATACGCTCTGCTGTGCCTGTGTGGCCCACGGTAGGGCGAGCAGGAGCACCAGGGTGCCCGCAAGGCTGGAAAGCCGGATAAAGTAGTGTGTGGATGTTCGGGTCTGCATGATGTGGAACCTTTAGATTTGCATGTATTTTTCGAGGTATTGAAGCCCCAGGGGCGATATAATGCCCCGCAGGTAGTGCATGATGTACTCGCGGAATACCTGGTCTTTGGGGATATTGTCGGGGAACAGGCGCTCGTCCATGATCAGGTTAAAGCTGTTGACGTGGATGCGCGCCATGATTTCTATGTCGAGGTCGGGCAAGTACAGGCCCTGGGCGATTCCTTTTTCGAGGTTGGCGCGGATGCGCTCGTAGATATCCGTGCGGGTCGTATCTTCGAGCACTTTGAACGCCTCGGGATGGTATTTTTTCAAATCGAAAATGAGGCTGGGGGAGATTTTTTTCAGCGATCGGATGACCATGCGGGCGATTTCCACGATTTCCTCCAGGGCGTTGCCGGCTTTGGCAAGGGTATCGGCAATATGGGCCAGCTCACAACGCCGGTTGTGTTGGAGGGTCTGGATAAGCAAATCTTCTTTGGTGGCAAAATACTGGTACAGGGTTTTTTTGGAAATGCCCAGTTCCCGGGCTACATCGTCCATGGAGACGCTTTTCACGCCATAGCGCATGAATAAACTCTCCGCTTTTTCAAGAATGATTTGCTGGTTGTCCATTGATTGGTCGCTACAAAATTAGACCCTTAAAACTATGGAAACGCAAAAAAGGTTTTAAGTTTCCATAGTTTTTATAAAAACAGACCAATGGAGCTATATGGTGGACAAGTAGAAGAAAACGCTCGAACGCGCGC
>CAZSMU010000125.1:0-11998 GCA_964607915.1 uncultured Haliscomenobacter sp.
GAAAAAGGGCCTTTTTGACCCCTTGATGATTCCCCGCGCAACAAGTCTATTATATCCATGACGAGGGGCTGTCCTCCATGCGTTCCGCTGCCCAAGGCAGCGGAACGCATGGAGGACAGCCCCTCGTCACAAGTGCACCCTTTGATTGCCGTAGGCATTTACCCCTCCGAGGCAGGTGCTTCGCTCAACGTAGGATTTTCGTCAAAAGAGACCTCGTTTTCCCATTTGCCGATGATAGCAGTAGCCAGGCAGTTGCCGAGGGTATTGGTGGCGGTACGGCCCATATCCATGAGCGCATCAATGCCGAGGATGGCGGCGATAGGCCACTCGGGCAGCCCGAAAGAGGCTGCTGTGCCCAGCAGGATGACCAATGAGGCCCGGGATACCCCGGCAATCCCTTTGGTAGTCAGCATCAGGGTGACGAGTATGGCGATTTGTTCGCCGATGCTCAGTTGGATATTGGCGGCTTGGGCTACGAAGATAGCGGCCAGTGAAAGGTAGAGCGTGGATCCGTCGAGGTTGAAACTCAGGCCAGTAGGTAAGACGAAGGAGACCACCTTTCGGGAGACACCGTATTTTTCCATGTTTTCCAGTGCCTTGGGCAGCGCAGCCTCGGAGCTGGTGGTCGCAAAGGCGATAGTGACCGGCTCGGAAGCGTATTTCCAAAATCTGCGGAGCGGCACCTTGAAAATAAGTGCCACGGGAACCAGCACGAAAAGGATAAATATAAACAAGGCGACGTACAGGGTCACGAGCAGCATGAGCAGGTTCTGGAATACGCCGAGCCCCATTTTGGCTACGGTGTACGCAATGGCGCCCCCTACTCCGAAGGGAGCCAGGTACATGACGATACCCGTAAACTTGAACATGATTTCCGACAGGCTTTCTGCGAATACCAGGAAAGGCCGCCGCTGCGCATACGGCACCATCGTCATGGCAAACGCGAACAAGAGGCAGAACACGACGATCTGCAGGATCTCCCCCTCCGCGATGGAGCGGATAAAGTTTTCGGGGAATGTGTGGAGCACGATTTCCGGCCCGGTCATGGGTTTGCGCACCTCGGGCAACTCACCGCTGAGGTCCATCTGCGGGATACCTACCCCTGCCTTGGAGATATTGATGGCTGCCAGTCCGATGACGAGGGCAATGGTAGTCACGATTTCAAAATAGATGAGCGCCTTGAGCCCCATGCGGCCGACTTGCTTCATGTCGGCGTGCCCGGCAATGCCCACGATGAGGGTGCCGAAGAGTAGGGGAGCGATAATGGTTTTAATCAGCTTGATAAACATCTTGCTGAGCACGTTGTACCAGTCGGCAAACTGTGGGAAGTCAAAACCTACCTCTGCACCCAGCACGAGGGAAAACAAAATCCAGACCGTGAGGCTCTTGCGTTTCCAGGTGAGGTAGCCCAATGCGAGCAGGGCCGCCCAGCGCGAAACGGTAGCTGCGCCCGCCGGTAGCGCTTCAAGGGAAAAAGCAGCCCAGTTCAGCAGGGCAGCGATGGTGACCAGCACCCAGGCCCATGCGTTTTTTTTCAGGCCCGACAGCAGGGAGGGGCGCATCTCTTGTGTATCCATGGTAAAAACGAATTTTATAGGCTTGTTAAGCGGCGTAATTTAAGCAAGATTTTCAGGATTTCTTTGTCTTGGGGGGAGAAATAGCTGCCATCAGGCTTGTTGCAAGGGGTAGGGGGGGTGGAGTTATTTTTTTGTCTTAAAAATATGCTGTTTCGGCGTAAGGATTCAGCGGTACGCATCGAATGGGTGTATCTTGCGATCTGGACCAGTATAAGGAGAAGAAAAATGGATACCAAGGTATTGCTGCGCGAGCAAGTGGCTCAATTTTTATACGTGTTTTACAGCGTGGGCGATGCGCTGCGTTTTGCCCGTAAAAACCGGATATGGGAGGGTTTCATGGCCTATGGCTGGGCCTCGCGCTTGTTTACGCTCATCGGGGCGGTAGCGGGAGTAAAGTTCCTGCACGTCCTGTGGCAGTATCTGATGAAGGTGGATGAGTCCCGTCCGTTTGCTGCTGCGGGGATGTTGGGGGGATTTTTTCAGGAATTGCTGGTCGCGGAATACGAGTTGTTGTTTGCGGGGGGTATGAAGTACGGCACTATGGTATTGCTGGAAATTCTGATTTTCCACATTACCTTCCGCACCCTATGCATTCTGTTGGTCAAGTCGGGGCAGCCGACGCTGAAAGATTTTATCCGGGCCCAGGTGCGGATGTTCAAGGTATCGCTGGCCTGCCTGGTATTGGAATCTGCGTTCAGTATGGTGGCCCGCGGACTGCCTTTTTCATCGGCATCGGTATTTCTGATTCAGTGTGCGTTCATGGGCATACCCATCCTGGATAATTTCCTGGAGCAGTTTGACTATAGTATCCGGCAGAGCATCCGCTATTCCAGGCAGTTTGCGGGGGTGGCCCTTGGGCTGGGTTTGATGCTGCAAATCTGCTTCCTTGTGCCGGTGTTGGGCAATGTGGTGGGGCCCGTTGCAGCGTCCATCACATCGGCGTTGGTCATGTATGAGCTATCGGATCTCACGCGGAGTAGGGAGGCTTCCCTGACCCTGGAGGAGGAGTTGGTTTGATTCACGGGACCTGAATGGCCCAGGCCAGCATGCAATCTGCTATTTTGTTGTAAAAAATGGCAAACTTTTGGGTGATCCCATTTTTTTGCACTACCCCTGACAACGTTCCGCCTTCTTCCGCATAGTCAAAAGGGGCGAGCAGGATATGCTGCCGAAAATCCAGTTCGCGTTGGCCGTACGCCTTGTAGAGCGCTTCTTTGGCGCACCAGCAGACGTGCAGGTGGGCTATGCGATGTTGCCCGACCTGGTTTTTCTCTTCTTCGCTGAGGAATTTTGGGGCGATGCGCTCTATTTTTTCCACCATATATTGAATGTCCACTCCAACAGGGTCTTTTCCGAGGAATGCAGCAGCGCAGCGGGTCGTATGGCTGATGGAAAGGTGGAGGGCGATGCCGGGCAGGAAGGGCTTCCCGTTGGCATCTTTTTCGAGCGGCAAGCGTTGAGAAAAGCCGCTCAGGAGATGCACTGTTTGCCGTGCTGCGAGGAATTCGAGGCGTTTGGGGCCCTTTACGACTGCGAGTTCTGCCGTTTCGGAGGGAGAAAGAGCCAGAGCTGCCCGAAAGAAGGCTTCCTCTTCTTCAATTTTCCAGACGCCCAGTCGGGTAGCTGGCATCGTTTCTTCATAGAGGACTAAGGGCATACCATCCGGATTCAGGTGTGGAGAGGCAAAAATAAGATAAAGAACAATGCCAGGTAGCTCTGCGTTCCCAAAAAAGAAGACGATTCGTATGAACGAGGAATATTCGATACAAGTGTTTCGCCATGCGCAATTGAAGGGGCATGAAGCTGCGGTGTACGCCTTGTCGGCCGCCGGGTATGAGCGGCGTATCCTGTCGGGTGGGGGGGAAGGATGGATTGCAGAATGGGACCTCGACGCGCCGGATCAAGGCCGACTGCTTGCCCGCATGGATGTGCAGGTGTTTTCTCTGCTGCGGCTCTCCTCGGGTGAAATCGTCGCAGGCGATATGAACGGCGGCCTGCACTGGGTTAGCCCGGCGGAGCCGGCGCGCAACCGGGACGTCGCCCACCATCGAAAAGGGGTATTCAGCCTGCTGGAAGCGGGCGGGAACCTGTTCACTGCCGGAGGGGAGGGGCGGATAACCCGTTGGTCTATTGCGGAACAGCGCAGTATCGAGAGCCTGCAAATCAGCGCCCGGCCATTGCGGACCCTGGATTATTGCCCTCAGCGCCACGAGATTGCCGCAGGGTCCAGCGACGGGAACATCTATATCCTCGATGCAGGCAGCATGGAGTTGCTGCACACTCTGGAGCAGGCGCATACAAGTTCAGTATTTGCCGTGCGCTACGCTCCGGACGGGCGGCGTTTGTTCAGCGGGGGGCGGGATGCCATGCTCCGGGCCTGGGACTCCGGGCGCGACTGGCAAGCCGTTTTTGCAGAACCCGCTCATTGGTTCACCATAAATGCGATTGCAGTACACCCTGAGCGGCCTTTGTTGGCGACGGCCAGCCGCGACAAGACCATCAAAATATGGGATCTCCATGAGCTCCGCTTGCACAAGGTGCTGGAGCCCTTCCGGGATAAAGGGCATCCCAACTCTGTCAATGCCCTTCTTTGGGTGGGCCATCAACTCGTATCGGCATCCGACGACCGCACGTTGATCGTGTGGAATGCGTGAGTTGGAGAGACCTGCAGCTCTGTTTGTTTGAGAATCAGGTATTTTTTTGTCTATTTGCAGGAAGTCTCTTAACCGACCTTGTTTTTATGATTCTTTCTGATAAAAAAATCCTGGAGGCCGTCGAAGAAGGCCAAATCGTAATCGAGCCGTTCCGGAGGGAATGCCTGGGCACGAATTCCTACGATGTGCATCTCGGCCGCTGGTTGGCGACCTATGACGATGCGGTACTGGATGCCAGGAAGCACAACGCCATCACGCATTTTGAGATTCCGCCCGAGGGCTTTGTCCTGCAGCCGGGCGTGTTGTACCTCGGCGTGACGGAAGAATATACGGAAACCCATAATTCCGTGCCCTTTCTGGAAGGGAAATCCAGCGTAGGGCGTTTGGGGATAGACATCCATGCTACGGCGGGCAAAGGCGATGTAGGCTTCTGCAATACCTGGACGCTGGAAATATCCTGTACGCAACCGGTGCGCATCTATGCGGGTATGCCGATAGGACAGCTTATCTATTTCAAGGTGGACGGCGATATCGAGCGCTACTACGGGCGCAAGGCGGATGCCAAGTATAGCCAGCGCACGGACAGGCCTGTGGAGAGCATGATGTGGAAAAACCGCTTTTAGGGCAGCTTCGGGATTTCAGCCTTTGCCTTTAGAAAGGCGAGGGCTGTTTCGGAGATGGTCTGGTCGAGCGGGGTGTATTCAAAGCCGATGCGCTCTATCAGTTTCGTGTTTTCATATGTATATTCCAAAGCAGATTGCTGAATCGTCTCCCTGGTGACCAGGGTTTCGCTATCGCTGAGACGGCTTTTTACCCAGGCCAGACGCCAGGCGATCGCCTGCATCCAGGGGCGCACCGCATAGCGGGGGGCCGGCTTCTGCAATGCGTCGGCGATGCGCCCGAAGAATTGGTGATAGCTCATTTTTCCAGCCGATACGACAAAGCGTTCGCGGCGTATGCCTTGTTCCATCAGAGCGACCATGGCACGTGCCACATCGCGTACGTCCACGAGATCCGTCCCGCCCAAAGGGTAGAAAGGGAATCCTTTGTCTATGAGGGGGAAGAAGCGGGCGGGGCCCCGGTTCCAGTCGCCACTTCCGAGAATAATGGAAGGATTGATGACCACCGCATGAAGACCTTCTTCCATAGCGCGCCACACCTCTTGTTCGGCTAAAAATTTGCTGATGCCGTAGTTGGTATTCAGGGGGCTGCGCTCCCACTTGCTTTTTTCGGATATGGTTTGCCCGGGCTTGGTGCGGCCCAGCGCGGCGATTGAGCTCACGTGCAGCATGGATTCCACCTGATGGTCGAGGCAGAGGTTGGCGACGTTGGCGGTGCCTTCTACGTTGACAGCGCGCATGATGCGCGCTTTTCGAGGGTCGAAGGATATGATTCCGGCGCAGTGAAATACCCAGTCACGGCCTGCGATGGCCTCATCGAGGGCGGGCAGGTCGAGCACATCGCCCTCTATCCATTCGATTTGCGGGGCGATATCGCGTACCAGGAGCATGTTGCTGCCGGGGAGGCGCAGGGCGCGCAGGTCTGCGTAGCCGCGTTTCAAAAGGAGCCGCAGCAGGCAGGAGCCGAGCAGGCCGGTACCACCGGTTACGAGAATGCGTTTGCCAATGGGAGCATCAGGCGAGGGGAGGAGGGGGGGCACTATTTTTTCTTCTTCAGTTCGATGGTGTACTTTGCCACGGCCTGTATCTTGTCTGGGGTGAGCAGGGCTTTAAAACTCGTCATGGCATTGCGTCCGTTCGTAATCACTTTGACGCGCTCGTCGAGGGTGAGTTTGGATTCCGTGAGCTTGGCGGCACCGGAGGCGCCCATGTCCCCGCTGAGGCCATGGCAGGCAATACAATAGATTTTGTAGATTTTTTCCCCGTCTGGTTTGGGGTTCGGGGCTGCGGCACCCGTGGCCGTCGGCGTGTTGGTGATGATGAGGGAGAACGCTCCAATGAACGTCAAAAACAGCAATGGCTTCATGGTTACGTTTGATTTAAGATCCGTAAAGAAACAACAAAAAAATGAAACGCGGGTTTGCCCGGGCGGGCGCTAATCCGAATTTCAGGTAATTTGGGCGGATAATGTGGAGAAGACATGGGAAAATCAGTATATTTAGAGCATTAAACCTATATGTATATGAGTCAATCGAACAATCCCCGCCCGATATCGGGCCGTTTGGTCAGTACGTTGGTCTTTGCGTTTATCGCATTGGTTGCGGTGCTTATTTTCTCGAATGCCACCTTTTTAACTATCGAAGCAGGATCCCGAGGGGTGCTGTTCCGTCGCTTCAGTGGGGGCTTAGACAAGAAAAATATCTATGCACCCGGCTTTCACGTGATTGCGCCATGGAACAACATGTACGTCTATGATGTGCGGGAAAAGCAATTGGAGGAACAGATGGAAGTGCTTTCCAGTAACGGGTTGAACATTCGGATGGACGTCACAGTGCGGGTAAACCCCCAATTTGACAAAATCGGTGAACTGCACGAGTCTTTTGGAAAGGATTACTTGAACTCTCTGGTGCGTCCGGAAGTCCGCTCTTCTGTGCGCAAGATCATCGGCCGGTTCACGCCGGAAGAACTGTACTCCACCCGTCGCGACGAAGTGCAGAACCTGATCCAGAAAGACCTCGCCACCAACCTCGAGAGGAACTACGTGGACCTTCGGGCTTCGCTGATCCGCGGCATCGTGTTGCCCGACAAGGTGCGCATGGCCATCGAAGACAAAATCGAGGCAGAGCAAAGCGCACTGAAGTACGAGTACGTGCTGCAGAAAGCCCGCAAGGAAGCAGAAGGACGGGTAATCGAAGCCGAGGCGAAGGCCCGCGCAAACTCCATCCTGAACGCGAGCCTTACGGACAAAATCCTCCAGGACAAAGGCATCGAAGCCACCCTGCAATTAGCCAACTCGCCCAATGCGAAAGTGGTCATCGTGGGAAGTGGCCAGAACGGCCTTCCTCTGATTTTGGGGAATCAGTAGGAGGATTTTTCATAAAAAAATGCGAAGGTTGACCAACCTTCGCATTTTTTTTGCACTCTATCTATTAAATCCTTAAATTGAGTGCAAAACGTTACAATAAATGAATGGTAGCTTAGTTCTACATAAATAATCCTGAGTTTTTTGTCGGCTTAAGTTTCATAAACTAGTGAGTGTAGAGTTGAGGCCTTCCGCGAGGAGGGCCTTTTTTATTTCGATAACGAAGAGGGCTACAGAAACGCTGCCTGGGATTTTAATTTTTTTAACGTTCGGTAAAAAAAGCTTCTTGAGGGGCTTTGATTCCCCCCGCAGAGAGCGGGAGAAATCAGGGAAGCATGGCATGAAGCCCTATACCCACCCAATCGCCGCGCCGGATGGCACCGATGCCGCTTTCGGAAAAAAAGAGGTTGACCTGGCTGCCCGGGCCGGAACTGCCCGGATCGCCCCAGCGCCAGGTGTAGTGGAGCATCAACTTGAGCTTTTTGGGCTGCAGATGCCAGTTTAGGCCCAGGTCAAAGGTTTTTTCCCGTCCTGCCGAAGACTTCAGCCGCGCCGCATCTATCTGGCCGTTTGCCGACATAGGCCCGTCGAAGTACATCACCATGAAGGTGGGTTCCAGAAATACCTTCTTGCCCGCTTCCAGATTATAGCTTCCCCGGATATGGCCGGTCTGCGAATGTGTCCGGGCAGAGGGGATGTGCGCATCCTTGCGCTGCAGGTAGTTGAACTCTGCGTCCAGGTTGAGGTCTTTCCAGTTGAACAGCAAGTCGGCCCCCCAGGCGGTGTTGGAGCGGAATGCGTCCGTGGGGCCCTGCCAGGCGCCGTTGACCGCCAGGGTTAGCCCGTTTCGCCGGCCGTAAAAGTTGTGGTCGTAGCTGATTTTGTAGCGCTCAGACTCCGGGTCGCCCAGGTCGAAGGCGATGCGTCCCACCCATAGAGGCGAAAAGGAGATCCCCGCGCTGTTGCCGCCCGGGCCGGTGTGCTGAGGGGTGAATAGCCCGAGGTTATAGCTCAGCCCTAAAAGGCTCTCTTTTTTTCGCAACAGCCCGCCTACATTGACGCCGTAGGTGCGGCCCAGGCCATTGCCGCTGAGATGGCGTCGGATGTAGTTTTGCGACATGGACTTTTCGATGCTGGGAAGTACCCATGCCGTGGTGATAGACTCCCGGCTGAATTGTGGACGGAAGTACCCCGCGGTCAGATGGAGGCTTTCTTTGCCAGGAAGAAGCCGCCATTCCATAAACGCGTCGAGAATGCCCACGCTTGCCGGTACGAGGTCGTTGGAGGCACCCGCGGTGCCGGAAAAGGCATCGCGCCCTAATCCGTCGAAAGCGGCAATCGCCGTGAAGCGGAGGTTCTCCACCGGCTGGGCGCGGAACCCGAAGCGCGCGCGCCGTACCTGAACGTTGAGGCGCGCGTCCACGGGTTGATAACGCTTTGTAGAAGGCTCGTACAACTGTTCCCCCCAGGATTGCAAACCCCAAAACTGGAACATCAGCAGAGGCTCTATTTTAAAGCCTTCCTTAGGCTTGACCCAGCCCTCGAACGGCTTTTCGGGGGTGGACTGGCCCTGCGCAAACGCCGCACTGCTCCAGAAAAGAAGCAGGAGCAGGTACTTGTAAGTTATTTTATGCATCTGATCAAACGGGCGGGGCAATCCTCAATGGGGTAATTTATGCTGTACCATGCCATAGACAAACGTACCTATCGTGGCGCCGACGATTACCAACAGGATACTCCAATATCCGTTGCCAATTAAGACAAACATAGGGCCCGGGCAGGCACCCACCAAGCCCCAGCCGAGCCCGAATATCGAACCGGCCAGCAAGTGGCGCTTGAGGTTGAGCGGCGTGGCAGAGTTGCTGACCAACTCACCGCGCCAGGTGCGCATTTTGCTGCGCTTCATAACTTGTATGATGACAATCCCCAGGGCAACCGCCGTGCCGATTATCCCGTACATGTGAAAACTCTCGAAACGGAACATCTCATGAATGCGAAACCAGGAAATGGCTTCCGACTTCGTCATGACGATGCCGAAGAATATGCCTACCAGAAAGAAAGGTATGTTTTTCATCACTGCTATCGTTTGGGTGGGTTATCCAAAAATGAGGGGAAGGAGAAAGTGGGTCATGAGGAGGCCGCCTATGAAAAATCCAATGACGGTCAGCAAGGAAGAGAATTGAAGGTGCGAAAGGCCGGTAATCGCATGGCCGGAAGTACACCCCCCCGCATAGCGCGACCCAAAACCTACCAGAAACCCGCCGAGGAGCAGGAGAACTACACCTTTGACACTCGAAAAATCAAATACATCCGTGAGCAAATAGCCCCGCCCCTGGGCGTCGGAACCCGGATAGGAGAAACCCCACTCCGCCAGGTGGTCTATCGTAGCCTGTGAAATGGCCACCGCTTCCGGACTGGCTAAAAAACGGGCAGCTATGAACCCCCCCACTACGGAGCCTGCTACAAATACCACGCGCCAGCCATCATTGGACCAGTCCATCTTGAAATAATCGCCAAAGCGCTCCGCCCCCAGCAGGCTACACGTGTTTTTGAAAATGAGCGACAACCCAAAACTGCGCCCCATCCAGGTGAGCAAAAAGACAATCAGCGCAATCGCCGCGCCAGATACCGCCCAATGCCAGGGCTGGCTAATCCACTCCAAAAGAGAAAGGTTTGTTGGTTCCATACGTGAAGGTTGGTTAGACTTGTGCCCAAAAGCCAGCGAGGAGCGAAAAAATATCCCTTTTTCCCCTCCCCGCTGACCCCTCGCAACAAGTATATTGGCCACAAAAATATATAATTTCCTATTAAAATTGTAGGAAATGTAAAGTTGAACAGGGTCTGATGAGGTGAGGGCCTTTTAACCCCTCTACGCTCCCGTCGCCACAAGTCTATTAATCACACTAGTAAGTTGGTGTGCCGATTGCATCCCGGACTGCCGCCATTTCACCTGCCCCTTTTGGAACAGGATAAACGTAGGCACTCCATTGATCTGGAGTTGGCTCGCGATGGCCGGGTTCCGATCCACGTCAATTTTGATGATGGAAGCGCTGTCTCCCACGGCCCGAACGACCTCTTTCAGGATGGGAGACATGGCTTTGCAAGGGCCACACCACTCTGCGTAAAAATCTACCAGCACGGGTTTTTCGCTCTGAATCAACTCTTTGAACGACATTTTCTTTTGCATATACCGTCGGGTCTTTGTTTATGGCGTAAAGATAGAGGCAGATGAGGCTGCTTTCAGTGATGTGGGTTACAGACGAATAGTGCGGTAAGTTTCGGCACAAACCCCTATCTTCACCCTTCGGTATATAACCTTGAACACGCTCTAAACAACACATCGTATGAACAGCTGGAATTTGTCTGCTAAGCGGGCCCTGGTGACGGGGGGGAGCAAAGGCATCGGCCTGGCAGCAGCCTGCGAAATGGCCGCTTTGGGCGCTGAGCTGGGCATCGTCGCCCGGCATCCGGAAGAAATCGAAGAGGCTCTGGTCAGGATTGGGCAAGCCGGAGGATCCGCATGGGGGGTATGCGCCGATGTAGCTACGGAAGAAGGCAGAGCCGCCCTGGCAGAAGCTGTTTTTAGCCGCTGGGACAGCCTGCACGTGCTGGTCAATAACGTCGGGATGAACATACGCAAGGGATTTGCAGACTACGAAGAGGAAGAATACCGACGGATATTCGAGACCAACCTGTTCAGCGCGATGGCGCTGAGCCGCTTGCTGCTGCCCCTGTTGCGCACATCGGGCAAGGGCAGCATCATCAACGTGGCCTCAGTGGCCGGCACGGTGGACGTGCGCAGCGGTGCCCCCTACGGCATGACCAAGGCGGCACTGGTGCAGATGACCCGCCACCTGGCCGTGGAATGGGCACCCCTCGGCATCCGCGTCAACGCTGTCTCGCCCTGGTACACACGCACGCCCCTGGCGCAGCCGGTCTTGCAACAGCCGGAGCGCATGGCCCTCATCCTGGCCGCCACCCCCCTGGGCCGCATCGCCGAAGCAGAAGAAGTAGGGGCTGCCATCGCTTTCCTGGCCATGGACAAAGCCTCCTACATCAGCGGGCACGACCTGGTCGTGGACGGCGCTTTTTTAGCCAGGGGATTGTAACACCGAAAAAAATACCCAATGACCACTTCCCATTCCAGCGGCAACTCATCTGTCCTCATCCGCCAGGCCGGGCCGGACGACCTTCCGCTGCTCGTGTCCATGGCCCGCGAGACGTTCACGGACAGCTACGAGCACCTCAACGACCCCATTCATTTCTGGGACTACGTGGACGGGGCACTCACGGAAGACGCCTTTCAGGAGGAGATGCAGACGGCAGGTTCGATCTTCTACCTGGCTTTCTACGACGGTTTCCCCGCCGGTTTCTGCAAAGTCAACCTGAACCGGACCAACCCCTTGCTCCCGCAGGACGGGCCGCACATAGAGCTGGAGCGCATCTACGTCCAGCGCCTGTACAAGGGCATGCGCGTGGGCCATCAGCTCCTGGCCCGGGCCATCCGGACCGGTCTCGAGGCGGGCTGCCGCTACCTTTGGCTGGGCGTATGGCAGAAAAACCTCCAGGCCATCGCCTGGTACGAGCGGCAGGGCCTGCGGCGCTTCGGCGAAACGACGTTCCACATGGGCAGCGAAGTGCAATACGACTGGGTGATGGGGATGGAAATGGGGTGAGGAGAATGGGCCTTGTAATCGTGTTTTGCCCGCTGAATCGCCTCGGAGCGGCGTAAGGTGGTAGGGTCGGGCCAAAAGATTAGACTTGTTGCGAGGGGTTCATCGCAGG
>CAZSMU010000126.1:0-11861 GCA_964607915.1 uncultured Haliscomenobacter sp.
CTTGTCTTGCCCCTGATTAGAGCGTCGTTCCTGCGACTTTTTTTGACCCCTCAATACCCCCCCAGCCTATTAGACTTGTTGCGAGGGGAATCCGCTATTTAAGAGATTCCCCCAGACTCAAGGCTTAGCCAGCAAGTACTTCCCGAACCATTCCCCTAATCGTTTGTAGCGATCTTCCTGATAGCTGGGTACGCTGATGCCGTGGAACTGCCCGGGATAGATGACAAATTCGGTAGGAACGCCCTGCGAGCGCAGGGCCTGGTACATTTGCTCACTCCCGGCAGCGGGTACATTAAAGTCCTTTTCCCCCACCATGTACAGCGTCGGAGTTTTGATCTTGTCTGCGTTCAAAAACGGATAAGAAAGTTTGAGCCACTTGTCGAGGTTTTTCCAGGGCACGCCGATTTCGGTTTCGTATTGCAGGACGTACTGGTCCGTGCCGTACATAGACAATTGCAGAGCACTACCCGCACCACTGAACGCCGCTTTGAAACGAGTATCGCTGGCAATCGTATAATCGGTGAGGATACCGCCATAGCTCCAGCCGCCAATGCCGAGTTTGGCGGGGTCGGCAAGGCCATTGGCCACGAGGTAGTCGGCAGCACCGAGAATATCCTGTACTTCTTTATTCCCCCAATCGCTGTAGATGGCCTTGCAGAAGTCCAGTCCGCGGCCGTCGCTGCCGCGGTAGTTTACGGCGACTGTAGCGAAGCCCTGGGCAGCGAGCATTTGCCGGGTGAGGTCAAAACCGTATTCGTCCTGCCCCACAGGGCCGCCGTGAATGTAAAATACGGTGGGCGCCTTTTGTCCCTTTGCTACGTTGGGCGGCCAGAAGAGCAGATTGCCCACTTCGGTGCCATCTGCGCTTTTTGAGCGGAAGCCTTCCACGGTGGCGAGTTGCAGAGGGGCCACGAAGGCCTCCTGGACCTTAGTGAGGCGCCTTGGGGCACCACTTTCAACAGCATAAAGCTCTCCGGGCAACTGGGGAGAACTCATAGTAGCGAGCCATTGCCCATTTTTGTGGGCCTGCAGGGAGGAATAGCTGCGTTCACCCCCCGCGAGCCGGGAGAATCCCCCGGTGAGTACGTTGAATACCCCGATGTAGCGCTGGCGGTCGTCGTTGACCAGCACGCCAATGCTTTTGCCATCCTTGCTCCAACGCGGGGTGTTGACGGGCCGGTCCAGGGAAGCTGAGAGCAGTTTGGGTTCCCCTCCTTCTTTGGGCACGATGGCCAGAACTTCCTGATCGTACATCATCCAGTCGGCGTCGGAAGTAGAGCGGAGGTACGCGATACGGCTGCCGTCCGGGCTCCACTGCGGGCTGCTGTCCGGTCCCTTCCAGGTGGTGACCTGGCGCGCCTGCGCCCCGGGTTTTGCCTCGATGATAAAAATATCGCTGTTATCGTTGCGGTCCGGGTCCGGGGTCTGATTGCTTACAAAAGCGATGAGCTTCCCGTCGGGCGACCAGGCCGGACTGCCGTGGTCAAATTTTCCACGGGTGAGCGTATCTATTTTTTTGGAGTCGAGATCAAACAGATAGAGATGGGCGTAGCGCTCCGTAGTCGTCAAATACCCATCGCCGTCACTCTTGAAGTGGTAGCGGTTGATCACCATGGGCTTGGCCGTAGAGGGCCCATCCCCGCTCTTCTCATCGGGGTCGGGGTCCCGGATTATCAGGGCCAGTTTTTTGCCGTCGGGCGACCAGGCGTATTCATTTACGCCGGCCTTGACATCCGTGAGCTTAACCGCTTCGCCGCCGCGGCGGTCGAGCAGCCATACCTGCGCGCTCTTTGCCCCCTGACGGGAAGACAGAAAGGAGAGATACTTGCCGTCGGGGCTCCAGCGTGGCCCGTTTTCACCATCCGGGCTGTGGGTGAGCTGTACCGACTGGTTGCCGTCCCAACTGACCATCCAGATGTCTGTATTGCGCTTGTCTTTGGCGCTATCTACCGAGCTAAGGGTGTAGGCTACCCAGTTTCCTTCCGGCGATACCTGTGGGTCGCCAATATTTTGCATCCGATAGACATCCGACGGCTGCAGAGGCCGCTTGGGAGTACTTTGGCCGATAGCCGAAATCAGGGCAAGGCAAGCCAGCGAGAGAAGACCTATTTTTTTCATATTAAAAATTATTTCACTTTTTCTAATTGAATAAAGAAGGCGAGTTCGGCACCGGGGGGTATTCGGTCGCCAGCCCCCTCCTCGCCGTACGCCAGATGAGGGGGAATGAAGAATACCGCCTCCGCACCGGGGTTGAGAAGGGCTACTCCCTCTTCCCAGCCCTGAATGACGAACTTCCGGCCCAGGATAAACTTGAACGACTCGCCCCGCCGGATAGAATCATCAAACGTTTTGCCGTCGCTGAGCATGCCGAGGTAGTGCACCCATACGGTTTGCCGCGGACGGGCATTCGGCCCTTCGCCGGGCTTCAGAATTTGATACCTCAAACCCGACGGCGT
Organism: uncultured Haliscomenobacter sp.; assembly: GCA_964607915.1. Taxonomy (GTDB): domain Bacteria; phylum Bacteroidota; class Bacteroidia; order Chitinophagales; family Saprospiraceae; genus JADJPL01. The sequence continues at coordinate 2,457 of CAZSMU010000126.1, forward strand.
CTCAGACAGGGCTTCCCGCAAGCGCCCGGCGAGGTATTCGCGCAATTTTTCCCGGGTTTGCGCCTGCACCTCTTCGAAGCGCGCCTGCTGTTGGCGGCGCTGTTCGGCTCCCGGGGTTTTAATATCGGAGAGTACCATGCGCACGACGTAGTATTGGGCTTGCTCAAAGCCGGGCGGCCGCTGCGCGAAACGCTCGATAGGCACCCAAACCGTAGCGCTGTCGCCTATGCCCATAAAAACGGAAAGCTCTTCAATCGGTGCCGGCGAGCTGTTGCCAGACCCCCAGGATTTGGGGATTTCAACCGATAAAAACCCTTCTTCTTTGCGCGAATCTACCATAAAACGGCTCTCCGATCCAATTTCGGCATGAAAATAGATGATGCTGCCCGGCGTCGGCTTTTTCCCGTTGAGCTGCGTATGCAGGACGTACGGCAACCCGCTTCGCGTCTCCGCAGCACCCGCCGGGGGTAAGAGCTGGACTTGTGCCTCCAATAGTAGCGGCGCAGAAATCCCCGTGAATGCCGTTGAAAAGGCAAAAAGCCAGCTTCTTATACGTATAGATGCAAGAATCATATTTTTTAAAAATTGTACCTATTTAGCCCCCCGCGTACAGCGGGCTATAATAGACTTGTTGCGAGGGGGATCATCGCGGGGTCAAAAAGGCCCTTTTCTTCCCACACTGCGCCTTTTTGTGGTCATATAGCTGGCTTAGACTCCCACAAAAAGCCTTCGCGTGGAAAGAAAATGACTCTTTCTTCCCACCTCGCTGACCCCTCGCAACAAGTCTAATAAAAATGAGGCTTTTGACACAACCCATAAATGGTTACTTACTTCTGCCGCCGCCTCGCTTGAATTGCCCAAATATAAGCCAGAATTGGGAAAAATACAGCCTATTCCACGACGACCTCATCCGCGAAAATCCAGGCTCCCAGTCCGGCGGCATAATGCCAGTTGGGAGCAGTTTTCCGGTTGATGGCCACTACTTTCACATAGCGCCCCCGCGCAGCATCAACGGTGCGCGTGCGAAATTCCTGAATATCGTTTATCTTACTCTGAGGGCTCAATGGCCGGGCATTGGGAATTTGATCCAGAAGTTGAAAGTCTTTACCGTCTTCAGAAAGGTAGTACGCCACGGAATCGGGAAAGAAGACGACGTGGTTGACTACCTGAAGGAAAGAAGTGGAAACGCTTCGAATAGGACGCGCTTCCCCGAGATCGAGTACCGCTTCGAGAGAGTTGCCCTCGAAGCCGAGCCAGTTGGCGTAGAAACTCCAGCCCCCAAAGGCTCCGTCGCTCAGGGTCTGCGGGTTTTCCCGGGCGTACTTCTTAGGCTTGGTAGCCAGAGCTACCTGCGCGCCACGGGCCAGGTTTTGTGCGGCTCCTTTCCGGATTTGTACCTGATAGGCACTGACGTAATCCGCTACCGAGAGGCGCATTTCATTGATGTAATCCGCACCCGCATTCCGACAGCTTTTCTCAAAGCGCTGGAGCAGGGGGCCAACCCGCCGGGTTTCCGACAGAGGGAAATCAGGGGTATTCTGCCGATAGAATTCCAGCATGGCGAAGTCCACCCCGATACGCGCAGCCTGTACCCGTTTTTGGAGAACCGTATCCGTACCCGCAGCTTCAAGGGCAGCATCAAACCACTGGTCATACTGCCGCAGGCGCTGTGCGTTCAGAAAAGAAGAAAAACCCTGCGAGGGGTCGCCATAGAGAAAAAGAAAGAACTTTTTTTCGGCCCGCAGCGCTTGATGGACCGTATCCACATATCGTTGCACATAGGGCCCGGCTTTTTCCCCATAGTAGCGCTGAATGAAGAGACGAGTCAGGCTATCGGTGGAAGCATGGGGCTCCCAGAGCAGGGAAGACAGCAGAAAAGAACGCAGCTCGAACAATTCACTGGGGTGGTAGCTATGCTGTTCAAAAACCCAGCGCGTATTGTGCCGGCTAAACAGTTGAAGATTGGGCTGCAGGGTATGCAGATTGGGGAAAGGGGCGAGAAAATTCGTAAACTGGGTCGTATAATCCCAAATGCCAACCATGGCACCAGTCTGGCCCCAATCCACGAGGTCTTGTTCAAAATCCCGGCATTTTTCCCCGATGGGCGCGCTGCGGTCGCACTCGATGGAACAGAGCGTAACTAAGACATTTTTTTCGGGTTTGACGTACAGGGGAGCTTTGCGCGTGTATTGGTAGGCAAGTGTCGAGATAATCCGCTCGGGAAAAGCGCGGGCAATGCGGTTTACGAAGTGTATCATACTACCGGCAGGGCTACCTTCCCGACTATCCAACTCGGCACAACGCGCACAGGTGCAGTACTGGGTATTGTCGTCCTGGCTCACCGAAACGATACGGGCTTCCGGATTGCGGGCAAAAATGGCAGCCACAGAGTCGCGCACTATCTGAAATACCGTATCGTTCGCCAGGCACAGTTGTGTAGAGCGGCGAACGCCATTCACTAAGGCATAGTATTCAGGATGCGCTCCCAGAAAGCGATCCGGGGGCAAAAACCGACCAAACGTATGCACCCGTGCCTCGGGAGCATACAGTGGAAAAGGAAGGGAGCTCACCCGTCGCTTCGCAGCAAAGTCCGGATACCTGAAGAATGGTTCGGCATGTACAGAGCGGTAGGGAATAGTCGGCGTATAGTGATAGTCAGCAGACACCAGGATACTCGACCGTTGGGGCACGTATTCTGCATCCGGAGCCAGAAAGCTGCATCCGGCGTATTTTTCGAGAAATACATATACACATTCCAGGGTTTGCAGTGGTGTTTTTCCCGCAATGTGCAAGTTCTTTCCGATGCGGTGAATGGCATAATCGGCACTCAGCGGCTTGGGGGATGCGCTTCCAATCCGTATCCACCTCCCTTTGGATTCCGCAGTGCCCATGGGCAAGCGCACGCCCGTAATCCGGAACAGATAGGTCTGGAGCTCCCGGGCAGCTTTTTCCTCCAGACTGTCAGCCCCTTCCGCAAGGCCGATGCGGTAATCCGATTGCCCGTTTTTGACGAGGGTCAGCACAGGTTGGGAAATCAGGACGCCATGCAGCAGGCAGATTACAAAGAGGGCGAGGTAATTTTTTTTCATCCTATTCCGGTTGTTTTCGTAGAATAGACTTGTTGCGAGGGGTCAGCGAGGAGGGAAAAAAGAGTCGTTTTTAGTCCACACGAAGGCTTTTTGAGGGAGTATAGCCTCGCTATATGACCGAAAAAAGGCATAGTGTGGGCGAAAAAGGGCCTTTTTGACCCCTCGATGATTCCCCTCGCAACAAGTCTAATGGTGTGCTGCACTAAAATTAGGGATTTTTACCGGACGAAAGCTTTTTTTTGTTAAACTTGTTGCGAGGGGTCGGCGAGGAGGGAAAAAAGAGTCATTTTTTGTCCACACGAAGGATTGTACTATGCACTGGAAAGCAATGAAATATACGATGGCCTACATCACCCCGGCGGTAGTGGCCTTTTCTATATGGGCCGCAGATGGCCTGTGGTCCTTCACCGCAGTGGCCGTTTTGTTTGGGGTCATCCCGACACTGGAATTGTTCACCAAAGGTTCCACGGAAAATTTGACGGAAATCGAAGAGGAGCTCGCCCGCGAGGACCGCACCTACGACTGGGTGTTGTATGGACTTCTGCCGGTACAATATGCAATTATGGGGTATTTTCTTTACCGGATAAGCGACGCTTCGCTGACTATTGGCGCGAAAATCGCTATGATGAGCGCCTTGGGTATGGCGTGCGGGGCCCTGGGTATCAATGCGGCGCATGAACTGGGGCATCGCAATACCCGATACGAACAGGGGATGAGCAAACTGTTGTTGCTGACCAGTTTGTACCTGCACTTTTTCATAGAGCACAACCGGGGACACCACAAGAACGTGTCAACAGATGAAGACCCCGCATCGAGCCGTTACGGGGAGAGCGTCTATGCCTTTTATGTGCGCACGGTTTCCGGCGGCTGGATGTCGGCATGGCGATTGGAGGCGGAACGACTCAAACGGGCAGGAAAGGGCTTTTGGACCTGGCACAACGAGATGCTTTGTTTTCAGATCGTCCAGGTGGGCTGGTTAGCGGGCATCTACGCCCTCTTTGGCCTGGAGACCCTGTGGTTCTATATCGGCAGTGCCACGATTGGCTTTCTTTTGCTCGAAACGGTCAATTATATCGAACACTACGGCCTGAGGCGCAAGAAGGTGGGGGAGCGCTACGAGCGTACCTTGCCCGTACATTCCTGGAACTCGAATCACCCTCTGGGGCGTTTGATTTTGCTGGAACTGTCCCGGCACTCCGACCACCACTACGCGGCAAACCGGAAATACCAGATCCTGCGGCATTTTGAGAACAGCCCCCAGATGCCTACGGGCTATCCGGGCATGATGCTGCTGTCTCTGATCCCGCCCTTATGGTTCCGGGTGATGCACAAGCGCTTGGAGAAGTATCAGGAATAGACTTGTCGGGAGGGGAATCCGTGAGGGGTCTGAAAGGCCCCTGCAGCGTACGCAGCCTCTTGTCCAATCTGAGCGACTCTACTGCTGCCCCCCGCAGCCCGGAGGCTGTTTACACAACCCGGTCGCTCAATCTTTTCTCAGAGGCTGCCATTTTCGATAGGTACCAGACCGCCACAGCCATTCGAGAGGCCCGTAGCGGAAGTAGCGCAACCAAAGCCTGCTGAAGGCAATTTGAATCAAAAAAACAGCCTGTCCAAGCAAAAAGGCTTGGGCAGCACCGATTTCACCGAGGAGGCCGAGGCCCCAGCCGAAGAATATAAAGCCGCCTAAAACGCTCTGCCCCACGTAATGGCTGAGGGCCATGCGCCCGTAAGGAGCGAATAGCAGCCAGACTTTTCTCGTCTTTTCCAGGAGCGTGAGCAGAAGAAAGCCCAATACGAGCGCAGCACTGAACGCCAGGTTGTGCAGGTCCTGTACCGTGAGACCAAGAACCGTGCGCCAACTCCACAGGTCGTAGTGGGCGAGCAGCATTTTGCGCAGGGGCTCAGTAGCAAGTGCCAACAATACCGCCGCCGCAAATAGTTGCCAGATCATTTTTTTCTTTTCGCCATACCGCTCAAAGAAGCGAGTACGCCCCAACCAGAGGCCCAATAAAAAGAGCGCAAAGGTCAGGTAGCCCCGACCAAAAAGGTCGAACTGAAATTCCATTTTCATGAGCCAGCCGGGGTGTATGTTGCGCAGGAAAAGCTCCCCAAAGCCTCCCTCCCGGGCAAGGTAAAAATACTGGAAATTAAATGTTTCGAACGCGGCTTGCTCGGCTGCCGTCCGCGGGGCAAAAAATAAAAGTTTGGCCTCCAACAGCAGATAGCGGGGCAGACCAGCCGCTATTGCCAATGCCGTGCCCAACAATACGCGATTCGAAGCTTTTTGGAAAGGAATAAGCAGTACCCCCAACAAGGCGTACACCGTGAGGATATCGCCCCGGAAAAAGCCGTTGTGCACCAGGCCAATGCCGAAAAGCAACGCCAGCCGCCAGGCAAAACGCCGGGCAAAGGGCTGTCCGCGGCGAGCCGCTCTGTCCATTTGGATAAAAAAGCTGAGCCCGAAAAGCAGGGAGAAAATAGTAAAAAACTTGCTGAGAAACAAGGATTTGTTAAGTGCTTTGAACCAGATATCCACGGGTGCATGTACTGCGTAATCGGCCATGCCGGGCGGTGGGTATCCCCCCAGAAACTGTTCCGTGACGTGCACGGTGAGGATACCCCAGAGGGCGAAGCCGCGCAGCGCGTCAATCGCATGAATACGGTCCTGGCCAGTGGTGTACATGGGGCTTGGACGCTATTTGAGAGATGCCAGCACGCGTTGGATAAAGCCATCCAGAGCATCGCTTTTTATCCAGCGCACGACGACGAGCAGCTCGTTTTCGCCATCCACATAAACGACGTTGGTGCCATTGCCCAGATGGTAAAAAGCAGATGCGGGAGCGCTGGGCAATGCCTTTTTATCGGTATTTAAAAACCAGTTCATGAAGCCATAGGTAGGCTGAACAGCCGTAGGGGTTCGGGCCAGCTCCACCCATTTTTCGGAAAGGAGTTGCTTGTCCTGCCATTTTCCGCGCTGCAACGTAAGGTAACCAAAGCGGGCCATATCCCAGGCATTGATGAACATACCTCCGCCCCAATGACCGCCTCCGCCCACCGCCTGCACGGGCCTACCATCGAGGATAATCCAGGAGTTGTCATAGCCAAACCAGCGCCAGGTGGGGGAAGCGCCGATGGGATCCATGATGTGCGCACGGAGAACCTCGGGCAGGGGTTGGCGCCAAACGTTCAGAGCAGCGAGGGCCAGTACATTGACCCGCACGTCGTTGTACTCATATACCGTACCCGGAGCTACCCGGGGACGGTTCAGCCATTCGGCGGGGTTGGAAGCAGGACGGTCAGCCCAATCGGGCTTTCCCCACAGCGTACCCTCCCAATCGCTGGTCTGGCGAAGCAGATGATCCCAGGTGATGCGCCGGTTGTGCGGCGTATCGAAAAGATCCAGCACTTGCTTGCGGTCCAGGAAATCGCCCCGTTCGAGGCTGGACGTGGGAGCCATAGAGACAATAGGCGCCATGTAGGGATGTACGGGGTCCTGTACGTCCCGAATCAGGCCTTTGTCGAAGGCAAGACCTACCGTAGTAGATAAAAAGCTCTTGGTGACGCTGAAGGTCATATCCACCCGGTCGGGCTCTCCCCACGATGCGACGACATAGCCTTTGCGGATAATCAGACCCGTAGGGGCACCCCGCTCTTTTAAAGGGCCTACGGCCATGCCGAAGGGCTCACGGCCAAAGGTTTGGTAGTGCGCCATTTCCAGGTTGCGCGGCGCCGGGTTCTCCTGCGCGACGGCAAACTGAATGGCTTCCTGCAACTTGCCTTCGTCAAAGCCCAGGTCAGCAGGATTCCGCTTTTCCCACGCGCCAGGCGCAGGATAATAGACGGTAGGTGCGGCTGGCACCGGCGCCGCCTTGCGCTGGGCAAAGGACGACTGAACAGACCCCGCAAAAGCCAACAGCACAAAGTAGAAATGGACGAATGGATATTTTATCATCTGAAATCCCCGATTTTTTTTTGCTTTGCAAGATAGGCAACATTTTCATGTTTCCGAAAGAAAGCATTTTTATGTATAAAACACTATAAACCTTATTATTATATTTTTTCAAGAGGGAATCATCCAGGGGTCAAAAAGGCCCTTTTTCACCCACACGCTGCCTTTTTCCGGCCTTATAGCACGGCTACAATCCCTCAAAAAGACTTCGTGTGGACAAAAAAAGACTCTTTTTTCCTCCTCGCTACCCCCTATTAAAACACAGCACCATGAAGCGAACTACCTTCTTTCTCTTTATGATCCTCGCGCTGGGCGCATCCGCCCAGGATTTGCCCCGTTTTGGAAAATGGCTCGACGAAGAACGGCTGAGTCTCAGCCGCGATAATGGCAAAACCTGGAAAGCATACCAGGTGCGCAGCGGGACCGAATCAGACTATAGCATGCCGGCAGGTCTGGAAAGCCTGCTGCCACAAGGTGTACGGCCTCGCCCCGGCGCCGCTTCCACTTCAGCGGCAGAAGATAAAATGGTCGTCCTCGACAAAGGGGATTTGTTCTTGTTGGACACTGATAAGTCCTGGCGGCAACTGACTAAGAGCAGCGAGGAGGAGCAAAACCCGGTCTTTTCCCCCGACGGACAAAAAATCGCCTACACCCGCGCAGGGAACCTGTATGTCTATGACCTCGCCAGCAGCCAGGAACGCGCTCTGACCACCGACGGGAATACCCATATCCTCAATGGATACGCCTCCTGGGTGTACTGGGAAGAAATCCTGGGCCGCGCGAGCTTTTACCGCGCTTTCTACTGGTCGCCCGACAGCCGACACATCGCTTTCCTGCGCTTTGATGACCGCCCGGTGCCCGAATTCCCCATCTACCACGCCGAAGCAGCCGATATGACCCATGGCTACCTGGAAATCCAGCGCTACCCCAAATCGGGCGACCCCCTCCCGGTAGTCAAACTGGGAGTCGTAGATGTACAAAGCGGAGCCCATACCTGGATGGCCCAGGACCCTCAACTGGAATATACCGCCTGGGTGTACTGGACCCCGGAGAATAAGCTGTTGTTCCACCAATTACACCGCGACCAGAACCTGCTTCGCCTCTACCTAGGCGATCCGGCGACAGGCAAAACGCGTGCGGTTTACGAAGAGACCCGCCCTACCTGGGTAGAATTTTACGAAGACATCACGTTCCTCGGTGGTAACAAAGGCTTCATCCTGCGCTCCTACCGAAACGACTGGGAAAACCTGTACCACTACGACTACGACGGCAAACTCGTACGCCAAATCACTCAGGTGGCATGGCGCGTAACGGGTATTGTCCAGGTAGATGAAAAAACGGGGAAAATTTTCTTCACCGGTACTGGCCCCGAAGGTACTGGCACAGAAAGCCATTTATTCGTAGTCAACCTCGACGGCAGTGGGTTCCGCCAACTGACGACGGGCGCAGGTACGCACCGCTGCAGCGTAGCACCCGGCGGAAAGTACTTTCTCGATAACTTCAGCAGCTTTACTACTCCCGGACGGATGACGGTACACGACCACTCCGGCAAACAACTCGTCGAACTAGGCAAAGTAGCAAAAGACCCCAACCAGGAAAAAGGCATCCGCGTGGAGTTCTTCAGCGTGCCCTCTACCGACGGGTTTAACTTGCCCGCCTATTGGGTACTGCCACCTGGCTTCGATCCTTCCAAACCCTATCCACTGATTTTTGATATCTATGGCGGCCCCGACGCAGGACGCATCAGCAACAGCTATCGCAGCTATGCCAACGATAAACTGCTCAACGCTGGCGTAATCCTCTTCTCCGTGGACCACCGCGCCTCCGGAAAATTCGGAAAAAAAGGCCTGGATTATATGCACCGCAGCCTCGGAAAATGGGAGATGCACGACTATATCGAAACGGTCAAATGGCTGCGCACCAAATCCTTCATAGATCCCGCCCGCATAGGTATTCGCGGCGGTAGCTACGGCGGCTACATGACCGCAATGGCACTGACCTACGCCGCTGATTATTTCACCCACGGCGTCTCCAGCGCCCCCGTGATTGACTGGCGACTCTACGACAACGTCTATACCGAACGCTATATGGATACCCCAAAAGATAATCCGGAAGGGTATAAGGCCGGTTCCGCCGTCACCTATGCCGACCGTCTGAAGGGCAAGCTATTGCTCATCCACGGCGAAATTGACGATAACGTACACCTCCAGAATACCATGCAGCTCGCAAGCAAATTGCAGGACCTGGGAAAACCCTTCGAGTTGATGATCTACCCCGGCAACCGCCACGGCATTGGCGGCGCCAAACGGAACCATTCCGTACAACTGGCCGAAGAGTTCTGGTTCCGACATTTTGGGCTAAAGCCTT
>CAZSMU010000127.1:0-11851 GCA_964607915.1 uncultured Haliscomenobacter sp.
CAACCGCCGGGAGCCGCGCCTTCAAATTGGCACACATGGGGTTCCGTTTTTCGGCAAAGATGTAGAGCGGCTAACCCCAGGGACAGCGGTGCCGATAGACGGCCAGGCTGTAGGCTATCCCCTGGAGCGCTTGTCGGAGCTGCCGGAAGGAGAATATTACGTCCAGGGGTTCGTCAACGTGTACACGGAGTTCAAGCGCGCCGACGGGCATACACTCTGGATGCACCAGGATCAGTGGGAAGGGCAGCGTTTTCAGGTGTCGCCGGGCAATCTGTACAGCGATGTACAGAAAATCACCATTGTCCCGGGACAGGCGCAAAGAGTAGATTTGGTATGTAAAAATGTAATCCCGCCGATAGCGATGCCCGAAGATACACGCTGGGTCAAGCGCATCAAGTTCCAGAGCAAGATACTGACGGCATTTTGGGGGCAGCCCATGTACCTGGGGGCTACAATCTTGTTACCGCGCAGCTATGCGGAGCATCCCGAGCGCTATTACCCCGTCAATTATATCCAGGGGCACTTCTCTACGGCGGCACCTAATGGCTTCAGCGAAAAAGACCCGGGCGGTGAACCGGGTTCCCGTGGCCGTTCCGGGTATGAGTTTGGGCAGTTCTGGAAATCGGAAGAATGTCCGGAGATGATTCTCGTGACGTTCCAGCATCCCTGCCCGTATTACGACGACAGCTATGGGGTGAACTCCCCCAACACCGGGCCCTACGGGGATGCTATCCTGCAGGAACTGATCCCAGCGGTCGAAGAGCAGTTCCGCATCATCCGCCAGCCCTGGGCGCGGGTGCTGTCGGGAGGCTCTACAGGAGGTTGGATAACCCTGGCCATGCAGATTTTTCATCCCGATTTCTTCGGGGGCGCGTTCGCCCTGTGCCCAGACCCTGTGGATTTTCGCTATTTCCAATCGGTCAATATCTATCAGGACAAAAACGCGTATTACAAAGAATTTGGCTGGGTGAAAGTGCCTACTCCGTCGGACCGTACTACAGACGGCCTCACAAGGCTCACCTACCAGCAGCGCAACCACATGGAACTGGCTATGGGTACCAAAAACCGATCGGGGGAACAAGTGGATATCTTCGAGGCCGTCTTTGGGCCTGTCGGCCCAGATGGCTATGTCAAACCTCTGTTCGATAAAAAAACTGGCGCGATAGACCCGGAGGTGGCAAAATACTGGAAAGAGAACTACGACCTGCGGGAATACCTCGAACGGAACTGGCAGACCCTGGCCCCAAAACTCAAGGGGAAGCTGCATATCTACATGGGCGATATGGATACCTACTTCCTAGACCCCGCCGTACGCCTCATGGAGGAGTTCCTCAAATCTGCCCAACCGGCGTACAACGGCTCGGTCACCTACGGCGACGGCAAGCCGCATTGCTGGGGACCCGAACGCACGGAACTGATCAAAATTATGGCCCAGCACATCCGAAACCACGCCCCTCTGACAGAAGGTCGCTGACGCAGGATGATGGGCCAGCTCGTTCCGCATTGGCCTTTGCCCCGGAGGAAAAAAGGGTTTTTGGACGCTTTTGAACGAAAAAGTGTAGTTTTGTGTTCACAAGAAGTTATGAATTGTTTTGACCTGGTTATCATAGGTGGAGGGCCGAGCGGATTGAATGTCGCCTTGTCGGCAAAAAAAGCGGGGCTGCGCTACATCGTACTCGAAAAAGGTGTGCTGGCCAACTCTATCTACCACTTCCCCACTAATATGACGTTTTTTTCAACTTCCCGCCTGCTCGAGATAGGGCAGGTGCCCTTCATATCGCACGGGGATAAGCCCACCCGCCGGGAAGCACTGGAATACTACCGTCGGCTGAAGGAAGCCTGGGAGCTATCCGTCCATTGCTACGAAGAAGTACAGTCTATGAACCGGGAACCCGATGGGTGTTACCGCATCCAAAGCACCCGGGGGCAATACCTGACCCACAGTGTCGTCGTGGCTACCGGCTTCTACGACACGCCGCGGATGCTGGAAGTGCCTGGTGAAGAGCTGCCCCGGGTACGCCATTACTACGACGATGCCCACCCGTATATTGACCAGCGGGTACTGGTGGTCGGTGCCCGCAACTCGGCCTGCGACGCGGCGCTGGAGCTGCACCAAAAGGGAGCCAGGGTCTCCATGGTAATCCGGGGGGCTGAAATACACCCCAACGTAAAATACTGGATACGGCCCAACATCATAAACCGGATCGCCGAGGGGAGTATCCCCGCCTACTTCCATACGGTCGTCAAAGCTATCCGCCCGGGCGAAGTAGTGCTGGAAGGACCGGAAGGGCCTTTTTGTATCGGAAACGATTTCGTACTGGCCATGACGGGCTACCAGCCCAATTACGCGCTCCTGCAACGTCTCGGACTGAGCTGCAGTGCATCGGAAGACCAGGTTCCCGACCACGACCCGCATACCCTGGAAACCAACCTGCCGAATGTCTATCTGTCCGGGGTAGTATGCGGAGGACGGCAAATCAACAAATACTTTATTGAAAATACCCGCGATCACGGGGAAATAATTCTCTCACACATTATCCACAAGCAGAAAGTGCGCGTATGATCCTGCACCCTGCCCTTAAATGATTTTTATGACTTTTGAATCGTTGCACCTGATTCCCGAAATCCTCAAAACACTACACGAATCAGGCTATACTGCCCCCACTCCCATCCAGCAACAAGCTATCCCCAAAGTACTGGCCGGGAAAGATCTCCTGGCTTGTGCCCAAACCGGCACGGGCAAAACCGCAGCCTTCGCCACGCCTATCCTGCAGATCCTGCGCGGAAAACCACGCCCCCACAACCGGCGCAGCGGCATCCGCGCCCTCATCCTGACCCCTACCCGCGAACTGGCCATCCAAATAGACGAGAGTATCGCCATCTACGGACGCCTGACGGGCATCCGCTCTCTCGTGATTTTCGGCGGGGTGTCCCAACATGCCCAGGTCAACGCCCTCCAATCCGGTACGGATATTTTAGTGGCTACCCCGGGTAGGCTGCTCGATTTGATACAGCAGGGCTTCATTCGCCTGGACACCATCGAGATCTTTGTGCTCGACGAAGCGGATCGCATGCTCGATATGGGCTTCATCCACGATGTGCGCAAGGTGCTGAAACACCTTCCCGAAAAAAGACAGTCGCTGTTTTTTTCCGCTACCATGCCTCCCGAAATCGTACAATTAGCGGGTAATATCCTCCGCGATCCGGAGCGCGTAGCCGTGACGCCGCCCTCCTCGACCGCTGAGCGCATCAACCAGTCGCTGTACTACGTGCCCAAAAACCAGAAAAAGGCCCTGCTGATCCACCTGCTGCGCGAAATGGACATTCCTTCAGCCCTCGTATTTACGCGCACCAAACACGGGGCTGACCGCCTGGTCAAGGATTTGCACCGGGCCGGTATCGGAGCGGAGGCTATTCACGGCAATAAATCGCAGAATGCCCGGCAGCGCGCACTGAACAATTTCAAGACGCGCCAGACCCGCATCCTGGTCGCTACAGATATCGCAGCCCGAGGCATAGACGTAGAGGAATTATCGCATGTCATCAACTACGAAATCCCGAATATCCCGGAGACCTACGTACACCGCATCGGACGTACCGGTCGGGCAGGAAACGAGGGCGTAGCGGTCTCTTTTTGCGACGAGGAAGAACGCCCTTATATCCGCGACATCCACAAACTTATCGCCCGTACTATCCCGGTCGTAGCCGAGCATCCTTTTTTGAACGATATCCCCGGGGTTGAAATGCCGCAGGCACCCGTCGCACAGACAGTGCCCTCCCCACGGGCATCCAGTACTCCTGCAACGCCCACCGCTTCCCGGCGACCGAATACCCAACCGGCAAAGAAGAAGAAATGGTTCCGCCCTCCCGGGAATAGGGGCTAATACCAGCGTATTGAGAAGGGGGTTGGCGAGGCCCAAAAAGCCCGCCCCCCTTTCGCAATACGGCAGCACATCGTTGGGGTACATGCATATGGGAATTTGTGATTCACGCCCGTTTTTGCGCATTATTGGTATCTTATTGCATACCATTTCAGTATTTTTCCGGGACCTTTGCGAGGTCTTATAAACACATACCCTTATGCAAGTTCCTGCCTTCGTCGCAAGCTACCTTCAGTTGGGCATCTCGCATGTCGTTGACCTCGCCAGGTTTGATTTCATCTTGTTCGTCCTCATGTTGGTTGCGCTGTATCGGGTCTCCGACTGGCGCAAGATATCCCTCCTCGCGATTGCCTATACACTAGCCCATAGCCTGACGCTGACGCTATCCTCCATGGAGATGATGGATGCGATGGATGCCGGGTGGGTGGACTTCCTCATCCCCTTGACGGTAATGGCGACTGCCATCATGAACCTGCTTCCAGGCTGGAAGGAGGAACAGCCCGACGCCTTTGGAAAAAAATTTTGGGTGAATTACCTTTTTGCGTCCGGTTTCGGACTGCTGCACGGGTTTAACTTTTTCCATTACTTTCAGGGGCATACTGCGGCGGATTCGCACGTCCACAACCTGGTACAGCTTTTTTCCTTTAATGCAGGCGTCGAGATGGGGCAGTTCCTGATGGTGTGCCTTTTGCTGGCCCTGTATTATGTCGCCCTCACCTATATCCGAATCAGGAGGATGCAGTGGGAGTATATCGTGTCCTGTACGGCCTGCCTGTTTTCGGCTGTCGTAGCATGGTTGCGCTTTCCGCTGTAAAAATGCGCGGGGCGAGAGCCGCCTAAAAATCGAACAGCTCTTCGAGGAAGGAGTCCTTTTTTTTCTTTTTGTATTCGGGGTAATGGCGGCGGTCATCGTGCCGGTAGTCACGCGGAGGGGGTGCTTCGCCGGATCGCGTGTCGCGGTTTTCGTGGGCGGCGCGCTCGAGGATTTTGTCCAGTTCGCCCCGGTCGAGCCAGATGCCCCGGCAGTCGGGGCAGTAATCAATCTCCACGCCGTTGCGATCAGTCATCAAAAGGTTTACGTTGCAGGTTGGGCATTTCATAGTATGGTTCTTTTGGCGGGAAACAATTTTGGAGGTTATTTGGTTTGCACGCGAGACGTATCGCCGGGCAGCAAAGGGAGGGAGTACCCGCCTGTGTCGAGTGCGGCACGGGGGAAATAGCCCTGCAAGAGCGGTAGTTCCGCCTGGTCCACCCGGGTTTGGTAGAGGTATAGCGATTTTAGCGCCGGAAGGTTGCGCAAAGCCACGAGACCTTGCGCACTGATGTTCGTGCCGACCAGGTTGAGGTAGCGCAGCTCGCGGGCTTCTTTGAGCTTACTCAGACCGGCGTCGCTGATAGGGGTGCCGTCGAGGTATAGGCGCGCCAGATGAGGGAGTCGCGCCACCCAGGCGAGGTGGGTATCTTCCGTATTCGTGCCGCTGAGGCGCAGGCTGGCGATATGGCGTTCGACGCCCTTCAAGGCTTCCCAGTGCGGCTTGCCGAGGCGGGATACCGACGGAACGCTGATCTGCAGCAGCGGGCTTTCCCGGGCGATTGCGACGGCGCTGATGTCCAGGTCGCGCAACGCGGCCAGTTGTTTATCGGAAGCGGGCTTCAGGTTCCCGGCCTCCGGCCACTCCGGGGTTGGCGTCGCGGAGGGGAGGGATACATCTACCTCCAGCCCTAAGTCAGCTATGTGCAACCGCGCATCGGCTCCTTTTTCCAACCATTTTTCGAGGTAAATTTTTTCCTTTTCGCTGAGCTGAGGTCTGGTAGCAGGCGGCATGTGCTCCTCCTCTCTTAGAGGCAGGTGTATGCGGTGTGCCATCAGGGAGGCATGTGGTGTCCCTTCGATGGCGAAGCCATGTTTCCCCCCTTGGCGGATCGCTTCGGGGCTGTCGAGGCGGAGTTTACCTTTTTGCTTGCCGGAGCCGTGGCAACTGATGCACTTTTCTTGTAAAAGAGGTTGAATCAATGCCTCGTATGCGTTCGCCTCGGCGGACAGTCGGGAGGCTACCGGTTTGTTTTTTTTAAGGAGAGGATTCAAGTACCCCTGTCCGTGAGTGATGGTTCCGCCCTGATGCCCGGCGAGGGCGACGAGGACACTTATCCCCAACAGGCCGGGCAAGCGGAGCCTCGAGGCCCGCTGGTAGGACACCGCGAGGATCAGGGAAGCTGCGGCAAGGGCGATTCCTGTATTCCGGTGGCCGGACAGGAGGGCAGTGTCGTAGCCGCTGGTTTGGGAGAGCAGGTATCCGGTCAGGGCAGACAGGGTAGCTCCCGCGGCACCGAGGAGCAGGAGCAGGGGGATAACAGGAAGAAAAGACCTGCCCTTTGAAGTACGCCCATAGATTTCCAGGCCTGCCGCGAGTAGGAGCAGGGCTATGGGAAAGTGTACGATCAGTGGATGGAGTACGCCCATAGTCTATGCGATAACGGGTTCGATGACCTGGCCGGACACGTCGGTTAGGCGGAACTGCCGGCCTTGGAAGGGATACGTAAAGCGTTCGTGGTCGAAGCCGAGCCGGTTGAGGATAGTGGCTTGCACATCGTACACCGAGACTTTGCCCGACACGGGGTAAAAGCCGATTTCATCTGTCTCGCCGTAGCTGACGCCCTGTTTTATGCCTCCCCCGCACATCCAGACGGTGAAGGCGTCGGCGTGGTGATCGCGGCCTTTGTAGGGCATCGCGAGGCCGTTTCGGTTTTCCTGCATGGGCGTACGTCCGAACTCGCTGCCCCAGACAACGAGGGTTTCCTCCAGCAGCCCCCGCTGTTTGAGGTCGAGGATGAGGGCGGTGATGGCCTTGTCCACTTGCCGGCATTTGTTGACGAGCCCGATCTCGAGTGCCGTGTCCGGGGAGTTGCCGTGCACATCCCAGCCCCAGTCGAAGAGTTGTACGAAGCGCACGCCTTTTTCTACGAGCTTACGGGCGAGCAGCACATTATTGGCAAAGCTGCCTTCGCCGGGCCGGGCGCCGTACAAGTCCCGGATGTATTCCGGTTCGTCGGAAATATCCATGACGCCCGGGGCGGAAATCTGCATGCGGAAGGCCATTTCGTACTGGGAAATGCGCGACAGGGTTTCCGGGTCCTGAAATTCGCGGTAGGTGTCCTGATTGGCTTGCTGGATGGCTTCTACCGAGGCTCTTCGGAGATCGCGGTCTATACCGGGCGGGTTGTCGAGGAAGAGCACGGGCTCCCCATGGGAGCGGCAGTGTACCCCCTGATATACGGAGGGCAGGAATCCGCTGCCCCAGGCGGCTTTTCCGGCGTCGGGGTTTTGGCCACCGGATGTGAGCACGACGAACCCGGGGAGGTTGGCGTTCTCGGAGCCCAGGCCATACGTGACCCAGGCGCCCAGGCTGGGCCTTCCGAGCCGTGCAGAGCCGGTCTGCATCAATAACTGTGCCGGTGCATGGTTGAACTGGTCGGTATGCACGGCTTTTAGGAAAGCTATCTCGTCAGCCACCCCTGCGAGGTGGGGCAAGTAGTTGGATACCCATGCACCGCTCTGGCCGTGTTGCCTGAATTCACCCTGGCCGCCCAGCATTTGCGGCACCCCACGGATAAAGGCGAATTTCTTCCCCTCTAACAGGGACTGCGGACAGGGCTGCCCGTCCAGCTTCTTCAATTCCGGCTTGTAGTCAAAGAGTTCCAATTGCGAAGGTGCGCCGGCCATGTGCAGGTAGATCACCGATTTGGCACGCGCTGCGAAGTGGGGTGCACGCGGGGCCAGCGGGTTAGCCGCATCAAAAAAGGTACCGGCATCGCTGCCGCAGGCAGGGAGCAGGGGCGACAGGGCCAATCCGCCCAGTCCGATGGCGCACTGCTTGAGAAAGAGGCGGCGGGTGGCGAGCCGTGCCTGTTCTATGCGGGCTTCTTCCTCTATGCGGAGCCTCTGGTTTGTCATGGTGTTAATTTTTGGTGATGGCTTCGTCGAGATTGAGCAGGGCGTTGGCTACCAGGGCCAATGCCGCTGATTCTGGCCCGGGGAGTATGGGATCCATAGCACAGACCAATTCCGGCCGAGCCTTGTACTCTTGCAGGGCCTTATGGTATAAGGCTTCCATAGCCTGAAGCTGTGCGGGGGGTATGTCGCGGCCGAGCAGTCGGCGATAGCCGTACTGCAGCCGTCGTTTTGGATTAGCCCGGGGCAGATCCCGTTGCATGCGGTACCCCAGGTGAAGAGCGGCCTCCATAAATGCAGGGTCGTTGAGGGTGACCAGGGCCTGTAGCGGGGTGTTTGTGCGTATGCGCCGCGCTGTACAGACGTTGCGCATCGCCCCGTCGAAGGCAAGCTGCGAGGGATAAGGGCTGCTGCGCTTGTACAGCGTGTAAATCGCCCGCCGGTATCGGTCTTCTCCTGTGCTGAGTACCCAGCGGCTCCCGTCGTAGGGGCTTGCCCAGATACCCTCGGGCTGGTAGGGCATGACGGAGGGGCCGTACATCTTTGGACTGAGCAGTCCGGCTGCCGCTAGTGCCTGGTCGCGGAGTTGCTCGGCACTCAGGCGCACCCGGGGCGACCGGGCGAGCAGCCTATTGCCGGGGTCGGCTTTGATTTTTTCAGGATGGGCGTAGGCACTCTGGCAGTAGGTTTCGGAAAGTACGATTTCGCGCAACAGAGATTTCAGGCTCCAGGCATGCGTGTGCATGAACTGCCAGGACAGGTACTCGAGCAGCTCTGGGTGAGAGGGTAGGGTTCCTTGGGAGCCGAAATCTTCCAGCGTCTCGACGATACCGGTGCCAAACACCTGTTCCCAGACGCGGTTGACCAGGGTGCGGGCCGTGAGAGGATGGGTTTTGTCTGTTAGCCACTCGGCCAGCCCGAGGCGGTCGGGGCGCCTGGGAGCTTTTCCCCCCAGGGCGGCGGGCACCCCCGGTGCTACAGCCTTCCCTTTGACCATCCAGTTTCCGCGCTCAAAAATCCGGGTTTCGCGCTTCAAGGCAGCCGGGTTTTCGAGTAAGACCGGGGTGCCCGGTACCGGGCGGCGGAGCAGTTCCCAGTACAGAGATTCGTACTTCTTGCGCACAGGATCGCCCGCCGCTCCGGGGAACGCATCGTCAAAATAGAACCAGTTGATGCTGAACCCCGTTTCTTCATCCGCCAGCAGGGCTGGGTTTTCGTAGTAGAAATACAGGTCGTGCCGCCCGCTCACCGGGCGGAGGGGGATTTCGGTCAGATCCCATCGGTTTTCCGTGGATGGGATGCGGTGCCGACTCAACAGCGGGCCGTTGAGGCTGTCGAGGCGGACGCTCAGTGTTCCCGTCTTTTGCGCGCCCCGCTGCTGTAGCACGAGGCGGGTCTGCCCGTTGAGCAGCACGGACGGAAGACGAGCACTGCTCTTTTTTCGAAAGACCAGGTATTTGGTGTCGTACAATTCACTGTTGACGTATCGGTCGGTATGGGGCGCATAGAGGACCGGTTGCTGGAATTTTACAAACTGGAACACTTCATCGGCCCGTTGCGCGCCGGCCTGTTTTTCGATCCATTGCCGGAGTTCCCTGAGCAGGAGGCTGTCGGCAGGGGAAAAGTGGCGGAGGAGGGGATAGTCCTCTACGGTATCCTCATCGCGGGTGTTATTGAAAAAAGCAAGTACGCGGTAGTAATCCGCATGGCTGAAGTCCTCATAGGGATGGCCATGGCATTGCGTGCAGGAAAAGGAGGTGCCCAGCAGGCCTTCAAAGGTGGTATTGACCCGGTCTATGACGGCGGCATTGCGGTATTCCTCATCGCTGGTACCGCCTTCGTCGTTGGTGGGGGTATTGCGGTGGAAGGCGGTGGCGACAAACTGGGCATCGCCCGCGTTGGGGAGGAGATCTCCGGCGAGTTGCTCGCGCAGGAACTGATCATAGGGCATATCCCGGTTGAGGGCCTCGATGAGCCAGTCGCGGTAGCGCCAGATTTCGCGGAGGTTGTCTTTTTCATATCCTTTGCTGTCGGCGTAGCGCGCGATATCGAGCCATACGGAGGCCCATTTTTCCCCATAGCGAGGGGAGGCAAGCAGAGCGTCCACCAGCGCGGCATACGCATCGCTGCGATTGCTTTTTAGGAAGGATTCCGCGAGTTCGGGCGGTGCGGGTAGACCGATGAGGTCGAGGCTTACGCGGCGCAGCAAAGTGGCTTTATCCGCAGGGGGATTGAGATCCAGGCGTTTTTCGCGCAGCTTTTCTGCGATAAAAGCATCTACGGGTGCCCGGTTTGGGGCATCTTTTGTTTGGAAAAACAAGTCGGCCCAGCTCCGTGATTCAGGTATGGGTACGCGCTGTACCGGCTGATAGGCCCAGTGGGTACCCCAAGGGGCACCCATGCGAACCCATTTTTTCAGGGTGCGGATCTCCCGGGCGCTCAGCGGGGCGGCATCGAGGGGCATGCGCTCTTCCGGGTCGGTGTGCACGATGCGTCGCAAGAGCTCGCTCCCGGCCAGGTTGCCGGCATCTACGGCGGGCAACCCCGATTCGTTGGGCCGGAAGAAATCCCGGCGCTTCATCATGCTGAAGCCACCGCTTTGTTTTACGCCCCCGTGGCAGGAGATGCAGCGTTTGTTGAGGATGGGCTTGACCTCCCGGGCATAGAAAACTTCTCCATCTTTGACTGGCAAAAAGGAGGGCAAGATCAATACCACGCAAAGCACCGGCCAAACCGGAAAGGCAAGGCGAACGAAACGCCGTATAAAATTTGGCATTTTAGAAAATTATCGCCCTAAATTAAAAAAGAATTGGTAACTATTCAGGGTTTGTGTAAAAAGTCTTGTCTCTGCCCGAAGGGCAATAGGATGATTCCGGGCGCATCGTAGGACATACGCCACCCCGAGGGCTCAACTGCCTTTGGGGATTTCTTGGATCGGCTTTCTGGACCAGGCATACAGCGCCAGAGACGTCATGGAAAAAATAAACCCTCCCAGTACCATGAGGTGGTTGAAAGGGCTCTCCATGCCCAGGGAAAAGCGCAGCAAGATAGTCGTAATCACGAATGCCGCATTGCGGAAAAGGAGTTCAAACGAGGCCCGGTAGAGCATGGAAACGATTAAGAGAAACACATCCACGAAAATTACGATGCTGAAAAACTGCCCGTAGAAAACAGTATCGGGATTCGGGGGGAACTGCTTGCCCTGGAGCGACTCAAGAAGCTGGGCATACCACGACACCAGGCTTTGGGTGCTCACGAAAACCAGGGTCAGCACCAATAAGCCGGATATAATTTTTTTTATGCCTACAAAACGCGCCAGTTCAGCAGGGTCTCCATCCTCTGCGCGGGTGGGCTTGCTGATGCGGTAGTAAGATATCGTCAGTCCGAACATGATCAGGGCCGCTGCCAGGTCCAGGGCGACGAACTTCAAACCCTCCCACTCGAAATCGTGCCCTTTGCCCGGATCGACCTCGGATATATCGTGAAAAAAACTGCGCAGCGTAATCAGGGAAATGATTTCAAACTGCTTCCCTACAAATTCGGAAGTGGATTTCGGAATGATGGTCACCAGCAGGAACACCTCAAAAAAAAGCAGGAAGCTGAACGGCGTGTAGATAGCCTGCAGATACGAAGGCGGGTGGGCATGCGCTATCCGGAACATATCAAAGTGGTTCTCGAGGTAGATAATCCCCAAATGGGCCAGGAACCCGATGATGGCGATGTAAAGGGTGATTTTTTCTACCCAGTGGATGAGCGCCTGGGTAAACAGGCGGTCGTACAGACCGGAAAAGCGGGTGAGGACGGACATAGGCAGGTGTTTTCCGCCAAAGTACAAATTTTTAATTAGACTTACTATAAGAAAATCAGGGAGGTAGCGAAAGAATGGGCTTTTTGACCCCTCGCAATAAGTCTAATATCTGTCTCGCTGAGGCCACAACCCCCTACATCTCCTCCACCGCCCAGGCTTCGATGTTCCTCGTCTGGCTGGAGAACTGCACCCCAACGGCTACGACGGGCTTGC
>CAZSMU010000128.1:0-11760 GCA_964607915.1 uncultured Haliscomenobacter sp.
GCGCAGGGCAGGACCAGCGCATCCGTGCCCAGACCGGGTTGGAGCTGCCTGACTACGTCTGGATGCTCCTTTATCCCAACCCCAGCAATGGGGTCGTGCACCTGCAGATCAATACCCCCGAAGACTCCCCGAACGGCTGCCAACTGCGCATACTCGACGCCCTCGGACGGGAGCTGAAGCGAATGGATCGCCTGCAATCGGGCAGCTATACCGTGGAACTCTCGGGAAGTCCGGCAGGCCTGTACTATTTCGTGCTGTTCGACAGCGGGCAGATACCGGTGGCTTCGCAGCGCGTGCTGTTGCGCTGAGCTCTAGTAGGACGTTGCATGCAACGTCCCTACCGGAGCCCTGACCCTCAGCGCAGCGCAGAGAACTGGTAGTCCCGGAACTCCAGGATATGGACGTAGCGGTTTTCAAAATAGCTCACATTATCCGATAGTTCCGCACTGGTCGCCCCGGGAACGAGTACCGGTTTGAACTCAAACCAGGTGTGCAGGTAATGCCCAGGGTTTCGGGGCATATAGTGCTGGAAGTGGACACCGTACTCGGAGAGCATGCGGCCCAAATACAGGAAAAGATCGTAGCCCTGGAACGCTGCCATATCCGGTACCGTACCGTAGGTGTCAAAGTACGATTTTCGGAAAGCTTTTGCGCCTTCGTCCAGAGGATCCAGGAAGGCATGGGTGCTCACGCGCACGTGCAGGCGTTCGAAGTATTCGTACTCAAAATTTTCGTATTCCATCCACGGCGGCATACCATAGACCGCGATTTTTTGGTTTTCGGTCTTTGCCTCGGCGATGCGGCGCAAGAGGAAGAAAATAAAATTCTGGTCGGCCCAGGAGGGGATGATGATAGCGACCTGTTCCCTTCCCTTGAGGGCGGGGGCAACGGAGATGCCCGCATACGAGGGGTTGGTCACGTTCAAGGTGCGCAAGGGTTGGGCTTGCGGGTTGCCCGCGAACTCCAGGTTGGCCTTTTGGAGGAACTCCACGCAGGTCTTTTCGGCGGCATTTTCCCGTGAGACGAGCAGGATTTCTTCCGGGGCGAACTCGCGCAGTGCATGTTGCAACTGCGCCCGGCAGTGGCTTTCCAGGGAAGGACTGACCTGCACAAAGCCCGGGTTTTTCTCCACCAGGCCGGGGACTGCGCTATACGGCGAAACGAGCACCTTCTTGCTCTTTTGCGCAAAATCTGCGGCCATCCGGATATTTTCACGGCGGTAGGGGCCTATGATTACGTCGGCTTCCTGCAGGGCTGGCTGTCCCAGCAGGCTGGCCATTGCCTGTCCGTCGGCCCGGGTATCCAGTGCTTGGACTTCAATAGAGATCCCTTCTTCTTCCAACAGGGGGCCTGCCAGTTTCAGGCCCGCGTAGAAATTGAGCGCCCATGCGGTGACCTTGCTGTCGACACCGGCGCTACTCCCTTCGGCAGCCCCTGCTGAAAAAGGCAGGGCCAACGCGACTTTATACGTATTTTTCTTTTCTACGGGCACCCATCCTCTCGTCCTCCAGTCTTCTTCTTCCGCTGGTTTGGGCAAGACCTGCGGGGCGGGGAGGTTGATTTTCCGCGGGGGATACGACGGGTAGGACGAAATGCGCGGGGTGTTGGTCAGCATGGAATACCGCAGGGTATCCATTTTTTCGCGCGGGCCGCTGAGTACCCGTATCCATTGTTGTTTCACCGGATCATAGACGAGGGTAGGCCGAATATCCTCCAGGTATTCGGCGTCCTTCTTGGTCGGTTTGGCGGCCGTTTCCTTTTCCGGTTTGGATTTGGGCTCGGCCTGGGCAGGCCGCAGGGCTTTGCAGCCGCTCAGGGCGATAAAGCTGAAGAGGAGAGCGGTCAGCGTTTTATTCCCACTCAATGGTGGCAGGTGGTTTGGTACTGATATCATAGACGACCCGGTTTATACCTTTGACATGATTGATAATATCGCTCGATATTTTAGCCAGCAGTTCGTAGGGCAGATGGCTCCACTCTGCGGTCATGCCGTCGAGGGAGTTGACGGCCCGCAGGGCGACGGCCTGTTCGTAGGTGCGTTCATCACCCATGACCCCCACCGACTGAACGGGCAGCAGGATAGCCCCAGCCTGCCATACCTGATCGTACCAGCCCGAAGATTTCAGGTGGCCGATATAGATGGCATCGGCTTCCTGGAGCAGGCGGACTTTTTCCTCCGTCACTTCGCCCAGGATGCGGATTCCGAGCCCTGGTCCTGGAAAAGGGTGCCGCCCGAGGATAGCCTCCGGCAACCCGAGCTCCCGCCCTACCCGGCGCACTTCATCTTTGAAGAGCATACGCAGGGGCTCTACGATGCGGAGGTGCAATTTTTCGGGTAGTCCCCCTACGTTGTGGTGGGATTTTATCGTCACCGATGGGCCGTGTACCGAGACCGATTCGATGACGTCCGGATAAATCGTTCCTTGCCCTAACCAACGAATGGCCTGGTCCTGGGCTTCCAGGATACGACCTTCTTCTTCGAATACCTCTACAAACAGACGGCCTATCGTTTTGCGTTTCTCCTCCGGGTTGGACTTTCCTCTCAGCGCGTCATAAAAGCGGGCGCGCGCATCCACTCCCACGACATGGAGCCCCATCCCCTCATAGGATTGCAGGACTTCGCTGAATTCATTTTTCCGCAACAGCCCATTATCCACAAAGAAGCAGACCAGTTGTTTTCCGATGGCGCGGTGCAGCAGCATAGCTGCCACAGAAGAATCCACCCCACCGGAAAGCCCCATCAACACGTGGTCCTCCCCGATTTGGGCGCGCAGGGCCTCCACGGTGTGTTCTACAAAGGAGGCAGGGGTCCAGTCGCCGCTGCAGCCCGCCAATCCCAATACGAAATTCTTCAGCAGTAAGGCACCCTCGAGGCTGTGGGTCACTTCGGGGTGGAACTGCAGGCAATACACCGGGGCGCCGAACGCGCCTGATTTGCTTCGGAAGGCCGCTACTTCGATACTATCTGTCCCGGCGATCAACTCGAACTGCGCGGGGATCTGCGCGATGGTATCCCCGTGAGACATCCAGACCTGGCTGCGTTCCGGGACCCCGCTAAACAGGGTATCTTCGGAGCGGATGGTGCGGAGCTGTGCCTTGCCATACTCCCGCTTGTCGGAACGCAGCACTTCCCCTCCAAAATACCGGGCGATGTACTGGGCACCGTAGCAGATGGCCAGTACCGGGAGCCGGCCTATCAGTTTTTCCAAATCGGGGTGCAGTGCCTGGGCATCCGTCACCGAGAACGGGCTACCGGAGAGGATAATGCCCTTATAGCTATCGTCCAGGACAGGTACCTTGTTGTAGGGTACGATTTCACTGTACACGTTGAACTCGCGTATCCTGCGGGCTATCAACTGTGTATATTGGGAGCCGAAGTCGAGGATGAGGATTTTTTCAGTCATAGAGCAAAGGTAAATGGAGAATCTGACAATGTGGAATCTTTTTAGAGCGCTTTGAGGGGGTTAAAAATCGAGCAGGAACTCCACCCGTCGGTTTTTCTCCCGGCCTTCTGCAGTTTTGTTATCGCCTAGCGGCCGGGTTTCACCCAGGCCTTCCCAGGAGAGACGCCGGGGGCCTATCCCTTTGGATACCAGGTAATCGTAGCAGGTACGGGCGCGATTTTCAGAAAGTCGGAGGTTATTTTCGGCTGTACCGACATCGTCGGTGTGGGCTTGTATCCGGAGTTTGAAATCGGGATATTTGCGCATGATGTCCACTACTTTGTCGAGAATGGGCATAGAGGGGGGCCGCAGGGTGGCGCTGCCCGGCAGGAACTGCACGGCATATCGGGCACTGTCCAGGAGGTTCTGGTCTGATTTATCCACTTCAGGGCAGCCCCCGCGCAGGGGTGGCCCCGGAGTATAGGGGCATTTGTCTGATTTATCGGCGACTCCGTCACTATCTGTATCCGGGCAGCCGGCGGTTTGGGCTGAGCCGGCGAGTTCGGGGCAATCATCGGATGTATCCGGAATGCCATCGCCATCCTGATCCGGGCAGCCGGAAGCGCGGGTCGGGCCTGCTTCAGTCGGGCAGCGGTCTTCTTTATCCGGTACACCATCGCCATCCTGGTCGCGGTCGGGGCATCCCTTTCTTGAGGCGGGGCCTGATTCCAGTGGGCACGCATCCTCTTTATCGGCTATACCGTCGCCATCTGCGTCCGGGCAGCCCTGGACAGGGCCGGCCATATCGGGGCATGCGTCACGCAAATCGGGGATTCCGTCGCCATCGGTATCCGGGCAGCCGGAAGTAGTAGAAGGGCCGGGGGTATCGGGACAGGTATCGGACGCGTCGGGGGTTCCGTCGCGGTCGCGGTCGGCGGAGGGTCCATCGCTTCGGTTCGGCACATTTCCTTTGTAGCGCGCGGGGGCGCGCATTTTTATCCCGGCGCTGAGAAGAAGCTGGTCCGGGTTCTCTTTCAGCCCCAGACGGTATTCCAGTTGAGTGGAAAAAGTGAGCCCTTTAGTTAGCCGCAGGTCGAGGGCAGCGCCCAAAGGCACACGGAACCCACCTTTATTGAAACCCGACGTGTGGTAGCCCGCGCCGAACAATAGAGCAGCATTGAACCCCGCTTCCGGGGTATAGTAGCGCAGCAGAAACTGTACATCGCCCCCGAGATAGGTCTCTTTGTCGCGGGCGCCCGTCCCTTTTATGGGGTAGAACACTTCTCCCATGCGCAGTGGGAAAGCGACGTCCAGGCTTTTGCCCAATTGGTAGAGGTAGCCAAACTCGTAGCCAAATGAGAAATCTTTTCGCAGCAGTACCGAGGTCTGCGGGAAATCCTGGTTGAGCAGGAAGGCGCGCAAGGCGAAGCCCTCCCCGGGGGAAGCAGCCGAACGCTGCTGCGCGTTCAGGTGAACAAAAACCAGAAAGAACCACAAGACCAATGCGTTGCGCATAGTGTTCACATCTTATACAGACCCGGCCCGGGGGGCAGGGCTACTCCTCTACCAGGCCTCTCCCCTCTTTTTTGATTTTGCCTTCGGCATCCAGTTTTTTCATCAGGCGATCCAGGATGCCGTTGATGAAGTCTTTACTCTTCTCCGTACTATACAATTTGGAGATTTCCACAAACTCGTTGAGGGTTACCTTGGCAGGGATGGAAGGGAAATGCAGCAATTCGCAAAGGGCCATTTTCAAAAGGATCATATCCAGGACGGCGACCCGTTCGGCGTCCCAGTTTTTCAATGCCGGCTCGATGAGCTGGAGCAGGGCGGTGTCCTCTTCATAGACCAGCCGCAGCAGTTTTTCCCCGAAGTCGGTCGTCGCCTCCGCTGGTGGTCGGTACTCCTCATAGAACAGTGGGCCCACGGGCAGGGCTTTGACCATTTTTTTCATTGCCCCGACTACGAGCGACTCGTCGTCCGTTCGGTTGGGGTAGTGGTCTTCGATAGCGTCTTCGAGGGTTTCGCTGTTGAGGCATTGGCGGAGCAGTTCCAGCAATTGCCCGGCATGGTCGTCATGGCCCGGAGACTCCAGCAGTAGGTATGCCTTGTAGCCCTCCCGCTTTGCGAAGTCCTGATATAGCGTGCGCACCAGATCCTCATCCACCTTATCGTTCAGGCGGTAGAGCTTGAACAGGCGGGCCAGCCCTTCGTTGTGGCGCAGGGAGTCCATGAGCTGGTTTTGGGCCAGGCGCGGCGTGAAGACCTTATCCCCCTCTGTAGGACGGTGCCGGGAAGCGCGTTTTTCCGCATCTTTCTCCGCATACTCCACTACCCGGATGAAATACAGCACATAGAACAGGTACAATTCGAAAGACTGTGAGATCGAATCCCGGTAGCGGCGCATCACGTCGGGAAGCCCGAGGGATTTGTCGCGGCCAAGGGCATACAGCATCTGCATGACTTTTATGCGGACGTTTCTTCTGCTCAGCATGTAGGCATTTGTGTATCAAGAAGTTCAGCGGTTTAAACCGCAATATAAGGTCGTCGTGGTCGGTCGTATTCTCTGTGGAAGCTATCGGATGAACCCGGATTTGATTTCATCAAAAGCGGGGAATTTCCGGATATGCCAGTTTTTGACGATAGTACCGTCTTTAAACAGGATGGGGCCCGGGTTGGAGCGGATCATCGTTTTCAGCAGGATATCGTCGGCGATGAGCACCGGATAGTCAATTCCGGCGGTCTTTTTGAAATCCTCGATCTGCTCTTTTGCGCCGTACGCGACGATGGCCACAGCCCGGATGTCTTCTTCAGCTGCTGCCTTCATCACCGGGTTTATCTTTTCTTTCCAGCGTTTAATGTATTCAGGATCCCAGGAGTAGGCATTAGCTTCGACCTTCCGCTTGCCGACTTTGAGCACCCGTTGAACCAGCTCGACCGAATTGGCTGTCCGGATGGTATCGGTGGCGAAGGTAGTATCCGGAACGGTGATCATTTTGGTGTGTACCGTGCCTTCGAGGTGGTGGGCGATGATCATGAAGTTATAGCCCTGCAGACCCAATAGTTCGTCCGTCACGTCCATACCGTCCAGGTTACTCACTTCGAACTCGCTGATTTTGGTAGGTGCGATAGCTGGTTCGGACTTGATCTGTTCCATGTCCCATTGTTCGGAGGGGTATTTGGCCATCTCCTTCAGGAACTGGTCGAAGGGCAGCTCCAGGGTCTCGCCGTTCGATTTGCGGGTGAGGCGATACGCGATGATTTTCACGTTTTGTGACGCTTCCATTTCCTGAGCTTTTTTCTCCCGGACATTCACCCCGACCTTGAAGGGGCGGAAATCCGTGTGTGGGAGATCCCATACGAAGTTGCTGAAGCAATACAGCAGCAGTGCGGGCACCGCCCCCCAGAACGCCACTCTGCGCACCACAGGTGTGCCGAGCTGGTGCATGCGGGCATGGCCGAAGATAAAGATGAACGCTGGCACCAGTAACGCTACATCCTTGAGGAAAGACACCTTGGGCTCCAACTTCAGGAAATCGCCGAAACAACCGCAATCGGTGACTTTCATATTGGTGGCTACATAAGGCCCCCAGTTGGAAAAGTCAAAAAAGTTGACCCCGCTGGGCACATAGCCCGTGAGATAGGTGAAGCCGGTGAGCACCGTAAAGAAGAGGACCAGCAACAAAAAAGCCCATGCCGATACCCTGGGCAGGTAGCCGACGATGAGGGCGATGCCCAGCACGATTTCGAACACGATCATAATCACCGCGAAAGACTCCACATAGCCGCTCAGGAAAGGGAACAGCGGAGCAATTCCCGACAGGGCCGTCGCTTCGAACGTACCTTCAAAGGCAGCGAAGTACTGCCCCATTTTATACGCCGTGCCCAGTGGGTCAATCGCTTTGACCCAACCCGAGACGACGAATAGCGTACCCGCAAAGAACTGCAGATAACTCAGCGGCCAGTTCTGTACCCGCTTCAGTCCAAAGCCGGCTACCAGGGTCAGAGCCAGTGCCGTTATGGCGATATACAATAATAAAAGTCCCAGTGTCATAACGTATCGATAATTTTATACTTTTTGTAAAGAAGCGGCCATGCCGAGCTGAATCAGGGCGAAGATGGCGTAATTTGCGATGTCCCGGTAGTTGGCTTCCACTCCTTCTGACACCAGGGTAACGCCCTTGTTGTTTTCTATTTGTTTTATTCTCAGTAGTTTAGATAAAATTAAATCCGTCAGGGAGCTGGTGCGCATGTTGCGCCAGGCCTCGCCATAGTCCGAATTTTTCTGTATCATAAGGCCACAGGTCTCGCTCAGTTGTGCGTCGTAGAGGGCCTCGGCGGTATCGGGGGAAAGCTCCAGGGGGCCGGAGAACGATAGTTGGATGAGGGCCATGATGCTGTAATTGACGATTCCCTGGAGCTCGGAGGCGATGGAATCCTCCACCGACTGGCTGCCGCGCTCTTCGATGGTCCGGATGCGCATCGCCTTGATGTAGAGTTGATCCGTCAGCGAAGAAGGCCTAAGGATACGCCATGCCGTACCGTAGTCCACTGTTTTTTTCAAAAAGATGGATTTGCACTGCGCCGCCACATATTGATACTGTTCCAGGGTCTCTTTCACGCCTGTTGTAATTTTGCTGCAAATATACAGTACATTTCACGGATTTTTGTGCATTCGTTCAATCCGGCTTCGATTCCGGGGCGAAACAAATTTTATGGTCTTGTATGGAAGAAACCTACCGCACCCTGGAAGCCCCCTGTAGCGGCGAATTCCGCGACCGGGGCAGCAAGTTTTTAGCCTATGCTTTTCCGCTGGATGCCCAGACGGAGTGGGCCTCATGCCTGGAATCCGTACACAAGGAACACCCCAAAGCGACGCACCACTGCTACGCCTACCGCATTGGGGTTGACGGCAATCAGTTCCGCGCCAACGACGACGGAGAGCCTGCCGGGACGGCCGGAAAGCCCATCCTGGGGCAAATCGACAGTTTCCGGCTCAGCAACGTGCTCGTAGTGGTGGTGCGCTATTTCGGAGGCACCCTGCTGGGCGCCGGTGGACTGGTACACGCGTATAAAACGGCCGCCGCCGCCGCTCTGGGAAATGGCGCGATAGCCGAGCGGGTCATCGAGGAAACCTTTGAGCTGGCCTTCCATTACGCCCTGATGAACGACGTCATGTATGCCCTTAAAAAAACAGAAGCCCGTTTCGTCGCCCAGGATTTTGGAGATTCTGCCCGGGTTACCATCGCATTCCCCCGTGCGCGGGTCGCTGAAAATTTTCTCCGCCTAAAAGCCCTGGTCGCCAAGGTACACCTGGAGGAGGCCGCCTTACTCGGCGACATCAACGGGCTGCAAATCAAGCGCGTCGAAGAAGGGAAACAGAGATAATCCCCTACCCTGCTTGCAGTTCCCGAATAATTTCTTAGTTTGGGCGGGAAAAACACCTTATCACTATGGAAAAAATCGCACTATTGGCCTGTGTAGCCATGCTTGCCGTTCTGCCCTTGGGTGCGCAGAACCGCGCCCTGGAGTCCCAATCGGCAGTCACGACTACCCACGAGGCCATCCTCAAAGGAAAAAGAGTACCCTACACGGCCACGGCCGGTACGCAACCGGTATGGAACGAGGAAGGAAAGCCCATTGCTTCCCTCTTCTATACCTATTACCAGCGCAGCGATGTGGCCGACCGCGCCTCCCGGCCTCTACTCATCTCTTTCAACGGGGGCCCGGGCTCAGCTTCCGTATGGATGCACCTGGCCTATACCGGTCCGCGGGTGCTCGACATTGACGACGAGGGCTACCCAGTACAGCCCTACGGCTATAAAGAGAACCCCAACTCCATTCTCGACATCGCAGATATCGTATATATAGACCCCGTCAACACCGGGTACTCCCGGATTTTGGACAAAGACGCCAAGCCCTCCACCTTCTTCGGGGTCAACGCCGATATCAAGTACCTCGCGGAGTGGCTCAACACCTTCGTCACCCGCCAGGGCCGCTGGCGCTCCCCTAAGTACCTCATCGGGGAAAGCTACGGCACTACCCGTGTCTCCGGCCTGGCCCTGGAACTCCAAAACGCACAGTGGATGTACCTCAACGGTGTCATCCTGGTATCGCCTACCGGGCTGGGTATCGAACGCCGCGGCCCGGTGGAGGCTGCCAACCGACTCCCCTACTTCGCCGCTACGGCCTGGTACCACAAGGTACTGCCCGAAGACCTGCAGAAAAAAGACCTGCTGCCCCTGCTCGATGAGGTAGAGGCGTTCACCATACAGGAACTGCTCCCCGCCATGGCTATGGGCGGCTTTTTGCCCACAGACAAAAAACAGGCCATCGCCGCCCGCATGGCCCGCTATTCCGGCCTTTCCGAAAAGACCATCCTACAGCACAACCTCGACGTGCCCACCGATTTCTTCTGGAAAGACTTGCTGCGCGAACGCGGTGGCTTCACCGTAGGCCGACTGGATTCCCGCTACAAAGGAATAGACCGCAAAGAGGCCGGCGAACGCCCGGACTACAACTCGGAGCTCACCTCCTGGCTGCACTCGTTCACCCCCGCTATCAACCACTACCTGCGCACGGAACTGAAGTACGAGACCGACATCAAATACAATATGTTCGGCCCTGTGAGCCCTTGGGACAACAGCAACGACAATACCGGGGCCAACCTGCGCCAGGCCATGGCGCAAAACCCCTACCTCAAAGTCATGTTCCAGTCGGGGTATTACGACGGAGCTACGACCTACTTCAACGCTAAGTACTCGATGTGGCAACTCGACCCCAGCGGCAAAATGAAAGACCGCATCAGCTTCAAAGGCTACCGCAGCGGCCACATGATGTACCTGCGCAAGGAAGACCTGGCCACTTCTAATGACGACGTGCGCGCCTTTATAGCGGCTTCCCTCCCCGGCAAGGGAGTACCCGCGAAGTATTAGACTTGTTGGATTTGTTGGAAGGGGAATCATCGTGTGGACAAAAAATGACTCTTTTTGACCCGCTCGCTGAGGCCCCGCAACAAGTCTGATGCCTGTTCGTTTTTACAATAGATTTGTTGCGAGGGAAATCATCGTGTGGACAAAAAATGACTCTTTTTGACCCGCTCGCTGAGCCCTCGCAACCAGTCCAACAGACATACCCCCCCTCTATGCCGTTTGTGCCACTCATGAACTTCATCCAGCACCCTCTTTTCTTTTTTCGCCCCCGAAGCGCAAAAAATCGGACGGCTCCCGTAGTGCAGGTTTTCCGTTTTCTCGTACTCGGCTTTTCCGGGTACTTTATCCCGCTCTCTTCTTTTGCTCAGTCCGGAAATATCGAAGTGTATGTACAGGAGAGCCCTTCCGGCAATTCTGTGCTTACCGCCCGCAACAAGAGCCCATTTCCCTACATCGTGGACATCTACTACCTGCGCATGAAAAATATGAGCGCCGATCCCGGCAGTACTTTTCAAACAGTCGTCCCGCCGGGCAAGCAGGTGCAGATGGTCACCCTCCTGCCCGCCCGGGAAGAGGGCAAGACGGGATGGGATTTCAGCTACCGCTACTTCCTCGGCGACCCCCCGGGCTGTACCCCCGATACCGATTTCCCCTATCGGCTCCCCTATAAAAAAGGGCTGGCCTACCTCGTCAGCCAAGCCTATCTGGGGGGAGTCAGCCACCGGGAATCGTATGCCATTGATTTCAAAATGGACGAAGACACCCCCATTTTAGCCGCCCGGGACGGCATCGTAGCCGAAATCAAGGAGAACAGCAACTGGGGCTGCCCCACCCAGGACTGTGCCAGCGACGGAAACTACGTCCTCATCCTCCACAGCGACGGCACCTTCGCTGGCTATTGGCACCTACGCTACCGGGGCGTCGTCGTCAAGGTCGGCGACCGCGTCGCCGCAGGGCAACTCATCGCCTACAGCGGCAATACGGGATGGTCTTCCGGGCCTCATCTCCACTTTGAAGTGTTCCGACCTACTTTCGACGGCAAAGAAACCATCCCCACGTTTTTTACCACGCAACGAGAGGTACGGACCTTCCTGGAGCAGGGGAAATTGTACTGGCACTGACAGGTTCCGCGGGCTGCACCCCATTATGGCAGAAAAAAGACTTTTGTTAATTTTGACAAAAATCTAAAACATGGAAAAACGGACCATTCTACCCATAGTCTCATCGCTCTGCACTGGTTTGCTCCTGTTGTTCGCCCCAATCGGCTCCGCGCACGCACAAATGGTCATTGGGGGCTCCACGCCGGGAACCACTGCGGTACTCGACCTTCAAAGTACCAGCAAAGGCTTGCTGGTGCCGCGGGTGACCTCCGCGCAGCGCACCGCCATCGCTTCCCCCGACAACGGCCTGCTCTTGTATCAAACCGACGCAGATACCGGCTTTTA
>CAZSMU010000129.1:0-11654 GCA_964607915.1 uncultured Haliscomenobacter sp.
CAAGGCTAATTTTTACAAAGAATATTAGACTTGTTGCGCGGGGGATTATCGAGGGATCAAAAAGGCCCTTTTTCGCCCACACTATGCCTTTTTTCGGTCATATAGCGCCGCTATACTCCCTCAAAAAGCCTTCGTGTGGACAAAAAATGACTCTTTTTTCCCTCCTCTCTAACCCCGCGCAACAAGTCTATTGTAAAGCATGTTTTAACAAAATTAAAATATTTATATTCTAAAAATTTATATGTGTAAATTCAAAAAAATTATTCACATTCAAGGCAAATAGGCCCTATTTTGATGTGCGGTTCCGCTGAAAAGATGTAAGCCTATGTTCCCGATTTTCCTGTGTGCAGCTTTGCAAAACCCATGAGGTAATCGGCACCACAGCGCTTGAAAACCTATACAAATTTAAAATATTTATATATGAAAATATTTTCAATATGTTTTTTGTCGAAAGACTTAGGGAAAGGCTGCTGTGGAGAGGGGAGAGGAGGAAAACATCCGGCAAGCGGAGGCCGTTCTGGCAGAGAAAGGAGGATGGAGGCGAAGAATCAGCCCCTGTGCAGGAAGGAAAAGAGGTGTTTGGCGGCCCTTTCAGCAGCGCCCGGACGGCCGAGTTTGGCCGCGAGTTCGCTGTATCCCTGGAGAATCCGGATGCGGTTTTCCTCCATAAGAATGTGGTGCAGGCTACATTCCAGTTCTGTGGCGTTGAAATCATCCTGAATCAATTCGCGCAAAAGCGGGCGGTCGAGGATGAGGTTGGCCAGGGAGATGTAGGATACGTTGACCAAACGGCGCGCGATGAGGTAAGAGAGGCGGTTTCCTGTGTAACACACGACTTGCGGCACCTTGAACAGAGCGGCTTCCAGGCTTGCCGTTCCGGAACTGACGAGTGCGGCGTGTGCATGGGCGAGCAGCGCATAGGTTTGGCCCTGCAAGAGAGAGATTTCGCAGCGGCAAGCTGCCATCAGGTCGCGGTAAAACGCCTCGGGGATAGCCGGAGCGGCGGCGATGACAAACTGGTACTGAGGGAACTTAGGGGGTATTTGCAGGAAAAGAGGCAGCATCCTCTTGATTTCCTGTCGCCTGCTCCCGGGGAGCAGAGCGATTATCGGGCGCTCATCCAATGGCTGAATGCCGCTGAGCGCCACGGTAGGAGCATCGCCTGGAATCACATCCAGGAGCGGATGGCCGGTAAAAACGACCGGGTAGTCGTAGCGTGCGTAGAATGCCTGTTCGAAGGGCAGGATGACGAACATGAGGTCCACGCTGGCCTTGATGCGGTGGACCCGGCTGGAATGCCAGGCCCAAATCTGAGGGGAGATGTAGTAAATGACCCTGAGCCCCTGTTCTTTGGCCCATTTGGCGATGCGCAGGTTAAAGCCGGGATAATCAATCAGTACGAGTGCGTCCGGCTGGAACTGCAGTATATCGGCTTTGCACTGTTTTAAGTTGCGCAGGATGGCGGGCAGGTTCCGGACGACCTCTACGAAGCCCATAAAAGCCAGTTCGCGGTAGTGTTTGACGATTTCGGCCCCCTGGGCCGCCATTAAATCGCCTCCCCAGGCCCTGAAATTCGGGTGGGCATCGGCCTTTTTAAGGCCGCGGATGAGGTTTGCCCCGTGCAGGTCGCCGGATGCTTCCCCGGCGATGAGGTAGTATTTCATAATGCCCTTAGCAGGTAAATCAATCAAACAGGGAGCTGCCGAAGAAGACCATCCACGCGAACGCATAGATAAGCGTGGCGAGCATGACCCCCCGCATAGCGCGCGCAAACCGCCTCTTGTTGAACAAATGCAGGGGTAGGAGATTGAGGCACAGCGCCAGGATTTGGAGCGTAAGGGCGTCGAAAACAGGCTGCTGTACGCCGCGGCTTTCCAGCAGGTACGCATCGAGACGCTCGGAGGCCATCAGAAGCAAAGCGTAGCCCACAAAGGGTACGAGCATACCGGCCGCCAGGCCAATCCACAAGTTATCTCTTTTGAACATACTACGGTCTATTCCTGAGGTATGGAAAGGGTTTCAATTTCTTTCAGCACCGGGATGGCCGGGTGGTGGGTCAAATCGTGCATGGACGGAACGACGGAGATATAACCATTTTTCAGCGCGTAGATGTCGGTATCCTCTCCCTCGTCGTCGCTTACGAACCGGCCGGTGAGCCAGTAGTACTTCTGGCCGCGGGGGTCGCGGGCTTCCGTGAATTCCTCCACCCAGCGCGCTTCTCCCTGGCGGCACACCTTCATGCCTTTCAGGGCATGGCGGGGTAGGTTGGGGATGTTCACGTTGAGGAGCTTTCCCTTGGGCATGCCCTGTTCCAGGACATAGCCGACCAATTGCGAGAGCCATGGCTTGGAGGGCTCAAAATCGGCCTGGTAGGAGTAGTCTAACAGCGAGAAGCCGATGGAGGGAATACCCTCTAGCGAGGCTTCCATCGCTGCGGAGAGCGTGCCGGAGTAAATGATGTTGATCGAGGCGTTGGAGCCGTGGTTGATACCAGAGACGCAAAGGTCGGGCGTGCGGCCTTTGAAGAGGATATTTTTGGCCAGCTTGACGCAGTCCACCGGGGTTCCCGAGCATTCGTATGCTTCTATGTCGCCATAAATATTGGTGGAGTGCAGGCGCAGCGGTTGGGAAATGGTGATGGCATGCCCCATGGCCGATTGCGGAGAATCGGGTGCGACGACAACCACTTCCCCAAACGTGGATACCACTTCGATGAGGGCGCGTATGCCGGGGGCCGAAACGCCGTCGTCGTTGGTCACCAGTATGAGAGGTTTTTTCATGGTTCTTTTTTTAACAGCGCAAAATTACCGCTTTTGCCGAAATTGGCGGGAAAATAACGCGAAAGCCGTATCTTGGCGCTATGACCTACGCTGAAATCCTGCAAGACATCAAAAACCGAACGTTCAAGCCCTTGTATTTCTTACATGGGGAAGAGCCCTATTTTATTGACTTGGTGAGCGATGCTCTGGAGCGTACGGTGCTCACCGAGGCGGAGCGCGCCTTCAACCAGACGATTTTCTACGGGAAGGACACCGACGCGCAATCCGTGCTCGACACCGCCCGGCGCTTTCCGATGATGGCCCCCTTTCAAGTGGTCCTGTTGAAAGAGGCACAGGATATGAAATCCCTCAAAGACCTCGAGCCTTGCATCCTTCGGCCGGTTCCTACCACCATCCTGGTCATTTGCCACAAAAACGGCAAATACAACCTGAACTCCACCTTTGGCAAAGCGATTAAGGAGCACGCGGTATTGCTGGAGTCGAAACGATTGTATGACAATCAGATGCCGGACTGGATACAGCAATACCTGCAGGATCGCGGCCACCGCATCCGGCCGGATGCCGCAGCGCTCGTAGCGGAATACCTGGGCGCAGAGCTCTCCAAAGCCGCCAATGAGCTCGACAAGCTGATCATCAACCAAGCAGCAGGCAGGGAAATCACCGTCAAAGAGGTCGAAGCCCAAATCGGCATCAGCAAGGATTTCAACGTGTTTGAACTACAAAAGGCATTGGGACAACGCAATATCCTTAAAGTCAATAGGATAGTGGAATATTTCGCCGCCAACCCCAAACGCAGCCCGGACGTGGTGACCTTCTCGGCCCTGTATAATTATTTCAGCAAACTGTACATCCTCCAGTTTTATAAAAGCAGCAGCGATAAAGAGCAGGCGGAGGCACTGGACTTGAAAAACTCCTTTTTCCTGAAAGATTACCGTGGGGCGCTTACCTATTTTACCCGCCCAAGGGTAGAAGCAGCCATCGGCCTGCTGCGGGAATACGACCTCAAAGCCAAAGGACTCGGGTACCAGGCTACAGGAAAACCAGATGGCGCGCTCCTGCGCGAACTCTGCTGGAAATTGCTTCATATAGATGAGTACGCTTCTGTTCAAGGATAGTACAGAAGCCTCTACGCCGGCGCGTTAAAAAAAATCAAAAAAAACACCCCCGGTATTGGATGTTTCTTAACAAACCGTATATTTGACCCGTAAATATTCTTAATATAGCATGTATTCTTTCAAAAATATCTCTCTGTGGTGGTGGCACGAACATTCGATAACCCGGGTGAACGGATAGCCATTGCAATAGCATAACCTCCAAAGCGGCTTGCCGGAACACCCGGCAAGCCGCTTTTAGTTTAATTTAATCCCTTGTCAACCATACTCGCCCATGTCAAGCAATACGTCCACAAAAATTGCGGTCCGCACGCTGGTGAAGCGCTATATGGCCGATATGATAACGCCGGTCTCGCTGTTCCTGCGCGTGCGCGACCACTATCCGCAGCCGGTGCTGCTGGAGAGCAACGACTTCAGCAGCGCGGAGGATTGTTTTTCGTTTATGGGCTTGCAGCCCATCGCCCGCTTTGAGGTGCGGGGGCGGGAAATGTGGACGCAATGGCCCGGCCAGAGGCGCAGCGCGCAGCCAGTCGTCGGCACCCACAGCGTCCCGGAAGCCCTGAAGGCATTCCTGGACTCCTTTGACATCGCACAGGATACGTCACTGCCGGTATTCAACGGCCTGTTTGGACACGTAGGCTTCGACGGCGTGCAGTATTTCGACACGCTGGCATTCGATCCCGAAAAGCGGAAGACCGATCTGCCGGACATCCGCTTTTGCTTCTACCGCTTTGTCGTGGCCATTAACCACTTCAAAAACGAGCTCTACCTGCTCGAAAACCTGCTGGAGGGCGAGGTATCGGAGATGGAGAAATTCGAGGCGCTGATGCGCAGCCCCAAAACGCCGGTACACGAGTTCTCACTGGAGGGGGAGGAGCAGAGCAACCTGAGCGATGAAGCGTTCAAAGAGTTGGTTCGAATCGGCAAACACCACTGCCAGATTGGGGATGTGTTCCAAATCGTGTTCTCCCGGCAGTTTTCCCAACAATTTAAGGGAGATGAGTTCAACGTGTACCGCGTCCTGCGTTCGGTCAACCCCTCGCCCTACCTGTTTTACTTCGACTATGGCGACTACAAGATATTCGGCTCTTCCCCGGAAGCGCAGATGATCATCCGCAAAGGCGTGGCGCGGGTGAACCCGATTGCCGGCACTTACCGGCGCTCGGGCGACCAGGCACAGGACGCCGAAAAGGCAAAGCACCTGGCGGAAGACCCCAAAGAGGTGGCTGAACACATCATGCTGGTGGACCTGGCCCGCAACGATCTGGGCCGCCACGCTGTGAACGTGCGGGTAGAAAAGCTCAAGGAAATCCAGTTTTTCAGCCATGTCATCCACCTGGTGTCCACGGTGGCGGGCGATTTGGAGCCCGGTGCCAACCCCATTCAGATATTCGGGGACACTTTTCCGGCCGGTACCCTCTCCGGGGCGCCTAAATACAAGGCAATCGAACTGATCAACCGCTACGAAAACCGGAACCGGGGCTTCTATGGCGGCTCTATCGGGCTGATCGGCTTCGACGGCGATATCACGCAAGCAATCGTTATCCGCTCGTTTTTGAGTAAAAACAACACGCTCTTCTACCAGGCAGGGGCAGGTATTGTAGCCGCCAGCCAGGAAGAGAGCGAGCTACAGGAAGTGACCAACAAGCTGGGGGCGCTCAAGCGCGCCCTGGCAGGAGCAGTAGAGCTATAAAGCCCAAACGACAGGATGATTAACACAAGAGGAAATATGAATATCCTGATTTTAGACAACTACGATTCGTTCACCTACAACCTCGTGCAGTACGTCTCGGAAATCCTGGGCAGGAAGGTCGTAGTCAGACGGAACGATGCCATCGGTCTGGAAGAGGTGGCCGCCTACGACCTGATTATCCTTTCGCCGGGGCCCGGGCTGCCGTCCGAGGCGGGAATCATGCCGGAGTTGATCCGCCGCTACGCCGCCGAAAAGATAATCCTGGGGGTCTGCTTGGGGCATCAGGCCATCGGGGAGGCCTTCGGGGGGCACCTGAAGAACCTCGACCAGGTCTTCCACGGCGTAGCAACCCCGATCTGGCAGGTCGCACAGGACAACGTATTGTTCGACGGACTACCGGAAGTGTTCCACGCCGGTCGTTACCACTCCTGGGTAGTCGAAAAGGGGAGTGTGCCCGACTGCCTGCAAGTCACCGCAGTGGATATTGCCGGGGAAATCATGGCGTTCCGGCACCGGGAATACGCGGTCTTTGGGATGCAGTTCCATCCTGAATCTGTGATGACGCCCGAGGGCAGGCAGATGATCGCTAATTTTTTGAACTATGCTGAAAAAGGGCGCGCTGTCGCAGCCCCTCTGGAAGCCGAACTCCAGCGCTAAAACAAGGTTGCCATGAAAGCTATTTTGAGCCGACTGTACGAACACGACCTGCTGAGCAGGGCGGAAGCTCGACAAATCCTGTTCGATATCGCCCATAATGCGTACAACGAGATTCAGGTGGCTGCCTTTGCCACAGTGTTCAACATGCGCCCCGTGACGCGCTCCGAGTTGCAGGGGTTTCGGGATGCGCTGATCGAACTTTGCGTACCCCTGGATCTGGAAGGGCAGGAGACCCTGGATGTAGTAGGTACGGGCGGAGATGGAAAAAACACGTTTAATATTTCGACGACCTCCTGCGTCGTCGCCGCCGGGGCCGGATACAAAATCAGCAAGCACGGGAGTTACGGGGTCTCGTCGGCGGTCGGCTCTTCCGATGTGTTGATTCAGTTGGGCTACCGCTTCACCAACGACCAGGATGTGCTGCGGCGTCAATTGGAGCAATGCAATATGTGTTTCCTGCACGCCCCGCTGTTCCACCCGGCCCTGAAGGTGGTCGTCCCCGTGCGAAAGCAACTGGGCACCCGGACCTTTTTCAATATCCTGGGCCCTCTGGTGAATCCTGTACAGCCTGAATACCAGCTTTTTGGCACGTCGAGTATGGAGTTGTTGCGCATGTACCAATACGTGATGCAGCAGTCGGGCCGGCGTTTCACCATCCTCTACTCCCTCGACGGCTACGACGAGGTGTCGCTGACCGGGGACTTCAAAATTTGCACCAACGATATGGAGCGCATCCTCTCGCCACAGGACCTGGACCTCCACCCGGTGCAGGCCACAGACCTCTATGGGGGGGAAACAGCGGAAGATGCCGCAGAAATTTTTCTCAACATATTGCAGGATAAGGCCACGCCCGCACAAAAGCAGGTCGTACTCGCCAACACGGGTCTGGCCATACACACCGTCAAGCCGGAAAAGCCGGTGTACGACTGTATCGAAGAGGCCCGCGAAAGCATTGAGAGCGGCCGGGCGTACGCCTTATTGAAAAAGCTGCTGGAAGGGCAAGCCTGAGAAAAATCTTAGATTTGTCGCGCAACAAGTCTATAATCTCTTGATCACCCCCAAACGTCTTATCTGACATGAGTGTACTGGATAAAATAATAGCCCACAAACGCCTGGAAGTGCAGGCGCGCAAGGAGCGGATATCGGTTTCGGAACTGGAGGCTACTGCCCTGTTTTCGGCGCCGGTCCGGTCGCTGTCTGCCTCTTTGCAGGACCCGGCCAAAAGCGCCCTTATCACGGAGTTCAAGCGCAAATCCCCTTCCCGAGGGCTCATCAACGGCGACGTATCGGTAAAAGAAGTTACGATGGGCTATGCCGCAGCCGGCTCCTCGGGCTTGTCGGTGCTCACCGATGCGCATTTCTTCGGGGGTTCGATAGAGGATCTTCAGGAGGCGAGGAGATGGAACGGGATTCCGATTTTGCGGAAAGACTTCATCGTGGAGGAGTACCAGGTGCTGGAGGCCAAATCCATCGGGGCCGACGCGGTGCTGCTGATCGCTGCCTGCCTGGACAGCGTACAACTGCGGACACTCGCCCAACTGGCGGGTTCATTGGGTATGGAAGTACTCATGGAAGTGCATGAACGCGAGGAATTGGGGCATTACAACCCCTTTGTGCATCTGGTCGGGGTCAACAACCGCAACCTGAAGACGATGGAGGGGTCGGTTCAGACCTCCTTCGACCTTTTTGACGATATACCTTCCGGGGTGCCCGCGGTATCTGAAAGCGGTATAGATGACCCGGCGCTGATTGTTTCCCTCAAGCAACTGGGCTACCGGGGCTTCCTCATGGGCGAGTACTTTATGAAGCACGCGGTACCCCAGGATGCCTGCCGGGAGTTCATCCAAAAGGTAAAAAGATTGGAAGACCTGACTAACCACGCCATCGCATGAGCAATACGGTACAGATAAAAGTATGCGGGATGCGCGACCCGGCCAACATCGAAGCCCTCGCTAAACTGCCTATAGGTTTAATGGGTTTCATTTTTTATCCCAAATCGCCTCGTGCAGTTAAAGGAGACGCGTTGGAAAAGTGGTTACACCAGTCGGGGCAATCCGTTCGGCTGCCGCGCCGGGTAGGCGTCTTTGTCAATGCGCCGATCGAAGATGTATTGAACCGGGTACACGATTTTTCCCTTGATTACGTGCAATTGCACGGAACGGAAAGCCCCTCGTACTGCCGCGAACTCCGCGAACTCTGGAGCCTGACGAGCATGAGCGGCGCGCAACTGATCAAGGCGTTCTCCGTAGGCTCTGGGTTTGACTTTTCAGAGGTGGAAGCCTATGCGCCGTTCTGCGCCTACGCGCTGTTCGATACCCAAACGGAAGGCTTCGGGGGGAGTGGGGAATCCTTCGACTGGTCTTTGCTCGCTGCGTACTCCGGCAGCCTGCCTTTTTTTCTGAGCGGGGGCCTCGGACCTGACCAGTTGGAGGCTATTCGGGCTTTCCGGCACCCCAGGTTGGCAGGGTTGGATCTGAACAGCCGCTTCGAAGAAAAACCGGGCCTTAAAAACATAGAAGCATTGCAAAATTTTGTGTCAACTTTTATAAAAAATAAAATCGAATGACCATTGCAATAGACAAAAACGGGTATTACGGGGAGTTTGGAGGCGCGTACATCCCGGAGATGCTCTACCCGAACGTAGAGGAGCTTCGGCAGCGCTACATGTCCATCACGCAGGAGCCGGAGTTTCAGAAGGAGTTTCAGTACCTGCTGAAAGAATACGTCGGCAGACCGACGCCCTTGTACCGGGCTGCGCGATTGTCGGCCCATTTCGGGGTGGAGATATACCTCAAGCGGGAGGATCTGTGCCATACGGGGGCGCACAAGATCAACAATACCATTGGGCAGATCCTGCTGGCGCGCCGGCTCAACAAGACCCGCATCATTGCAGAAACCGGCGCCGGGCAGCATGGCGTGGCGACGGCCACGGTTTGCGCGCTGATGGGCATGCAGTGCATCGTCTATATGGGTGAGGTGGACATTGAGCGCCAGGCCCCCAATGTGGCCCGAATGC
Organism: uncultured Haliscomenobacter sp.; assembly: GCA_964607915.1. Classification (GTDB taxonomy): domain Bacteria; phylum Bacteroidota; class Bacteroidia; order Chitinophagales; family Saprospiraceae; genus JADJPL01. The sequence goes on from CAZSMU010000129.1 coordinate 9,259, forward strand.
GCATGCTGGGCGCTGAGGTGAGGCCGGCTACGAGCGGCAGCAAGACCTTGAAAGACGCTACCAACGAAGCGATCCGCGACTGGATCAACCATCCGGAGGATACGCATTACATCATAGGTTCGGTGGTAGGGCCTCATCCATACCCCGATATGGTAGCCCGTTTTCAGTCGGTCATCAGCGCTGAAATGCGCGATCAGCTGGTGGAACACACGGGTAAGGCCAATCCGGAGGCAGTGATAGCCTGCGTGGGAGGAGGCAGCAACGCGGCGGGGGCTTTTTACCACTACCTCAACGAGCCTTCGGTGCGCCTCATCGCCGTAGAGGCTGCAGGAGAGGGAGTACACTCCGGTAAATCCGCCGCTACCAGCGTCCTGGGGACGCAGGGAATCATACACGGCAGCCGCACCCTGCTCATGCAGACCGCCGACGGGCAAATCGTGGAGCCGCATTCGATCTCTGCGGGATTGGATTACCCCGGCATAGGGCCTTTGCACGCCCACCTGATTCGTTCCGGCAGGGCCGAGGCCATCGCGGTAACCGATGAGGAGGCCATGGAAGCTGCTTTTTTTGTAGCCCGGCAAGAGGGGATTATCCCGGCGTTGGAGACGGCCCACGCGTTTTCTGCATTGGAGAAAATGGCCTATCGCTCCAGCGACGTGCTCGTCGTGTGCCTCTCCGGCAGGGGAGATAAAGACCTGGCCACGTATATGAAACAACTTGATGCGTATTAAGTCGAACCGGAAAGCAGATGGAAATACAAGAAAACAGAATTGAGCGTCTGTTTAAGGAGAAGAAGGAAAATATCCTGAACATCTATTTCACCGCGGGGTTCCCGCGGGTGGAGCAGGTGCCCGATATCCTGTTCGCCTTGCAGGAAGCCGGGGTCGATCTAATCGAAATCGGTATGCCGTACTCCGACCCGCTGGCAGACGGACCCACTATACAGGAAAGCGGGGCGTTGGCTTTGCAGCAGGGAATGAACCTGCCCCTTTTATTTGAGCAAATCGCAGCCGTGCGCCCCCGCCTGGAAACGCCCTTAATCCTGATGGGGTATTTCAACCAGGTCATGCAATACGGAGAGGCGGCTTTCTTCCAAAAATGCAGGGAAACGGGCGTAGATGGGCTCATCCTGCCCGATTTGCCTCTGTTGGAATACGAAAAGCAGTACAGGGAAATGGTCGAGCAAGCCGGCTTAGCCATCAGCTTTTTGATTACTCCGCAAACCTCGCCGGAGCGCATCCTGAAAATTGATGCCCTGAGCCGTGGATTCATCTACATGGTCTCCAGCGCCTCGATCACGGGTGCCAAAGAAGGTATCAGCGATACGCAGCTTTCCTACTTCGAACGCATTGCCGGTATGGGACTTCAGAGTCCGAAACTCATCGGGTTTGGGATTTCAAACCACGAGACATACGCTACCGCGTGCCGCTACGCACAAGGTGCTATCATCGGCAGCGCGTTCATCAAGGCGTTGGCCGCAGGTGGAGAGGATGTACGGCAGACGACACTGGATTTCGTGCGCCGGATACGCAACACATAGATTTGTTGCGCGGGGTTACAGAGGAGAGGAAAAGAGCCCTTTTGACCCCTCAGTGGCCCCGCACAACAAGTCTAATAAAAAACAAAAGACGATGGGACTGAGTGAGAAAGAACTCTGGCGGCTGGCCAAAAAGCGGGCCGATTTCAAAAAATCGCTGTATTCCTATTTCGCGGTCATCCCCTTCCTATGGGCGATCTGGTGGTTTACCATAGGTCGCTATGCGGGTTTCGGGGCACATACCTGGCCGATTTATGCCACGCTGGGCTGGGGCCTCGGCCTCGTGATTAGTTATTATGAGGCCTATAAAGCTCCGGGGCTGAAAGAGAAGGAATACCATAAACTGGCAGCCCGGCACGGGGACAGCCTGGAACTAAGAAACTTGCAGGAGGAAAAAGAACGCGATTCTCTTCGTCGCGAAACGGGCTATGATACCAATGATTTCGTCTAAGGCAGGGGAATGGTGTAGCGTTGCAGCTATTTTTTTATTTGACTATTTACATTTCACCACCGCAAACCGCTCTAAATTTTTTAAAAATTGGGATTGAAGAAAAAATAAAGCGGGAAGATGGTAGCCGGATCCATCTGTACAAGCAGGGGTATTTTGGGTGGCGTATGAGGAGAGTGCGGCGCTGCTGTGCCGGGAGAAGGAGTTAGAATTTTTCGTATCTTTGGCCGGAACATAGCTCCCTCTCATGTCTAAAAAACTACCGCTCGGCCTGCAGGATTTTCGGAAAATTATCGAACACGGGTTCTTGTATGTGGACAAGACCGAACCCCTTTTCCGCATTGCCGCCAGTCCGGGGGCGTATTTCCTGTCCCGTCCCCGTCGCTTTGGCAAATCCATCACGGTATCCAC
>CAZSMU010000130.1:0-11599 GCA_964607915.1 uncultured Haliscomenobacter sp.
CTATATTTAAATCTTTGTAAAATTCATAAGGAGTATCAAATATTTGTTTATCAATTTGAATGGTCTGCGTTTTTCGTTCTCCACTCACGGTAATCTCCTCAAAGGTGCTAACGGCTACCGTAAGATAAATAGCGGGTAGATTTCCGGATTTTTCAATGGGTTTGAAGTCCAGGGATTCATACCCCATGAATTGAAAGCGAATCACACTTACCGTTCCTTGCGATGATTTAATCTGAAATTTTCCATTTTCGTCGGTAACGGTACCCGCAACAATAGAAGAGTCCTTGCCTAAAACCGATACAGAGGCAAATTCAATTGGTTTTCTGGTTTCGCTGTCAAAAACGAATCCTTGATATTCAACGGATTGACTAAGAATATTATTGAATATCGCGAGTGATACCAATACAATAAGCGGTGATTTCAGCATAAATTAAATTTTCTTATCAAAATAGGTATAAATCTGACTTCAGGGGGCAAGGAACAGTAAATTTTTGAAACATATACGATTTTCCATACACAGCACCAGCTGCAAAGTTGAGAAAAGGCCATACCTCATCGGCTCCTGCACCCAGTCTGGCAAGGCGACGGGCTACCGCAGGCTCACCGGGTTCAGTCCATTGGGATAGTTTCCGTGGAGGAGGCGGATGATTTCCTGATAGACGTCGGACGAGGCGCTGAAGTCGAGTTTTTCCAGTTCGATGAGGAGGATGGGGAAGGAGGCTTCGCTGCGGAAGAAGTCCAGGTAGGCCTGTTGGATATGGGCCAGGTAGTCAGGGCTGATATCGGATTCAAAGGTGCGGCCACGGCGCTGGATATTGTCCAGGAGGGCTTCCACGGGCCGGTGCAGATAGACGAGCAGGTCGGGTTTGGGGAAATGGGCGTTGAGGATATGGAAGAGGCGCTGAAAGAGGCGGTATTCCTCTTCCGGCAGGTTATTTTTTGCAAAAAGGAGGGTTTTTACAAAAAAGTAGTCGGCCACGACGCTTTGTTGGAAGAGGTTGGTTTGTTTGAGTTCGTCTTGCAGTTGTTTGTGGCGCTCGGTCATGAAGAACAGCTCGACGGAAAACGCGTAGCGTTCGGGGTTATCGTAGAAGAGGGGTAGGAAGGGGTTGTCGGAGAACTGCTCGAGGATGAGGCGGCAGCCGTAGTCGCGGGCTACCAGTTGGCTCAGCGTGGTTTTGCCGGCTCCGATGTTTCCTTCTATGACGATGAATTTGTGTGGCAGCGCGGTGTCCATGACGCAGGATGCAGGGGGGTAACACGAGGTTTCCCGCTTTTGGCGGGAGATGCTCCTTTTTTTGCAGGCGCACCGAGAACTGATTTTCGATGCGCCTGCAAGAAGGGGATATATGAGCTCTTTTGTGTGCCTTGTTGCCGAGGCGCGCAAAGGGCGATGCGGCGTATTACGCGACCCTGGGGGTGAGAGGGTTAAGAGTTGAACAGATTGTCGTACTGATTGCCTGAGGCGGGTTTGGATGATTTATCTGCTGCGGGGCGGTTGAGGTCGAGGGTGTCGTCAAATTTGGGCATTGTCGAATCCCCCATGAGGAGCAGGGGGCTTTTCTGTTCCCATTCCTCGAGCATTTTCATTCCTTTTTCCTCAAACATACCATTTTGGAGGTCTACGGAGTCCATGAAATTGGCAGAGAGTTCCATGAAGCGCTCCATTTCGCCCACTTTGTTGGCGACGTCGTCGGCGATGGCTTCCATGGCCATGTCGAACATAGCGCGCTTATCGGGGTCGCCGCTGATGACGCTCATGGCGGAGCGCATAGCGGAGTGAGAGGTGCGGATGGCTTTGCGTTCCTGTTCTTTCACTTTCACCTGGTCTTTGGTATCTTCGAGGAGCACTTCGCTGTTGTTGTGCATCTTGTTGAGGATGCGATAGAGGATTTCCATTTTCTGGTAGAGGGCGGAGTACTTCTGGTTGGATTCCTGCAGGCGGGCGGCTTTGCGGGAAGCCAGCAGCATCTGTTGGTCTTTATCGGCATTGCGGGCGGCCTGGGCCAGGCGCATATTGTCCTCGATTTCTTTGGCGTTGTCCTCGATGAGGGTTTGGATTTTGCGCATTTGGCCGCGCAGGGCGCCGATTTGCTTGCGCATTTTGCCCAGGTTGTCCTCCAGGTCTTCGACATAGCTTTTGAGGATGCCGATGGGGTCTATGGTGACGAACATGCCCGTGAGGGATCGCATGACGCTTTTGTAGCCGTACCAGATCAAGTTGCGCATTTTGGGGTCGAAGGCTACGTAGAGCAGTCCGGCCCCGGCGATGATCATGAGGGTCAGGTAGAGTACGTTTTTAGCTAACTCGACCAGTACCGGCAGGTAGGTGACGAAGAGGATGCCGAGTCCGGCGAGGACGGCGAGCATAAAGATCGCCCCTACGACGCCTTCCGGGCGTTTCCAGAAAGATTTGGGTTTTGCTTCCCCTTGAAATTGAATATCAGCCATGGTCAAATAAGGATTTGCGTGAACGGTATGGTTATCAGAGGTAGAGTTGTATTTGCTGTATATCGCGGTCTATTTCGGAGAGCAGGGCGCTGACGGTAGATTCGAAGCCGTCTTTGGTAGATTCGATTTTGGCCATAGACTCCTGTATGAGGTCGTCATTTTGGGAGATAGCGGATTGGTCCTGCTGGATTTTGGCTTCCAGTTCTTTGATTTTTGCCTGGTAGTCTGCGATTTGTTTGCGGAGCTTTTCGATCTCCATTTTTTTGGTGAGGATGCGTTGTTCGACCTGTTTTTGGAGGGCGGCGTTAAATTTTTCGCGTTCGTTATTGAGGATGCGCTTATAGTGGTCGGCGGAAGCCAGGAGTTTGGCCTTGTCGAGTCCTACGGCGGAGGCGGCTGCGAAAGCGGATTTGACGCGGGTGGCCTCATCGAGTTGCACCATTTGGGCGAGGTTGGCCAGAGAGCCTTTGAACTCGATGTAGTCGAAGCCGGGGAGGTTATTGCTTTCGAGGGCGTGGATGAGGAAGTCCACGCTCTTGGCGTCGAGGCCCTCTTGCAGGGCGAAAAAAGATTTCAGGTTTTTGCTCATACGTCGGAATTTCCAAATACAAAGAAAGGCATAAATATAATGCGGAATCGTCGTTTTTCGATTTTTAGCGTTAGAAAGCGGATACTTGGGGCTTAGCGTTCTACGAGTTCGATATCGCTGAAGCCATTTCCCCGTTTTTGGATCTGGATTTTAACGCCGATACGTTCTTTGAGTTCTTTGACGTGGGAGATTACGCCGATGGTTTTTCCGCTGGCCTGTAGGCTTTCGAGGGCATAGAGGGCGGTATCCAGGGTATTTTCGTCGAGGGAGCCGAAGCCTTCGTCAATGAACAGGGATTGGATCTGGGTATCGCGGCCGGCCATTTCCGAGAGCCCCAGGGCCAGGGCGAGGCTCACGAGGAAGCGCTCGCCTCCGGAGAGTGTTTTCATGCCCCGCCGGCAGTTGGCGTGGTAGGCGTCCTGGATTTCCAGTTCCAGTTCCATGTCCTTGCTTTCTTTTTTCGAGATTTGGTACCGGTCGCTGAGTTTGGCGAGGTGGCGGTTGGCGCGTTGCACGAGCATGTGGAGGGTCAGGCCCTGGGCGTAGGTGCGGAACTTTTTCCCGTCGTTGGAGCCGATGAGCTGATCCAGGGCCGTCCAGCGTGCGACTTCTTTTTTCTGCTGCTCGTGTACTTTGCGCAGCCCTTCCTCTTGTTTTCGTTGCTTTTTGTCGGAATCCAGTTTTTCCATACAGGCACCTAGTTGTTGGAAGAGTTGTTTTTCCCCTGCCTCGGCGGCCTGTACGTCGCGGAGGAGGGTTTCCTGGTCGGGCAGTGTTTCGGCTTCTCTGGCGATAGCTGTCCGTGCATTTTGTGTGGTGAGCAGCCTGGTGTTGGTTTCTATTTCGCGCTTTCCGAGTTCCCCGCGCAGGTGCTGGAGCGCTTTCACTTCCGATGCCTCCATTTGCAGGGAGCGCAGTTCGGCGATGCTGGCGATGCCCTGGGCGATGCAGGCGGCTTCGAGGGCTTGTGCGCTTTGCGTCCAGGCCCTGCGGCCTTGTTCGAGAATGTCCTCTCGGGTTTTGAGGGTTGCGTCTGCCTGGTGTTTTTGTTGGAGGAGGGTGTTCAAGTCTCGGGAGCACTCATTTTCTGCTGCTTCGAGTTCCCGGAGTGCGGTCGTTGCCTGTTGCTGTTCTGTGTCGGGGTTGCGCTCGCCGAGGAGGGTATTTCGCTCGCTGCGCAGGGTGTCGAGGGATTCCCGGGTATTTTGGAGTTCTGCCTGAAGCCCTGCGAGTTGGGTTTGTTCTTTGTGTAGTTGTTCGGACAGGTATTTTTTGCGCGTGAGGTGTACTTCCCGGTTTTGGGCCAGGTCTGTGCGCCGTTGTTGGCGGCGGCGCACTTCTTCGGTGGATTGGCCGAGTTGCTGTTTGAGGTTCTGGGGCAGTTCCGCTGCCCATTGCGGGAAGAAGGAGGCGATGGTATTGAGGAGGTTCTGGTAGGTGAGGTCGGTGCTTTTTTGCTGTTCTTCGCCTTGAGACTGCAGCATGGCGAGTTTTCCATATAGGCGTTCGGTTTCCCCGGTTTTTTGGCCATATTCCTGTTCCAGTTTCCGCAGGGCTTCTTCCAGGCCGGATATTTTGGCCGCAGAAGCGTCTGCGGCCGTCAAGGCATTTCCGTCGGCTTCGAGTTGTTGCAGTGCGGAGTGGAGGGCCCCCGAGTTTTCCACTTTGAGGTGCAAGGCATGGGCTTTGCTCAGCAAGGCGGCCAGTTCGCCCTCTTTTTTCTGCAGGTTGGACAAGGAAGTATCGCGGGTGTAGGACCATTCGATTTGGTCTCCGGTGGTCCGGTGGTCCAGGGAGAGTTGTTGGGCCCGCCGGGCGGCCTCTTTGTATCGGGCTTCTGCTTTTCGGTACTCCTTTTGTGCCCGGTCGGGTTGCGGGTGGAAATCATGGAGCCGGAAAGGGTGGTGGGTAGATTGGCACAGAGGGCAGGGGTCTCCGTCTTTGAGTTCGGCGCGGTACTGCTCGAAGTTAGCTATTTTAAGGTGATTTTCATAGTTATTTTTGGTATAATCCAGGATTTCCTGGCATGCCTCCAGTTCATCAAGGGCGTTGAAGAGTTCTTTGGAGATGGCCAGGTCGCGTGCGAGGAGGCTGGAGACCTGTGCTTCCCAGTCGTTGCGTTCTTTGAGGAGCGATTGGTAGGTCTCAAAGTTATCCTGTATTTCTTTGAGCAGGTTCTTTTTTTCCACAATAACGTTCAGCGCCTTGAGGAGGGTAGTTTTTATGGGCTGTTCCTGGGTAGACAGCCAGGGGGGCAGGAGTTCGTGCATTGCGTGCTGGGTTTGGTGCAAGGTTTCCTGTGCGGCATCCCTTTCGGCCTGTAGTTTGGACTGTTCGGCTTTTGTGTGGTGCAATTGCTCCTCTGTCCTTTTTGCTTCCTGACGGGTTTGCTGCAGTTGCTCCAGCAGTTTGTCGTGGTGGTCGAGTTGGGCGCTGATGCCGGCGACGGCCATGGGCAGTCCTTCGAGGCGGCTGTTGGCGGCTTTCCAGGCGTCTTCCTCTGCGATTTGTACGGCGAGCGCGGCGAGTTCGGACTGGCAAGCAGCTATTTGGGCTTCGAATGCCTGGAGGCTCTCCTGTGCCGAGGCTACCTTGCGCTGTTTCTCCTTTTCCTCCTGTGCTTTCGCGGAGAGGGCGGCGTCGAGGGCGCGGGTTTTCTCCCACACGGGCCGGAGTTGTTCGATGGTGGCCCGTTGTGCATCGCGCAAGGCCCTTTGCTGTTGTTGTTGCTGTTCTTTTTCTTCGATTTGCGGGAGGACTTGTAAAAGGGTTTGTCGGGTGGAGGCGATTTCCTTTTCGGTACCGGCATTGATTTCTCCGCGCTGGTCCATGGCGTGGAGGTCGCCGTGCAGGTGGGCGCTTTCTTCGTGCCGCAGGAGGCGCTGAAAGGCTTCGGCCCGTTCGGCTTTTTGTAGGTCTATCTCGCTTTTTTGCGCTTCGAGCTGTTGGATTTCGCCGGAAAGGGTGTCGAAAGACTGTTTCAGGTCGAGCTGTTTTTGCAGGGTTGTCTTCCTTTGTCGGGCGGTATTGGCGTCTTCTGTGAGCGTTTGTATTTGCGTTTGGAGCTGGTGCAGGGCTTCTTCGTCCAGGATATTGAGTTGGTTGAGTTCCCAGGTCAACTCGTTCAGTCGGTTGGTTTCCTCTCTGTTGCGCACGTGTGCGGCCCTGGAGATGGCGGAATAGATTTCGGTGCCGGTGATGCGTTCCAGGAGTTCGCCCCGGACGCTGGCATTCGCGTCGAGGAAAGCGGCGAATTCGCCCTGGGCGAGCAGGACGGACTTTCGGAACCGGCCGAAGTCCAGGCCGGTCAGTTCGAGGATTTGATTGGAGACCTCTCTTTCGGCTTGCCCGATGATATCGAACGCGCCGGTCTCGGGGTTTTGCTTTGCCAGTTCGCGGCTGGGGCCTAATATGTTCCCTGTCGCGCGGCCGTGGGCTCGTCGCAGGCTCCATTTAGCCCGATAGGTGCTTCCTGCGTGGGCGAATTCTACTTCGGCGAGGCAATCGGTGGCTCCGTAGGACATAGTGGCTCCCAGATCCTCTTTTTCGCGGCGGGGCACCTGTCCGTACAATGCCAGGGTGATGGCGTCGAGGAGGGTGGACTTTCCGGCGCCGGTATCGCCGGTGATGGCGAAGATGCCGGCATGGGAGAGTGGGGGGCAGGTGAAGTCTATGGTGCGGGTGAGCCGCAGCGAGTTTAGGTTTTTGACGGTGATGCGCAGGATTTGCATGGGCGGATTATTTGGGCATGGGGAAATGGTGGTCTGGCATCCAGGCGAGCAGTTCGCGGAAGGTAGCTTCGAGTTCGGGCAGATCTCCTGGGTTTTCGGCACTGCCGCAGAGGCGGCGGAATACGTCCAGGGGATCGAGTTCGCTGAGGGTTTCGGTGCTTGTGCCGGGCTGCAGGGGCTGGTGGTTTTGCTGGATGCGCAGTTTGAGGAGTTCGAGGTGCAGGCGTTTGCAATGTTCGTACAATTCCTCTTCTATTTCGGGGGCTACGGCATCGAGATGGACGATGGCTTCCACCCAGGGCCGGAAGGGATCGCCGCTGTGTCGTTGGGCGAATGAGCTGAGTTCCTGTAAAACCTCTTCCCGGCTGCCTTCTATGGTTTTGAGGCGGCGCAGGCCTTCGATTTTTCGCTGGTATATTTTACGGAGGGCAGCGCCTTCGTATTCGAGCAGGGTGACGCTTTTTTCGTCGCGCGTTTCGCTGAAGCTCAGGGGGATGAGGGAGCCGGAGTAGCGCACGTGTTCCAGTCCGCCAATTTTCTGGGCGCGGTGGATATGGCCCAGGGCGACGTAGGAAAAAACGGGTGGGAAAGCATCTGCGCGTATGTTTTCCACATCGCCGATATAGATGTTGTCCTGTTTGCCCGAGGTATCGGCACCGCTGGCGTAGAGGTGGCCTGTACAGAGGATGGGCACTCCGGCATTTTGAAAAGGCAGGGCGCGCTCGCCCAGGGTGTTGAAGTAATCGGCCAGGGCGGTGCGCAGGCGTTGCACCCTATCCTCTGCGGTTTCGCCGGAGGTGCTGAATTTGAGGTCGCGGTCGCGCAGGAAAGGCGCTGCGGCCACGACGGCTTCGAGGCGGTCTGCGTCGTCGCGAAGTTCGAGCAGCACCTCGGTAGGGTCTTCGGGGGCGGCACCTACGACGAAGATGTTGAGGCCTCTGAGCAGCTCTTTGGGCGCTTCCAGCATCCCGGGCGCATCGTGGTTGCCGCCGGTTATCACGACGTATCGGCAGCAGGTACCGAGCAGGTCTTTCAGGAAGCGGTAGTAGATGCGCCGTGCCGGGAAGGGTGGGTTGCCGATGTCGAAGACGTCGCCGGAAAGGACGAGCAGGTCCACCTGTTCTTCCCGGATAATTTGCAGCACGCAGTCGAGGGCGGCCCGCTGCTCCTCGCTGCGGTCGTTGAGGAGGAATCGCTGGCCGAGGTGCCAGTCGGAAGTATGGAGTATCTTCATGTGCCGACGGTATTGCGGGGTGGATATTAGACTTTTTGCAAGGGGGCCTGGGTTCAAGCGAGCAGGTCGCGCAGGCTGAGCAACACGTTGACGAACATGATGGCCATGAGGGCCAGAGAGAGGATGCGCAGCCAGCGCCCGTTTTCGCGGCGGAACGCTTCCGATTGTGCGCGGAACGCGGGGTTTTTAGTCGAAACGGCTCCGATGGCGTAGAGGTAGAGGTACACCCCTGCCCCGAGCAGGAGGAGTTGGACGATGATGCCGGCTATTGGTTTCAAGGGTGATTATTTTCCTCAAAGTTACCGGTTTTTCGATTTTTTTTCACGGTATCCCAGCGAAAATATCGCCCGTTCATAGCCACATACACGCCGGCGGGCAGGGTCTGGGCGAAGGCCAGGGCGCTGCCGAGGTTAAAAAAGCCGTCGGAGGAGTTGCCAAAAGCATAGGGGATCATAGCGCCCGTGAGGACGATGGTCTTATCGGGTATATCCGCTTTGGCCAGGAAAGAAGCGGTTTCCACAATCGTATCTGTGCCGTGAGTGATGACGATGCGTTGCAAGGCGGTACGCCGGCAGTTGTGTGCGATGATGGCGCGGTCCTCGTCGGTCATCTCCAGGCTGTCCACCATCATGAGCGTTTTGAAATCAATATCGAGCGTGCAGCGGCCGCGCTGCAGCATTTCGGGCAGGTGGGTATCTTTAAAGAAGAGCGCACCGTTGATGTAGTTGTACTCTTTGTCGAAGGTCCCGCCGGTGATGAAGATTTGCAACATACGTATTTGAATTGGGGACAAAGGTACACCGGATTTTAGTGCCTTGGGCTGGAAATTGCTTGAATGGGGGTACAGGCAGGCGTCACCTGCCTGTACCCCCACTTGCTAAGGCCTCTTTCCATTCATCGCCTTATCGCGGTTGAGGGGCAGGATATCCGTGCTGTCCTGGTAGTCGCCGATGAGGTGTTTAGCGAAGTAGTCGGAGCGCAGCCAGAAGAAGTACTCATTCATATCGCCGAATGCGTGGCGCTGGCCGGGGAAGACGAAGAAATCGAAGCGCTTATTGGCTTTGATGAGTGCGTTGGCCATGCGGATGGTATTGGCGGGGTGTACGTTGTTGTCGATATCGCCGGTGCAGATGAGGAGTTTGCCTTTCAGGTTTTTGGCCAGCTCGGAGTTTTTGTCTATATCGTATTCGAAGCTGACGTTGCCTTTGGCGTCGGTGACTTCTTTGACGCCGTCGTGTTTTTCGCTCCACCAGCGGTTATAGATATTGTTTTCGTGGTTGCCGGCGGAGGAGACGGCCACTTTGAAGAAGTCCGGATAGACCAGCATAGCGGCGGTGGACATGAATCCGCCGCCGGAGTGGCCGAAGATCCCTACTTTTTCGATGTTTATGAAGTCATGGCGGTCGGCGAGTTGTTCGATGGCCACCTTTTTGTCTTCGAGGCCATAATCGCGCAGGTTGCCATAGCCGTAGTTATGGTACCATTTGGAGCGACTGGGATGCCCGCCCCGGTTGCCTATGGTGACGAGGACAAAGCCCAGTTGCGCCTGTCGGTCGGTGCGGTCCATATTAGCGGAGAAAGACTTGTTGACGGACTCCGTCTGCGGGCCGGGATATACATAGGCGATGATGGGATATTGTTTCGTCGAGTCGAAGTCGAAGGGTTTGTACATGACCCCGTAGAGGTCGGTGATGCCATCGGCGGCTTTGACGACGAAAGGCTCCGGGAACTGGTATCCTGCTGCGAAAAGGTTCTGAAGGTCGGCGGTTTCCAGGTCCATGATTTTGTTGCCGAGCGGGTCGAGCAGTTCGGATTTGGGCGTGGTGTTGACGCGGGAGAAGTTGTTGATAAAGAACGTTGCGGCGTCGTTGTTGGCCGTGGCGTGGTTGAAGTCACCTTTGTTGAGCAATTTGAGTCCACTGCCGTCGAAGTTGACGCGGTAGAGGTGGGTGAAATAGGGGTCTTCGCCTGCTTCGCGCCCGTTGGCGGTGAAGTAGAGCACGCGGTTTTTGCTGTCTATGGCTTCGATGTTTTCGCAGTGCCAGGGGCCGGAGGTGATTTGGTTTTTGAGCGTGCCGTTTTTATCATAGAGGTAAAAATGGGCCCAGCCATCGCGTTCCGACCAGTGGATGAGCTCTTCGCCCTGGTTGACCAGGCCCAGGTCGCGCGTTTCGACGTAGGTGTTGAGGCGTTCTTCGACGAGGGTTTTGACTTTCCCCGTTTCGGTATCTGCCACGCAGACATCTATGCGCTTGAGGTCGCGGCTTGTGCGGGTGAAGTAGAGTTCTTTGGCGTTATTGGCCAGCCAGAGGGCGGGTTGGTGGAGGTCGTCGCGGTTCTTGGCCAGGCGCGGGGCGCGCAGGATGCTGTAGCTTGGGTCTTTGAAGGTATCGGCAGCTATTTTGACTACGGATTTAGCCGGGAAGTCGAAGACGAGCATTTCGGGTTGAGGGGCTTCTTTTTCGCCGGGCATGTGGTATTTGTAGGTTTCGAGGGTAGGCCGCGGTTCGGCGACGGAGTTGATGACCCAGAGGTCTTTGACCTTGCGGTTATCGGTACGGGTGAGCGCGAATTTTTTGGAGTCCGGGGAGAAGAGGACGCCGACCGACTGGCGTTTGCCCTTGTTTTTTTCCATTTCGACATTGGTCTGGCTTCCGAAGCCGCCGCCGTAGGCGTAGTGTTCCACGCCATCGGTAGTCCACTGGTGTTCTACGATGGTGGAGTCTTTTTCGTTTTTCAAGGCTTTGAGGAAGTTCTCCTTGTCCATCCAGAAGAGGTTGTGGTCTTTGGAGAAGAGCACATAGGAAGAATCCGGTGCGATATTGGCCCAGGAAGGTTTGTCTTTGGGCTTTTCGTAGTCGTCGAGCAAGCGCAGAGTGCCGGTGTTGAGGTCGTATTCAAAGTGGAAGGTACGCTTTTCTTTTTTGGCGGGCGCAGCGGGCTTTTTCTCCTGCATATCGTTTTCTTCGCCGTCTTTTTTGGGCTCTTCCTCTGCCAGCTTGCTTTTCACCTCAAACTGGATGGCGGTTTCGTTTTTGATGAAGCGCAAATTCTCAATGTCGAGGTGTTGTGCATCGAAGGGGTCTTTGGAAAGGCGCGACATGTCGGCCGCCATCCTGGCGGGGTCGAAGAGCGGCTTTTTCAGCCGCTTGACGGGGTCCACGAGGTACCAGGTTTTTCCGGAACTCGTTTCATACACATACCAGAAGCGCTCGCTTTGTTTGAGCCAGTGGGCATCTACAGAGGTCGAAAAGACCATGCGCTTCAGGTTGTCGGGTGAAAAGCGGGCCGCCAGGTCGTAATTCGCTTTGGTGATGGGCGCGTTTTGCGCGAAGCCGCTGGCGGCACATGCAGCGAGCAGCAGGATAAGAAGAATTTTTTTCATAGAATACGGGTTAAGCCCCCAAGGTAAAAAAAGTTCCAGAACCTCGAAAGTAGGGGGCTGTATTTGGAGTGGCAGGAAAAACCCCATAAACGAGCAGCGGCCTGCATACGCTCCCCCGGAGCGTGTGCAGGCCGCTGCTCGTTTGCCCCATAAAAGGCTACTGCAGGACGACCTTGCGAGTCACGGCCCTGCCGTCCACCTCGAGGCGG
>CAZSMU010000131.1:0-11288 GCA_964607915.1 uncultured Haliscomenobacter sp.
CCTTACCGCAGCCCATACCCCAACGGGCGCGCATCGTTCCGCGCAAAGACATAGGCGGGCCTACCCTGCAGGGTTATCGCCGCGATATGCCGGGTCTCGCCGGGCACATACAGTCCGCTCTCCACAGGGGAAAGGGCGCGGAAATGGCCTTTTCCGTCGCCGAGCAGTACGAGGCCCATCCCTGCATCATAGCTTCCAAAATAAGGGGCACAGCTGTGCTCGTTGCCGCCCAGGAGCAGGTCGAGGTGCCCGTCGCGGTTGAGGTCGGTGGGCAATACAGCGCGAACCGGAGCAAACTGCGCAGGCAGGGGCAGGGCGTGGAGGGTAAAAGAGAGGCCGCCCTTGTTCTCTATCCAGGCGGAGGAAAACCGGAGCGCCTCGAGGTGCAGGCTCTTTTGGAGCGCTTCTTTTCCGAGTATCTCCTCTACGGTCTTCCCTGCATATTCTTCATGCCGCACGTATTTTTTCTTGAATAGGGGCGCCTGCTTAATCAGCTCGTCTTTGGTGGCGACGGGGAACACGCCCTGGGTAGTCGTATAGGCTAAGATGGGATCCAGCGAGCCGTTGCCGTCGTAATCGTCGGCGTACAGGTGCAGGGGGTGTTCCGGGCTGGGCACCCGGCGGGTGTTTTCGCCCTGGTTGCCCGCGATGATATCCAGGTCACCGTCTTCGTCCAGATCGGCAAGGGCCAGGCATTTCCACCATCCGGCGCTTTGGGCGAGTCCTTCCGGGGTGCTGCGCAGCAATCTGCCTTTATCATTGCGGAATACAACTATGGGCATCCACTCTCCTGCGAGGACCAGCTCCGGCCAGCCGTCTCTGTCCAGGTCGGCCCAGCGGGCATCGGTGACCATACCTATTTTGCCCAACCCGGGGGCGAGGGCGGCTGTAGCATCGCTGAAGTTGCCCTCGCCGTCGTTGCGCAGGAGGTAGCTCGATGGAGCCAGTCCGTATCGGGCGGGCACACTGCGTCCGCCGACAAACAAGTCCTGGTCCCCATCCCGGTCCACATCGGCAGCTATGGCCACGGCCCCGTGCTGGGCCAGTGCGGGAAGCCGCCCTGCTTGCTCGATGAACCGCCCCTTGCCGTCGTTGAGGAGCAAGCGGTCGTGCAAAAGGGCCGGATCGCGGTTTTCCTCGTTGCCCCCGGTAGCGATGTAGAGGTCGGGGAATCCATCTCCGTTGGCGTCAAAAAAGAGGCAGTCGGTTTCTTCGCGCGCGTCGGCCGGGGCAAAGACGGGCTGCGGGGAGCGTACGAAACCGTTTTTGCCCTGTAGGAACAGGCTGCCGGAGGCTCCGGCAGCGTGGCCCATGTAGAGGTCTTCCAACCCGTCGCTGTTGACATCGGCTACGGCGATGGGCGGCCCTTCGCGCGACAACTTGTGCGGCAACAGGAATGCGCTGTTGAAGTCGTTGAAGTAGTTTTCCACGTGCCGCACATCTGCTGGAAAGAGGCCGGGCAGGGCCTGGAGTAGG
The DNA here is from genome assembly GCA_964607915.1 of uncultured Haliscomenobacter sp. Taxonomy (GTDB): domain Bacteria; phylum Bacteroidota; class Bacteroidia; order Chitinophagales; family Saprospiraceae; genus JADJPL01. Next base: position 1,477 of record CAZSMU010000131.1, read on the forward strand.
GTAGGGGGCATTGCCTGCTGCTGCGCATACTGTTGGCTGGCGTCGGCTGCCGATACGGTCAGGACCTGGTTGCAGGGCACGTCGCGCAGCAACTGCGTTTTGCCGCCCGGCCAGACCAGGCGCAGGGAGTCCAGTTGCCGAACCTCGCCGAATCCCAGGTACAACACAGGCGGCACCGACGACTGGAAGCCGCGGGAGCAGTAGTTTTCGGCTATCCATCGCGTATCCCCGGCGTAGGCGATGGCTTTCAGCCCTACGCCAAAGGGGTTCTGGCCTTCCCCTTTGGGTACGATCCGCAAGTACGAACTGCTGCCCGGAGTGGCCCTTTCCACCTGTCCGTTCCGGTACAGGGAGGCCGTCTGGTTGATATGGTTCACCACCAGGTCGAGGTCGCCGTCGTTGTCGAGGTCGGCGTATGCGGCTCCGTTGGAAAGCGTGGGGCTGTCCATCCCCCATTCGCGGCTCACATCCCGGAAGGTAAGGTCCCCTTTATTTTTGAAAAAGTAGTTGGGCACCGCGCCGTCGGGCATTTCGTCCACCAGGCGTTTATCGCTCAGGTCGGGGTTATTTTTCAGGCCTCCGGGCGCTTCTTCGTTGGAGATGAAGTTGATATAGTCCATGTCGTTGGGCCTGCGGCGGATGCCGTTGGAGATGAACAAGTCGCGCCAGCCGTCGAGGTCGTAGTCGGCAAAGAGGGCCGACCAGCTCCAATCGGTGGCGTGGACGCCTGCGATCTGGCCGATTTCCGAAAACACGGGCAGGCCATCTTCCCGTACGCCGGCGTTGAGTTGCAGGGTGTTGCGCGTAAATTGCCGCCCATAGCCAAATTTGAGTTTGAGGTCGTAAATTTCGTAGGAGTCGTCTCCGGCGGAGCGTTTGATGACGACTTCATCCTGCGGCAGCATGTCGAGGGAAAGGATGTCTACCCAGCCGTCGTTGTTGTAGTCGGCCAGGTCGTTGCCCATGGAGAAGCGGCTGGTATGGCCGATAGATTGCTGCATCACTTCCCGGAAGGCGGGGCCGTCGCCTGTTTTTTCTCCGTTGTTCAGGTAGAGGTAGTCGTTTTCGCTAAAATCATTGGACACATAGAGGTCGGGCCAGCCGTCGTTGTTGACGTCGGCCACTCCGACGCCCAGGCCGTAGCCGATATGGCTGCTGTAGATCCCCGCCTCGCGGGTGAGCGGCTCGAAGTGGCCGTTGTCGTTGCGGTAGAGGCGGTCGCCGGCTTTGGGGTCCTCATACGTGCGCAGGGCGGCGCGCCCGTAGCTGCGTTCAGTATGTACGGAGTGGTTGAGCAGGTACATGTCGAGGTCGCCGTCGAGGTCGTAGTCCAGGAAGGCCGAATGGGTGCTAAAGCCTTTGAAATCCAGCCCATAGGCAGCTGCCTGCTCGCTAAAGGTGAGGTCTCCGTTGTTGAGGAAGAGTTGGTTTCGGCCCTGTATGCCTTTGTAGTCGCCGAGGCGGCACTGGTAGATATCCAGCAGGCCGTCGCCATTGACATCGGCCATCGTGACGCCAGTCTTCCAGCCTCCGGCTGAGGCGACGCCCGCCTGTTGTGTGATATTTTCAAATTGCCAGTTTCCTCGGTTGAGGTAGAGGGCATTTTCTTTTTGGTTGGCGGAAAAATAGATATCCACCAGCCCGTCGTTGTTGATATCTCCCAGGGCGACCCCGCCACCGTTGTAGAAGTAGAGGTACTCGATCAGGTTGAAGGCTTCGTTTTCCGTCAGGTCGTTGGAGAACGAGACTCCGGTTTGGCTCCGGGGCAATTCCTCAAACAAGGGGGCAGGCCCGTTTGGTTCGCAGGCTCCCATCAGGGCCAGCAACAGGGCGGCGGCGGCGGCTTTGCCGGGCCTCCTGCTCGCCATATTTCGTACGGGTCGCATATCAGCGGGATATGCTTTGTCTGCCGGGGCGGAAGCGGAACGCCTGCAGGGCGTCGCCGTTCTGGGCCACCAGCAACAGCTCCTCCTTTCCGGCTTTGACGAACGCCATTTCCCGCGCCTGTCCGCTGAGGTACAGGCCGCTTTGCCGGGAGGGTACGGCGCTGAACCCTCCTTTCCCGTCCCCTTTGAGCAGGAGTCCATAGTTGGCATCATAGCGACCTACTTCGGGTTTCACCTCGTGTAGGTTGCCGGCGAGGAGCAGATCCAGGGCGCCGTCCCCGTCGGCATCTGCCACGGCGATGGCGTACACGGGGGCGAACTGGGCCTGTATGGGCAGGGGGCGTATGCGGAAACTTCCTTTTCCGGTATTCATCAGCAGGGCGGACTCCAGCATCCGGGCTTCCAGCACCAGTGTTTTCTCCAGTTCCTGCGGGCTGAACATGTCCTGCATGGTCTGGTTTTTATACGCTTCGTATTTGAGGTACTTCTTTTTCAGGGAGGGCATCTGCATGACCAGGTCATGGCGCAGAATCATAGGATAGGACCGGCCGCCGTTGTACTGGTTGAGGATTTGTTCCACGGTCCCGTTGCGGTCGAAGTCGTTGATGTGCAGGCTCAGCGGTTCCCGGCTGCTGGCGCGGAAGCGGGAGTTGAGGCCGTGGTTGCCGGCAATCAGCTCCGGATAGCCGTCTCGGTCGAGGTCGGCGGCTTCGAGGGTGTTCCACCAGCCATGGGTGTCTTTCAGTCCTGCCGCTTCCGAGACCTCGCTGAAGCGCGCGCCGTCGTTGCGGAACAAGCGGATGGGCATCCACTCGCCCGCCAGGGCCAGGTCGGGGTCGCCGTCGCGGTCGTAGTCCAGCCAGGCGGCGTCGGTGATCATCCCGATGCTTTTGAGAGCGGGCAGCAAGGCCGCTGTGGCATCGCTAAAGTTTCCTTTCCCGTCGTTTTTCAACAAGTACCCGTTGGCAGGAAGGCCGTAATAGAAGGGGATACTGCGGATACCTACAAAGAGGTCTGTATCACCGTCCCCGTCGAAATCGCCTGGCTGTACCGTGGAAGTGCTTTCATAGCTATTGGCCGGCAGGATTTGGGGGGATTTGGCAAATGTCCCTTTGCCGGTGTTGAGGTACAGGCGGTCTGCCAGGGAAGAAGAGATGGTGGACACCTCATTCCCTCCGCTGGCGACGTAGAGATCTAACTGCCCATCCCCATTGGCGTCAAAGAAGGCGCAATCCACGTCTTCCGACTCTTTGTCTGTTTCAAAAAGGGCTGTGTTCGATGCTGCGAAGCGCCCGTTGGCCTGCTGGAGGAACAGGCTTCCCGGATAATCGCGTGCCCCGCCGACATAGACATCTTCCCGTCCGTCGCCATTGGCGTCGCCTTTGCACATACAAGGTCCTTCCGTCGAGAGCATGTGGAATACCAGGCGGTCGCGGTCGAAATCCACGAAGGTGTTCTCTACATGCCGGTATAGCAGCGGCACGGCTCCGGAAAGCGCTTCAAAGGGTCTTGCCGGGGTTTCCACCCTTCGGGCTGGCGGCGGGGCGACCCCTTCCGACTGGTTCAGCGTCAGCACCTGGTTCGTGTTGACGTCGTAGAGGCGCGTAGCGGCACCGTTGGGCCATTCCACGACGATGGAGTCGGCTTTTTCCGCTTTCCCTAATCCGAGGTTGGGGCGGGGATCTACGGTAGATTGGAAGCCGCGGATAGGCACCTGCTCTAGGTAATGTGCTTTGCCGCCGACATAAGCGGTGATTTTGGTGCCGACGGCGTTTGTGTTTTTCCCGCTGCCTTTCAGGATGAACTTCAGGAAGCGGTTTTCGGGGCGCAGGGTATTGCTTTGGTTCTCATAGAGAAAAAACGGCATATTCACATTGTTGACCACCAGGTCGAGGTCGCCATCGTTATCGAGGTCGCCGTAGGCGGAGCCATTGGAAAAGCCGGGCTGGCCCAGTCCCATTTCTGCTGCTTTATCCTGGAAGCGCAGGTTGCCGTCGTTGATGAACGCGTAGTTGGCGACCGGCTGAGAAGGGATGAGTTCGACCAGTTTTTTATAGTCCACCCCTTTGTTTGAGATGATTTGCTGGATGGTGTTTTCCTCGGTGACGAATTTGAGGAAATCCTGGTTGGTGAGGTCCTGATAGATGCCGTTGGCCACGAAAATATCTTTGAGGCCGTTGTTTTCGAAGTCGAAGATTAGGGCGCCCCAGCTCCAGTCGGTAGCGGCCACGTTGGCCAGGCGGCCAATTTCGCTGAAGGTGTGGTCCCCGTTGTTGAGTTGCAGCGTATTGCGCGTAAACTGCCGCCAGTAGCCGTTTTGGTAGTTCAACTGGAAGCGGTCCCAGTTGTCGAAGGTCGTAACGGTTTTGATGCGTTCGTCTTTTTCGGGGAGCATGTCGGTCACGAAAATCTCGGGATACCCGTCGTTGTTGATGTCGGCCAGGTCGGCACCCATGGAGGCTGCGCTGACGCTGCGCATAGAGGTCTCCAACTGTTCGCGGAACGTGCCGTCGCCATTGTTGTAATACAGGTAATCGCGTTCGAAGAAGTCGTTGGAGACGTAGATATCCGGCCAGCCGTCTTTGTCTATATCCCCGACGGTGACTCCGAGGCCGAAGCCGATCACGCTGCCGTAGATCCCGGCTGCTTCGCTGACGTCGCTGAACGTTTCGCCATCGTTGCGGAAGAGTTTATCGCCTCCGAGGGGATCGCGTTTGGGGCGTTCGTTTTTGCGCAGGTTGAAGCTGCCGATAGCCTGGTAGGAGTTGTTCAGCAGGTACAGGTCCAGGTCGCCGTCTTTATCGTAGTCGAAAAAGGCGGCATGGGTCGAGTACCCTTTATCTGCGAGGCCGTACTTTTCCGCCTCTTCGGAGAAAACGGGGATGCCGTCTGCACCGGGGCCCCGGTTGATGAACAGCTCGTTCTGCTTGTTGTCGCCTTTGATATCGCCGGAGTTGCAGACGTATATGTCCAGCAGTCCGTCGCCGTTCACATCGGCGAGGCTGACCCCTGTGGACCAGGCTTTTGTGCCGGCCACCCCTGCTTTTTCCGTGATATCTTCAAAGCGCATACCGCCTTTGTTCAAGAACAATCGGTTGGGCAACATATTGGCGCTGAGATAGATATCCATCAGTCCGTCGTTGTTGACATCGCCGATGCCCACCCCACCGCCGTTGTAGTAGTTGCGGTAGGTATAGATGTTGAACTTTTGGTCAAAGGTGAGTTTATTCTCGAAAGCAATCCCGCTTTCGGCAGCGGGAATACTTTTGAACAACGCATTGGCCGACGGGCGCTCTTCCTTTGCGCCGCAGGACGCTAACAAGAGGGCTATAGACAGGTGCCATACACCCTGGAGAGATTGCTTTTTCACACTTCGCTTTTATACTCGTTTAGATTGGCAGACAGACGTTTACTCTTCGCTCACGGCCTCTTCCTGCTCTGCTTTTTTCGCTTCAGCTTCTTCTTTCTTTTTTTCCGTTTTCAAGTCGGTAAAAACGGCCTGCACATACTGGTCGTCGCGTATAAAAAGGTTGATGCGGCGATACTTGTCAATTTTGGCATACACCTTGCCCTGAACGGGATGGTTCAGTACTTTGAACCCTTTGCCGTACCATTTTTCAAAAAGAGGCACCATGTCCTCCAGCAGTTTGTCCGACCAGAACTCTTTGTTCCAGGGAGCCCAGCCCTCGTAGAAGAAGGTGACCGGCATTTCGTAGATTTTGTCCTCGTAGAAGGAAGGGTAAAACTGCATGATGACCGGATAGGGCAGTTCTTTTTCCAGTCGGTATTGCACGCTCGTGTTGCCGGTGCCGTGCACGAGTTTTTGCTGTTTGTTCATATCCCAGCAATAGTCGAAAAACTCTTTTCTTCCCATGCCGAAGAAGATGTCCAGAAAGAGATAGTCCGGATTATTGACCCCGTCCTTTTCTTTGGAATGCTGCTCTGTGCAGGAAGAGGTACCCATTGTGGCCAGTACGACGAGTACCGGGAGGAGAAGGGTAGAAAAACGGCTATTTCGCTTCATGTTGTACTTGTTTTGATTTGTTTTGTTTTTGGATATTTGGATGGAAACGTGCTTGCACTCAGTTGGGGTTGCCCGGAAATTGGAAGATTTGCGGAAAGTCGTCGTTTTTACCTAACAGCAATACCGATTTTCCATTGATTTTCAGTACCTCGGCGGAGCGAATTTGGCCTGCTTCCCAGATTCCGGAGCGCGCCGGAGGCAGCGTTTTGAAGCCTCCTTTCCCATCGCCCAGCAGGACGGTCCCATAGCCGGAGCGATAGACGCCCATTTCCGGTTTGGCGTTGTGTTGGTTGCCCCCGGCGAATACGTCGAGGTTGCCGTCGCCGTTGAAGTCGCTCGCCTCGAGGGCGTACACCGGGGCGAGTTGCGCCTCTGCCGGCAGGGGAAAGCGCTTGAACCTGCCCTCGCCCTGGTTGATCCACAACGCCGAGGCCAGGTCCTGCACCTGCAGTATCTTGGTCCCGGATACAGAGGGAAACATATCGGCGATGCCCTGGTTGACGTAATTTTCGAAGCGCAGGTATTTTTTCTTGAGCGAGGGGATCTGCATGACCAGGTCGCCCCGCAGCACGAGGGGCAGTTCTTTTCCCTCGTCGTAGCGTGTGAGGATCTGCTCTATGGTTCCATTATTATCAAAATCGTTGATGTACAGAGATATAGGTTCTTTTTGAGACGCTTTGAAGCGGGAATTCAGCCCGTGGTTTCCGGTGATGAGGTCTGGGCGTCCGTCTTTGTTGAAATCGCCAAGAGCCAGGGCGTGGTACCAGCCTGCCGAGGCCTCTGGCCCTGTGTCTGCGGGCTCCAGTTTCCCTTTCTTTTGGAGGAAGATGCGGATGGGCATCCAGTCGCCGACAACGACCAGGTCCAGGGCTCCATCGCCATTGAGGTCGGCCCAGGCGGCATCGGTAATCATGCCGATCTGCAGCAAGCCGGGTGCGAAGGAGGCGGTCGCATCGCTGAACCCGCCCCGCCCGTCGTTTTTCAGGATATAGCCCTGTTGAGGAGCTCCGTAGAACCCCGGCCGAATCCGTCCCCCGACGAAGAGGTCTATGTCGCCGTCGCCGTCGAAATCGGCGGGCTTGACGGCGGCTGTGCTGGCGGTCTGTGCCGGGGAGGGGAAGACCTGCTGGCTTTTTTCAAATTTGCCATTGCCGCGGTTGAGGTAGAGGCGGTCCAGGAGCGCCAGGGAGATATCCGCTCCTTCGTTGCTACCGCTCGCCACATACAGGTCGGGAAGGCCATCGCCGTTGGCGTCAAAAAAAGCGCAGCCCGTATCTTCCGAGTCTTTATCCTTCTCGAAAAGGGTGGGTTCCACTTCCCGGAAAGTGCCGCCCGAGGTTTGGGCATATAGTTTTCCCGCCTGCCCTGCCGCCCCGCCGATGTAGAGATCGTCCAGGCCGTCGCGGTTAAAATCGGCGGTGCAGGTACAGGGCCCTTCGTTGGAGGACATGAGGAAGAGTAGGCGCTCCCGGTCGAAATCCACGTACGCGCTCTCGGTATGCCGGAAGCGGAGCCCCTGCGGCAGCGATTGCTTTTGGAAAAGCGGGGCAGGCAGCGGGGGCGTGGAGCGCGGGGGGGCGGGCGCGGCATCCTTTTGCGCCAGCCGCAATTCCCGGTCGGCCCGCACCTTTTGCAGCCGCGTGATTCGTTGGTCGGGCCATTCTACGAGCAGGGAATCCAGGAGGCTATCCCGGCCCAGGCCGAAATGGAGGCGATAGTCCACGGAAGACATAAAGCCGCGCATGGGGGCCAGTTCCTGGTAGTAGGTCTTACCTCCGGCATAGAGGGTGGCTTTAGCTCCCAGGGCGAAGGTATTTTGGCCTTCCCCGCGCAGCGACAGCGTCAGGTAGTGGTGGCGGGGGAAGAAGTGTTCGCTGCGGTTTTCATAGACGAAAGCCGGCATGTTGACATTATTGACCACCAGGTCGAGGTCGCCGTCGTTGTCGAGGTCGCCGTATGCGGAGCCGTTGGAGTGCGAGGGCGTTCCGAGGCCCCATTCCTGCGAGCGGTTTTCAAAGCGGGTCCCGTCGAGGTTGTGGAAGGCGTAGTTGGGCACTTTATGGCTGGGGATAGAGTCTATGAGCTGCTTGATGACCGCTTTTTTCTTCATCAGGATGCTGCGCACCATATCCGGGTTTCCGATAAAATTGACGTAATCCTGGTCCAGGAGGTCTTTGTAGATGCCGTTTGCCACGAAGATATCCTTGAGGCCGTCGTTGTCGAGGTCGAAGATCAAGGCTCCCCAGCTCCAGTCGGTGGCGTGGACGCCCGCCAGCCGGGAGACCTCTGCAAAGGCCCAGTTGCCGTCGGGGGTACGGCCCAGGTTGTGCTGCAGCGCGTTTCGGCTGAACTGGTGGTAGTAGCCCTGGCTGACGGCGGCCTGGTATTTGTCCCATTTTTCAAACTGGGTAGTGGTTTTCAGGCGTGCGTCGTGCTCGGGGAGCATTTCCGTCACGAAGATTTCCGGCAGGGCGTCGTTGTTGATATCCGCCATATCGGCTCCCATGGAGCCCATGCTGATTTCGCGCATCCAGGCTTCGAGACTTTCGGTGAAGGTCCCGTTGCGGTTGTTGATGTAGAGGTAATCCCGTTCAAAAAAATCATTGGAGACGAAGATATCCTGCCAGCCGTCTTTGTCTATATCGCCGATGGTGACGCCCAGGCCGAAGCCTATGGCGCTGGTGTAGATGCCTGCCTCCCGGCTGGCGTCGGTGAAGCGGCCTCCGTCGTTGCGATAGAGTTTGTTGCCACCTTGTGGGTCGGGGATATTGCGCTGGTCTTTGCGCAGGTCATAGCCTCCCACTGAGCGCAGGCTGTTGTTGAGCAGGTAGAGGTCGAGGTCGCCGTCTTTGTCGTAGTCGAAGAAAGCGGCGTGCGTCGAGAGCCCTTCGTCGTCCAGGCCCATTTCTCTTGCGCGGTCTTCGAAGTGAGGGACGCCGTTGGCATCGTTTCCGGTATTGATAAAGAACTCGTTGTGGCGGTTGTTGCCTCCAGGCGGGCCTGATTTGCAGGTATAGATGTCGAGTTTGCCGTCGCCGTTGATGTCCACTATGCTCACGCCCGTGGTCCAGACCCCTTCGCTGCCTATACCGGCCTGTGCGCTCAGGTCCTCGAAGCGGAACCCGCCTTTATTGAGGTATAGCTTGTTGGCTACGAGGTTGCCGGAAAAAAAGACGTCGAGCAGGCCGTCGCCGTTCAAATCGCCCAGCCCCGCCCCGCCGCCGTTGTAAAAATTCCGGAAGGTATAGGGGTTAAGTTGCTCCGTATAGCTCAGTTCGTTCCGAAAGGCGATGCCCGTATGGGAAGCATCGTGCAAGCGGAACAAGGTCTCCTGCTCCCCCTGTTTTTCAGAAGAACAGGCCCATGAAAAAAGAGTAAAAAACAGCATCCAGAATGCGATGGACCGCGCAAACACAACTTTAGTGGATGTTTTCATGCCCCGTGAAGCCAATATGGCGTTTGAGGGGCAAATATACAGTAGAATCTGTGGAATTTTTCAATTATCCCTCGTTTCGCTGTGCATTGCCCCCTTTCTGTCGTATCTTGCTTTTTCCATCTGCCCCACATACTTCATAAAAGTCTTGCTATGCTGCGTGTTGTCCTTTTTACGTCGCTGTTCGTATATGGTCTGTCCTTCCAGGCCTCCCTTTCGGCCCAATCTGCTGCCCGGCACCATCTGGTCCTGGACTCCCTGCCCGCCCGTTGGGATGAGGCTCTCCCGCTGGGCAATGGCCAACTCGGGGTGTTGGTGTGGGAAAAAAATGGAAAACTGCGCCTCTCGCTCGACCGGGCCGACCTATGGGACGACCGTGCCATGCCCGGCATAGACCAGCTCAGTTTCGACCTGGTGGTCGAGAAGGTAAAAGCGCGCCAGTACAAAGATATCCAGGCCTTGGGCGATG
>CAZSMU010000132.1:0-11128 GCA_964607915.1 uncultured Haliscomenobacter sp.
CTATTTTTTCTCGCCTCCGGGCTGCGGGGGGCAGGCGTAGAGGCAAAGAGATTAGAAAAGAGGTGGTACCTAAAGCACACTAAGGTTATTCCGGTCGCGCGCAGGCTATAAGTAACCCCTATTTTATCAAAAGCGCCATACGCGAGTGCTAAATAATTTCAAAAAAAAAGAAAAAACCCCCAGAAATCCGGTATTTTTCGATAAAATATCCCGCATGTACCGCGTAGTCAAAATCTTCTGGGCCTGCCTGCCGGGCATCTTCGCCTTCAGCTGCCGCCCCAAACCACCTACTACCCCATCCAGCCCCGAACTGGACTTCTTCGTCGGTGCCTATACCGACCAAATCGGGCTCTCCGGCCAGCAGGCGAAGGGCATCACGCGCCTGATGCTCGACAGCAGCGGTGCTGACCGGCTCCCCCCGCGCAGCGACAGCGGTTTGGTCAACCCCTCCTTTCTGACCTTGAGCGCCGACCGGCGATTTTTGTATGCGGTAGAGGAAACCGGTCCGGATGGCCCGGACAGCACCGGACACCTGCGGGCCTACGCCGTAGAAGCCGGCGGCCTGCGCCTGCTGAACCGGCAATCCACCCACGGGTTCGCTCCCTGCCATGTGCAGACCGACCGCGCCAACCGCTTTGCGTTCGTGGCGAATTACGGGGGTGGAGTGGCTATGTTCCCCATCGGACCGGATGGCTCCCTGGCCATGGCCAGCGATGTCCAGCGCCCCGCAGGCAAAGGACCCCACCCACGGCAGGAAGGCCCACACCCACACGCGGCATTCCTGACCCCCGACGAACGATTCCTGTATGTACCCGACCTGGGTGCCGACCGAATTTACATCTATCAGATAGATACCGTGGCCGGGCGGCTCATCCCCGCTGATCCAGCCTTCTGTGCTTTGCGGCCGGGCACCGGCCCCCGCCATTTAGCCTTCCATCCCACCCTGCCTTTTGTCTATGTCATCCACGAACTCGACAATACCATCACCCAACTGCGGCGCGATGCGGAGAACGGGCAACTGAGTGTCCTATCGTCCCTCTCCACGCTGCCCGAAGGGACGGAAGAGGCTTCCTTCTGCGCCGATATACACCTCACGCCCGACGGGCGCTACCTCTACGGCAGCAACCGGGGGCACGACAGCCTGGTGGGATTCCGCATAGACCCTGCAACCGGGCAGCTCACCCTCCTCGGGCATACGCCCGTGCGCGGCAGCTTTCCCCGCAATTTTGCCATACACCCGGATGGGAAGTGGTTGCTCGTGGCCAACCAGAAGTCTGATAATATCGTCGCTTTTCGCATACAGGAGGATGGGGTTCTTGCTTTTCAATGGGAAAGGAGTAGCCCCGTCCCGGTTTGTATTCAGTTTTTTTAACCGATTTGACCCCTCGAATACCATGCACACGGAATTATTTGGAAATCTCCAGGGAAAGAACGCCCTGGTCTGTGGTGCCAGCAAGGGCATCGGGAAGGCTTCGGCTATTGCGCTGGCGAGCATAGGTGCGCGCGTCACTGCCGTCGCCCGGAGCGCCGACCTCCTGGCGTCGCTGATGGAGGAACTACCCGCTAACCCCGGGCAAAACCACGATTTTTTGGTGCTCGACTTCAACGACCCCGAAGCGCTGCAGAAGCGGATTGGGCTTCTCGTGCAGGATACCACGTACCATATCCTCGTCAACAATACGGGTGGCCCGCCGGCGGGGCCCCTCCTCAGTGCCGCACCCGACGATTTTTTGCAGGCCTATCGGCAACACCTCTTGTGCAGCCATCTCCTGGTACAGCTCCTGGTGCCCGGTATGCGCCGCAGTGGATATGGGCGCATCATCAATATTATCTCCACCTCCGTCAAGATACCCCTCGAAGAGCTCGGCGTTTCCAATACGACCAGAGGCGCTATGGCCAGCTGGGCCAAGACCCTGGCTTCCGAGCTCGGACCCGACGGCATTACTATAAACAATGTATTGCCCGGCATGACCGCTACCGAGCGGCTTATGGCCCTATTGGCCGGAAAAGCCACCCGGCGCGGCACCAGCTTTGAAGAAGAATCGGAGGCTATGCGGGCCACTATCCCGATGGGGCGTTTTGCACGCCCGGAAGAAGTAGCCGCAGCGGTTGCTTTTTTGGCCTCTCCGGCCGCTTCCTATATCACCGGCACCAGCATTCCCGTGGACGGAGGCCGCACCAAATCGCTTTGAGGGCGTGCCCTGGGTTTTCTTGCCGGGTCCTTGTTCCTAAGAGAGCAGCGACTGCAGCTTCATGGCCACGCTCATGTCGCCTTTTATCTTGACTTTGCCCCCCATCACGGCCATCATGGGGTTGAGTTCGCCGCTGCGCAGTTTTTCCAGCGTCTCCATGCTGGCAGAGATCGTGCAGTCTGCCTCCCGGTCTTCGGTGCTGACTACGGGGGTATCGCCCGTCAGGTCTATGAAAACCACCTGGTCGTCCACTACCATTTTCAGGGTTTTGCCAATGGAGGGCATAGCGGCAGCCTGTGCCTTGAACTTCTCAAGAAATGCTTCAACTGACATCGTTTCGCAATTTTGCAGTAAATAAATGAGCGAATTTTCGCTGCAAGATACCAAACAAAGCGACGCGGTTGAACAGACGGGCAGCGATTTTTTTAATATGCCAAAATGGCATTCGTTTAATATTAAAACTGCCGTTTTGACATTGGTTAATAGACCAATCCCGCCAAACCGGCGCGTTTGCGGGGATGGAACAACATTTGAACAAGAAGGGACAAACCGCTTGTAGAAAGCCTCTTGCGAAGGAGGCGCGAGGCACGGAACCAGTGTCTTGGGAGTCCTCGCGACAAGTCTGTTGTGCAAAACATTTTTTAATTGTTCCTGTTTAAAAGCGTGTATTATGAAAATGATCAGTTATCAGCCGGTAGCAGCGGGTCGTTTAGACCAGTGGGTAGATGAGTTTTTCAACCGCAGCCTGAATCATTTGGCTGGGGGTGACCAATTCGCATCGCAGCCTTTAGTAAACGTAGTGGAAACCCCGACGGGTTATACCCTGGAGCTGGCGGCCCCCGGGATGGAAAAGTCGGATTTCGAAATCAAGGTAGAAGGCGATTATCTGAACGTTTCCGCCCGCAAAGAGAAGCGCTCCGAAGAAGGCGACGGAAACAAGTTTTTGAGAAAAGAATTTTCTTTCTCAACTTTTTCCAGAAGTTTTCGTTTACCAAAGAACGCGGCTGCTGAAAAGATTCAAGCCGCCTACACGAACGGGGTACTGCAGTTGAGCATCCCCAAAACAGAAGTGGACATCAAGCGCAACCGAACGATTGAGATTGCATAATGTCTGCCCATCATTAGTCATCAAGAATTAGGTTAGTTAATAGGGTTTTAGGTGTTTTTTAGGGGTCAGCATCCATGCTGACCTTTTTTTTTGCCTATACGCCTACTCCTCCCGGTGGGCCAGAGCAGCCGCCTCCAGTTCGTCGTAAAACGCCTGTCCGTACTTTCGCACCAGCGCATCTTTGACAAAGCGATAGACCGGCAGTTTGGCTTTGGCGCCTGCAGAGCAGGCTGCGGAGCAGATATCCCAGCGTTCGTAGTTCATCGCTTCGAAGCCAGGGCCCTGGCGACGGGTCCGGACAGGGTACAGGTGGCAGGAAATCGGCTTTTGAAAATCCGTTGCCCCTGCTTTCCAGGCCATCTCGATGCCGCACTGTGCGATGCCGAGTTCGTTGAACGCCATATAGGCGCAAGGGCCATTTTGAATCAGCGGGGTAGCGTATTCCTCGTGGTCTTCAAGGTATTCGAACACCGCCCCGGAGTCGAGCACTTCCCGTCCTTCAGGGGTTAAAAAAGGCCGCACCTGGGCATAGATGCGCTCCAGGATTGGGAGCTCTTCCTCTGCGAGGGGAGCCCCGTAGTCCCCTTCCCAACAGCAGGCCCCTTTGCAGGCGTTCAGGTCGCACAGAAAGCGCTCTTCGATGACCTCATCGCTGACCAATACCTCCTTGATGATATACATACGTCGTGAACTTTTATCCCCGGCAAAATAGGGCAGAATTTAGCACACTTGCTGCCCGGAAGGAAACTTTTTTTACAGAGCCATACCCGGGAAAAGCCATCCTGCGCATTTTTGTAAAAATAAACGCCTTTCTGTGAAACAAAACCGCCAATGGACCTATAATAAAGAAGAGGTAAGGGGAAGCATCGAGCATAAAAAGGCCTTTTTTTCGCTTGCTTCACCGATTCTCCTTGCGACAAGCGAAAAGGACATATAAAAATAGCCAAAAGGAAAAATAATCGGAAAATCCCTTTCAAAAGCTATCTTTTTCCTTTAGACTTGTTGCCCGGTGTCGGCGAAAAAAGGAAAAAGCCATTTTTGCCCCCACGAAGCCTTTTCGACGGATTCCAGCGAGGCTGCAAGACCGAAAACAGGCGCAACGTGAGCAAAAACCGGCCTTTTTGACCCCGCATGATTCCCCCTGAACCACACATTCGTAAACCGATAAAGTCAACAAAGGATGGATCCCTTAAAGCAAAAATTCTTTGAGAAAGCCAGTGCGCTCCGCACCGAAATCAAGGCTATGCTCAAAGAACACGGCAACACAAAAGTAGAAGATGTAACCCTTGGCCAAATTTACGGAGGAGCCCGGGATATCAAAATGATGGTTTGGGAACCTTCCGAGCTGGACGCTATGGAGGGTATCCGTTTCCGGGGGTACTCTATCACACAACTCAAGGAACTATTGCCCAAAGGTGCCGAGAACCGGGAACCCATGCCGGAAGGGTTATTCTGGCTGCTCCTCACGGGGGAAATCCCCGGGCGGGAAGAAGCCTACTGGGTCGCCAACCAGTGGCGGCAGCGCAGCGAAATCCCCGCCCACGTATATGCAGTGCTGGACGCGCTGCCCTCCGACACCCACCCCATGACGCAGTTCACGATCGGCATCAACGCCCTGCAGACGGAAAGCATTTTCGCGCAGCGCTACGAGGAAGGCTTTTCAAAAGACGAGTACTGGGATGCCACCTACGAAGATACGATGAACCTCCTGGGCAAGCTGCCTGTGCTGGCTGCCTATATCTATCGCCGCACCTACCACCAGGGTGCGCATATCCCGGCAGACCCCTCGCTCGACTGGTCGGGCAACTTCGCCCACATGCTCGGGTTTGACAACTCCTACTTCCGCTCCCTCATGCGCCTCTACCTGACCATCCACGCCGACCACGAGGGAGGCAACGCATCGGCGCACACGACCCATCTGGTAGGCTCTACCCTCAGCGATGCCTACCTGTCGCTTGCGGCAGGCATCAACGCCCTGGCCGGCCCCCTGCACGGCCTGGCCAACCAGGAAGTGATCAAATGGATTTTTGAAATGGTGGAGGAGCTGGGCACCTCCAAGCCCTCTTCCGAACAAATCGCGGAGTACGTCCGCAAAACGCTGTCGGAGGGAAAAGTAGTGCCCGGCTATGGCCATGCGGTACTGCGTCGGCCCGACCCGCGCTTCATGGCCCAAATGGATTTTGCCAAAAAATACATCCAGTCGGACGATATCGTGGAAATCGTGTGGAAAATTTTCGATACCGTTCCGCCCATCCTCCAAAGCCTGGGGAAAATCAAAAACCCATGGCCCAACGTGGATGCCCACTCCGGTGCGCTGCTCATCCACTTCGGGCTCAAAGAGTACAACTACTACACGGTGCTCTTCGGCGTGTCCCGCGCCATAGGCGTATTGTCTGCCCTTTGCTGGTCGCGCGTGCTCGGGTTCCCGCTGGAGCGCCCCAAATCGGTCACGACCGAGTGGGCCCGCGATTTTATCAAGCAGTTGGCGTGATGCGCAACAAAAAAGATTTTTTTCGGGATAAATCGAAAAATGAATTATTTTGGGGCCTGATATCAGGCCCTTATTTTTTTAATCGGCTTGCCGCCTCCTCTGCCTCCGCAGCGGATTCGCAGGCCCGTAAAAATCAAATGCGATATGGTTGTCCCCGCTGAATTGCGCTATACCAAAGACCATGAGTGGATTCGTCTGGAAGAAGGCAATACGGCCGTCGTCGGCATCACGGATTTTGCACAAAGCGAATTAGGCGATATCGTCTATGTAGAAGTGGAAACGGTAGGCGAAGACATCGCTGAAGGCGATGCCTTTGGAACGGTAGAAGCCGTCAAAACGACTTCCGACCTGTTCATGCCCGTGTCCGGGAAGATACTGGCATTCAACCCACAACTCGACGTGAACGAGGGCGACCAGCCCCAACTGGTCAACACCGACCCCTACGGCGAGGGATGGATCGTGAAAATTGCCCTCTCCGACCCCAGCGAACTGGATCATCTGCTGGACGCGGGCGCATACGAAAATTTAACCCAGTGATTTTTTGGAGGCACACACCAAAAACGGATGCCTCCCGCATCTATTATATAGCTCTTACGATTCAATCATATTTGTAAACCTTGTCAGCATGGATATTGCACTAACCGGCAACCAGGTTTTGATCGGATCCCTTCTTTTAGTGCTTTCTGTTCAGGTCCTGATCATGTACCTGCGCAGAAGCTACAAGAAGAACTCCGAGGGAGGCCTGGTTTCAAAGCATGCCAAAGCCAGCAAGCACAACATCGAGCTCGATGGAAGAACAAAGTACCCGGAGGTAGATGCCTTCTCCCTCAGCGGTACCTTCTTCAACTACGGGATCGCTATTTCGCTTGGCTTTACGCTGCTCGCATTCGGCTGGACGCAGTACGAAAAACAAGTGGTCGCCTCCGATAACTTCATCCTCATCGAGGAAGAAATCGAGGTCGAACCACCGCGTACGGCAGAACCGCCGCCCCCTCCACCCCCTCCGCCGCCGCCTGTCATCCAGGAAGTGCCCGAGGAATTGATCGAAGAGGAGGATCAGCCCGATTTCGTGGACCAGTCTGTGGAAGCCGAAGAAGAGGTTGTCCGCGCACCGGAACCCGTGAAAGCACCGCCCCCCCCTCCGCCACCACCGCCCCCTCCCCCCAAGGAGGATGACGAAATCTTCATGGTGGTAGAAGACATGCCGCTCTTCCCCGGCTGCGAAAGCGAGCCGGACAAGGACGCCCGGAAAAAATGTTCCGACCGCAAAGTGTTCGAGTTCATCGGTAAGAACCTGAAGTATCCGGTGATTGCCCGTGAAAACGGTGTAGAAGGCACTGCGGTGGTTCAGTTCGTCGTGGATCGGGATGGCTCCGTGAAAGACGCTTCCGTCCTGCGCGACATTGGCGCGGGCTGCGGCGACGAAGCTGTTCGCGTAGTCAACCTGATGAACGAGCAGGGGATCAAATGGACCCCCGGCAAGCAGCGCGGACGCCCTGTGAAGGTTCAATTCCGCCTGCCGGTGCGCTTCAAGTTGCAGTAGGTACTGCTGCGCAGAGCGCCTTTCGGCCACACAAAAAGCCATCTGGAGTTTTCCAGATGGCTTTTTGCATTCATATACCCTCCTCTTAGAATTGCTTACGCGCTTTCGGTGGCTTTCTTCGCCTCTGCCTCTGCGGCAAACTGCTTTTCAATCCCTGCCAGATAGCGCAGGGTTTCGTTGGCTTTGTGCAGTACCGTATCGGGTTCAAATGCGACGGCACCGGTGGCAGCATCGCGGCTCCGCTGTCCGGTAGGCATACCGGTCAGGATCTCCATCCCTTCAGTTATGGTGGCGACTGCCCATACCTTGAACTTGCCTTCGCGTACCGCATCGAGTACTTCCGGTGCCAGCATGAGGTTGGGCACGTTGCTTTGCGGGATGACGACCCCGTGTTCACCGGGGAAGCCCGCTTGCCGGCACACTTCAAAAAAGCCTTCGATTTTTTCGTTGACCCCTCCGATGGCCTGTACTTCGCCCTTTTGGTTGACCGATCCGGTCACGGCGATGCCCTGGCGGATGGGCACGCCCGACAGGGCGGAGAGCAGTGCGTACAGTTCGGCACAGGAGGCGCTGTCGCCTTCGATTCCTCCGTAGCTTTGCTCGAAGGCCAGGCGGGCGGAAAGGCTCAGGGGTTTGTCCTGGCCGAACAGGTCGAAGAGGAAGCCCGATAGGATCATCACCCCTTTGCTGTGGATAGGGCCTCCGGTGGTGGCCTCCCGTTCCAGGTCTATGACACCCGCTTTGCCCACGCAGTAGGTAGCGGTGATGCGGTTGGGTTTGCCGAAGGCGAGGTCGCCCGCGTCGAGGTAGGCCAGTCCGTTGACCTGGCCCGCTTTAGAGCCTGTCAGGTCGAGCAGATAAGTGCCGTCGGCGAAGAGCTCTTTGATTTTTTCATAGACCAGGTCGGAGCGGTGGTTCTTTTCCCGCAGTGCTTTTTCCACATGCCGGGACTCGACAGCGGCGGCGAGGTCTTTTTCCGCATAGAAGTGGGCTTCGCGCAGCACGTCGGCCAGGGCGCTGAAGTGGGTGCTCAGTTTGCCCTGGTGGCCTGCCATCCGGTGGCCTTGTTCGGCCAATCGGGCGATGGCCTCGGTGGCGAGGGGCAGCAGCCCTTCCTCTTTGGCCATATCCTGCATCCGTGAGGAGAACCCCTGGAGGTTTTCCGGGCTGGCGTCCATTACATCGTCGAAGTCCGCTTTTATTTTGAACAGTTCCTTAAAGTTATCGTCCCATTGGTAGAGGAGGTGGAACAGTTGCCGCCGCCCTACGAGGATGACCTGAACGTCGAGGGCGATGGGTTCCGGTTTGAGGCTTTTGCCCGACATGAAGCCGTATTTCTGTGTGGGGTCTTCGATTTCGAGCTGCTGGCTGCGCAGGGCCCGCTTGAGGTTTTCCCAGGAAAAAGGCGAGGTCAGCAGGTCGTCTATCGGCAGGATGAGGTAGCCGCCATTGGCCAGGTGCAAGGAGCCCGGGCGGATGAGGGTAAAGTTGGTCACCAGGGCTCCCATTTCGGATTCGCGTTCGATTTTTCCGAAGAGGTTGTAGTAGGCCGGGTTTAGTTCTACGAGGATGGGCGCCTTGCGGGCCCGGGCGTTGTCCACCACGACATTCACTTCGTAACGCAGGGACAATTCTTTCTTTTGCAGGCGCAGCATCGGGTTTCCCTCGTCGTCGTCTTTGCGCAGGAAGAGCAGGAGGTTTTCGAGGATATCGTTTTTCACGTCCTCGAGGTACTCCGTGAGTCCGGGGATAGGGGCATACTTGACCAGCAGGTCGTCAAGGATATCTTCGATGGCAAAAAGGGCGGCTTTTTGGTCCAACTGCAGCAGTTCCTGGGCGGTTTGTTTTTCGATTTCCCGCGCTTTGCGCAGAGCGCCCTGAAGTAGATTCTGAAACTCCCACTGCTTTTTGATGATGCGTTCCCGCTCCGGCTCGCTGAGGCCCATGAAGTCTTTTTGGGTCATTTCGGCATCGCCCTGTTTGGGGATAGCGATGATTTCCATAGGGGTGCGTTTGATGGCAAAGTTTTCCTGTTCCGCTTTTTCGGAGACGGCGGCGAAGACGCGCTGTTGTTTTTCCGCGAGGTCTTGTTTGACCGCGTTGATTTTATTGGCATACTCTTCGCTTTCAAAAGTTTTGACCAGTGCGGCGCGGGCTTCGGCGATGAAGTGCCCTATGTCCGACTTGAGTTCGCGCGCCATGCCGCTGGGTAAACGGAGAGCTTTCGGGCAGTAGGGATCTTTGAAATTATTCACATAGCACCAGTCGGCGGGCACCGGTGCTTTTTGCGAAAGCCCGTCCAGAAAGTGCCGCACCACTTCGATCTTGCTGTTCCCGTCCGACGACGCGACATAGACATTAAAGCCGGGTCGGTGGTTTCCGAGGCCAAATTCCAGGGCTTTCACAGCGCGTTCCTGGCCGAGGATACTTTTGTGGGGATCGGCGCCGGAGTCTTTGGTCAGCTCAAAAGCGTCGGCGGCATAGATTTTTCTCAATAAATTGGTTTCCAAGGGCTTCATGGCGAATATATATTTATTTTTAAAAATTGGACTCCTGTGTGGTGATCATATACGTTCTTTTCTTCGGTCAAAAAAGGACACGGCGTAGGCGGTCAGCCAGAGTGCGCCAAAAGCGAGGGCGTTGCCGATGCGCGTGAACAGGGTTTGGCGTTTTGGGTGGGCTTCCGGGCAGATGCGCTCGCAACGAGTCTCGAGGATGCTTTCCAGTTCGGTGGCCACCTGTAGGGCGAACGCGGGATCGGCGACATCCAGGTTGAGTTCCAGGCTTTCAAAGGCGCTCAGGAAATTGAGGTTATAGGAGCCCACAGAGGCCCAGCAGTTGTCGGCTACGGCAATTTTTGCATGCAGGATACCCTCTTTAAATTCGTAGATTTCCATACCCTGTCGCAGGAGCCAATCGTATAGGAAGCGGGTAGCGCGGAGAGCCAGTCCTACGTCGGAGTATTTTCCCAGGAGCAGGCGCACGCGCACGCCGCGGCGGGCTGCTTTTCGGAGTTCGTGCAACATCCGCGCGGTAGGTACAAAATAGGCAGCCCCGAGGATGAGGTCGTGCCGGGCATGGCGGATGGCGTAGCGCAGGCGGGACGTGATTTCCTGTCGCCCGCGCAGCCAGTCGTTGGCGCTCAGGCAGGCCAGTACCCCGCCTGCGGTACCGGGCAGTGGACGCGCCCGCGTCCAGCGCCGCCGTTCCCATATCTGGGTACAACGTTTGTGGCCATATCCTGCGAGTGGCCCCTGGAGGCGCGCGCCAAAGTCCAGCCAGGGTGGCTGCCCCTGTACCTCGTTGTAGCGGTCGGCGAAGTTGATGCCGCCGATCAGCATATCGCGCGAGTCGGCCACTACAATCTTGTGGTGCAGGCGGCGGCCGATACTCAGGTTTTTTGAAAAAAGATGGCCAAAAAAGCGCACATGAACCCCCGCCTGCCGGATTTCTTCCACCCGGGACTTACCGAGCTCTATCGAGCCGTACGCATCCAGCAGCAGATAGACGGCGACCCCCCGCTGCGCGGCATCGCGCAGGAGTTGCAGTACCCACAGGCCCGTTTCGTCGGGACTCAGAATATAGACTTGCACATGCAAGGTACGCTCTGCCCCCCGGATACAAGCCTCCAGGGCATCGAAAAATGGTTTGCCGCTGTACAGCAGCGTCACTTCGTTTCCCCCGGTATATTGTTCTGTGCGTATCCAGCCAGGCAGCATGGGACTTTTTTCCGAAAAATATACGAAAAAAAATCCGAAGAGGGGTGATTTTTATTTGACTTGTGGATGATTCTC
>CAZSMU010000133.1:0-4410 GCA_964607915.1 uncultured Haliscomenobacter sp.
CTTCTTCTTCTTCTTCTTCTTCTTCTTCTTCTTCTTCTTCTTCTTCTTCTTCTCCGACCTACTTTTCCATCCAGATGGGGGCATACAAAGATTCCCAATTGGCAAACCAGCTTGTCAAAGAAATAAAAGAAAAATACCAGCTTCCCGTCCGCGTACTGGAAGAGGCACTGCCTGGTAAGCCCAAATACGTGAAGGTACACCTGGGGGAATTTTACAACAAGTCGGAGGCGACTGCTTTTCTGGCCCGTATTGCAAAAGAAGGCCGCCAGGGCTTTGTGGTGGAGTTGAATAAATTCTGATCCTTCTGTACAGAGCCAAGTGGGGACAGGCGGCAATAATTAGGCTACTCAGGCGTTCTTGCCTACGAAAGAATGGCCATAATGATTGCTTCGTGAGCGATTCGCCCCCTGGGAAACGATTTCTTCGAGCCTGGGGAAAAGGAAAATTCATGGGGTAACCCAAGCATAGCCGACCCAAAAAAGGCCGCCGACATACGGTGGCCTGTACCAGGTCAAACGTGTCACTTGCTATGGCCAATATCCGATGAACCTTGATATAGCCATGCAGCGCATGATGAAACATCTGTTTACCGCCACATTGTTTTGCGGTGTCTTTGCCCTGAGCGCGCAATCGCCCGCGAGCGTTTCCCTCAAGGGCCGCCTTTTCGAAAACGCTGTGCGCACCCGGTCGTCTTGCACAAACTTTGCGGGTACGTTCCAGTTCGGCCTGTTCAACGGGCAGAGCAATACAGTAGGGGACAAGTTGGTCTTTTTATGCGCCAATGACTCTATAGATATCAAACACAACGGAGACCTGAACCTCAGCGGGGATCCGGATCCATTTTCCCCTCCCGGCATTCGGTATGCCTTCTATGATTGTCCTCCCGGGATTACAGGCCCATCCTTCAGCGACATATTAAAAGACCGCTGCCTGAACCGCACGAGCCCGATTATCATCAATAACCAGCCCGTGCCGCAAACGTCAAAAATATGGGTCACTGGTGGCGGGACCCCGGGGGGGAACCTCACGCTCTACAACCGGGGGCAGCTCCAGGGCAGCTTCGCCAAGGGAAAGCCGGTATCTTTTTGGTTTGCCCCCATCACCGTAGATGATTTTGCGAAGTCCACGTACGAGGCCGACCCGGTGAGCGGGGAGTCCGGCCCCTGTGTACATGTCAATACTGCAGCCGCTTTCCAGGTGGTATATCTCAATGCCGTAGAGGGCAAACCGCTGGGGACTAATCCGGAGAATGGTTGCCAGGGCTCCTTTATCGCACAGGGGGGCTTCCCAGAGTACGATACCAGCGGCATTTACAGCGTTCGCATCCAGAAGATAGGAGATTCAGACGTAAAAGGCTACTTGCTCAGCAGCAGTAAGCCGCACCACTTGGATACGGTCCGCTTTTTTGTACCGGAACCAGGCGATTATGAAATCTTGCTGGAAGATGGCATCAGTTGCGAATCCATTTTCACCATGAGCATGCCGGGGTGTAGCCCCGTAGAGTTTTCGCTTCCCTTTGTAAACCGCTTGCCCGGCGACAGCGTATGCCTTCCGCTGACGGTCAAAAATTTCAAGGGGGTAGGAGCGCTCGAAATGGACTTTACCTGGGATGAAAAGGTCGTTCGATTTACAGAAATAAAGTCTTTGAACGACAGCGTGAGAAGTCTCGGGCCTGGAAACATGAATGTGATACCGCAGGGCGGCCAGCTCAACTTGTCGTGGTTGGATCCGCGCTTTGGCGGGGTCAACCTTCCAGATGGAGATACCTTGTTTTCTCTTTGCTTTGTCGTAGTGGGCAACCTGGGCGATAAAAGCCCGGTGCGGATCGTCCCCGCCCTCATGCCCCCGGAGACAGTAGGTACGCCCGATCCTAAACCTATAGGCTTTATCCTGCGATCTGGCCAGGTGAACGTTTCCGCCGCGACCCTCTTCTTCGATGTAGCTGCCGATAGCGTGAGTTGCGACGGGTTGGAAGACGGCAGGCTGATCATCACCGTGGCAAATGGGCGAGCCCCCTACGACGTCACGTATCAAAAAATTTCTCCCGCGCCCATCCTCAGTGGCTCAGGAAATATTGCTGCGTCGGGGGATAAATTGCAGATTGCGCAGCTCCCGGCGGGTTTTTACCGCGTTTCCGTACGCGACCAGAGTACGCCCCGGAATACGGCGGTTGACACGGTGGAAATCGTAGAGCCACCTGACCTTGCGGTGCGCCTGATAGAGAGCGATCCAGCGTGTTTTTCGAGCACGGACGGGGCGGTGCGGGCAGAAGTATTGGTCAATTCCGTTTTGGTTTCCAACCCCTTGACCTCTTATACTTTCCGCTGGAACATACCCGGGGAAACGGGGGCTGGTATAGACAGTCTGCGCGGGGGAGCGTATGCCGTCACGGTGACGAATCCATCTGGTTGTATTTCCACAGCGAGCACCAACCTGTCGTCGCCTGCTGCGATTTCCCTTACCCCGGTCATTGTGACGGCGAGTTGTTCGGGTATTGCGGATGGGAGTATTGCCATTACTGCGAAAGGTGGAACACCAGACTCGGCAGGGCGCTATACCTTTGCCTGGAGCGGGGATACGCCGGTCAAGTTGGGTAGCTTTTCCAAAAGCAAGCTGCTTCCGGGAACGTACTGCCTGGTCGTGAGCGATGAAAAAGGTTGTCAGGTGCAACAGTGCGTCACCATAGGTGCCAAAAAGACTCTTACTATCACCGCTTCCGTATCCGACGTAACGTGCAACGGCCGTTGCGACGGGGCAATTTCTGTATTGGGGAATACGCTGCCGGCTACTTCGAGCGCTACTCCATACACGTTCAGTTGGGATCGGCGGGGGAGCGGTGCCCCGGTCAATACGCCGACTGGCAGTGCAATCAATGGTCTTTGTGCGGGGCGTTATGTGGTTACGATGCGCGATAGCGATCCAGCGGGATGTTCGCTCCTGGACACTATTGAGGTACAGGAGCCCGACCCTTTGCAGGTTTCCCTGTCCAACCTTGTGAACGAGACCTGTGTGGTAGGCAAGGACGGGAGCGCTACAGTATCGGTGAGGGGAGGGAACCGCCCCTATTCCTTTGAGTGGAACAACGGGCAGCGCGACTCTACAGCCCGCAACCTGGCTGCAGGCACATACACGTTAAAAGTTACGGATACCCGTTCTTGCGAAACCAATTTTGAAGTCAAGATTCTTGCTCCCACCCCTCCGCAGGTGTTGAGCCTGAGCAACGATACGCTGGCCTGTGCATCGGACACCAACGGTGAGCTTTTGGTGAATGCGCGGGATGGGGGTGCTGCCATCCTGTCTTACCGTTGGAGCAACGGGGCCAGCGGGCCCCGGGCGTCCGGGCTGTTGCCGGGGGAGTACATTGTCACCATACTGGCGGCAGATGGTTGCCAGACCCTGGATACGGCTCGCGTAGTAGCCCCTGAAGTCCTCCGGGTAGTGGACATAGCGGTGAGCTCCCCGCGTTGTCCGGGAGAAGCCAATGGCAGCGCTCTGGTAAGTGGGGAAGGGGGTACAAAGCCGTACCGCTACTTATGGGCTGCGGGCAGCAGGGTGGACACTACCTTTTTTCCACTGCGTCCGGGCTTGTCGCAAGGAGTTTATTCAATGACCCTGACGGATGCCAACTTCTGTCCGGGGGTAGTGCGCAGTGTAACCGTCAGCGACCCTCCGCGCATTGAGGTAGCCTACTCAGATATACAGGCTGTGAGTTGCTTTGAGAAGGTCTGTGATGGGGCGGCAACGATAAGCGGCCGGTACAGCAATGGGGCCAGTGGGCGCTTCACGTTCACCTGGGCGAACGGAGAGGTGTTCAGCAAGGTACAGAGCGCGAGGGCGAAGGCACTTTGCGGGGGCCGGAACGCCGTTGTCGTAGTGGATTCCAATGCCTGTTCGATAGTAGATACTCTGGTGGTACCCAGCCCGGAAGCGATACGCGTGACGTTCGATACCGTGCCCGTGAGTTGCTATGCGGGCAAAGACGGCAAAGTAACGGCCAAGGCCCAGGGCGGTGTTCCGGGCTATACTTTCCAATGGGTCGAAGCCGGCCTGGCGTCTAACGAGCTAAGCGGTATCGGTATTGGAAGATATACGATGCAAGTACGGGACAAGAATTCCTGTGTCAAAGAAGAGGTGTTTGCCATGCGCCAACCGGCGCAGCTCCGGTTGACGGTAGATCCGGCCGGCACGAATAACGCCCGTTGTTACGGGGGCAATGACGGCCGCATACGGGTAGTCGTCAATAAGCAAGACAGCATTAACCCGCTTTCTGCGACGCCATATACCTGGTCGGGCGACATTGCTTCGGCTGCTTTGGATCAGGCGACGAAACTCTCAGCGGGCAGTTATTCCGTAACGGTTACCGATATAAAAGGATGTCAGGCTGTATTGAATTACGACATTTTACAGCCC
>CAZSMU010000133.1:4510-11109 GCA_964607915.1 uncultured Haliscomenobacter sp.
CCGGCGGAGCTGGTGGTCGAATTAGGGGACACGTTGACGGCACTACAGCCGATTATCACGGGCACGACCCCTGTCCAGACGTATGCCTGGAGTCCTGCGGCAAACCTCAGTGCCCCCAATATCAAATCTCCGTTCATTGTCAATCTTCTGGAAGACCAGACGTTTCGGTTGAACGTCACGGATGTGAATGGCTGTAAGGCCTCGGGCAGTATCCTCGTAGAGTTGGATAGAAATCGCAATGTTTTTATCCCCAATGTTTTTTCACCTAATGGAGATGGATGGAACGACGAATTGCGGGTCTTTGCCTGCAAGGGCGTCACAAAGATCAACTATGCGGTCGTGTTCGATCGTTGGGGTGGGCAAGTTTTTGAGGCCCGCAACGTAACGGTAGATTGCCTGAGCGGGGCGCCTTTATGGGATGGTAAGGTAGGCGGCAGGATAGCCCCCTCGGGGGTGTATGTCTATCTCGTCGAAGTGGAGTTTTTAGACGGCGTGGTGCTGTTGTACCGGGGTGAAACGGGGATAATCCGATAAATGGCAAAATCGTTGGACTTGCTGCGAGGGGTCAGCAAAGGGCCTTTTTGACCCTTTGCTGACCCCTCGCAGCAAGTCTCATTATTTCATCACTACGAAACTGCCGGTCTGGACTTGTTTCTTCTCATTACAGGTAAAGGATACGCGGTAGATAAATACCCCTGGATTTACCTCCTGGCCCTGGAAGGTGCCATCCCACTGGTCAAAGACCTGGGTCGTGTAGAAGACTCGGGCTCCCCATCGGTCGAAGATTTCAAAGGTGTGAAGTTGTTGTATGGCATAGGGGTTGCTGATGCCGTACTGGTCGTTCAGTCCATCCCCGTTTGGCGTAAAGGCGCCGGGCAGATACACTGTGGCGCAGTTCAAGGTATTGGGATCCACGACGGAGATATAGATGGAGTCGGTGGCCACGCAGGGCGATGCGGCATCGCCCATTTGGACTTGCAGGCCATAGGTGCCTGGCTGGGTCGGGGTAAAGCGTGGTTCCGGAGCGTTGGGATCATCGAGGTCTATGGCAGGCGACCAGCGGAAGGTCGAGGCGCAACTTGGGGACAGTTTCAGGTCCAGGTAGTTGCCGAGGAAGATATTGGTATCCTGGGTGATGATGCGGTCGGGCAGGGAGCGCAGCAGGCCGTTCACTTCTTCCCTTTTCAAGGCTCGGTTATAGATGCGGAGTTCATCGAGGAAACCGGTGAAGGAGTTTTCATTTGCTCCATAACACTCGCTGCCCCCGATGAGGATATCGCCGTCGTTGCGCAGGTCGATGCGGCCTAGGGTGCCCTGTTGCTGGACCAATTTACCGTTGATATATAGCTGAATCAGGCCGGCATCGCGCACGATGGCCACGTGGTACCAGCAGGAGCCGGATTCCAGTTCGCTTACCAGGTTGATGAATTTGTCATTGCTTTCTGAGAAGACCGCGTTGATATTCCGGGTGGAGGGTCTGTAGCGGATGTACCAGGAATTATCTTGCAGACAATCTTTGCGGCGTTTGGACAAGAGGTACTGTATGCCGTCGGTACTCGCCATCCGGAAGTAGAAGGCGATGGTAAAATCTTCGGTATCAAATTCTTCCCGGACGGGACCCACGAGTCGGACCAGGGCGATGCGGTCGCGTACGGAGAGGGCTTCCTGAAAGACTCCACAGCCGAATTCAGGGGTACGGGATATGAAGCCGGTATTGGCTGTATTGCCCGTGGCATCGTTCACAGAAAGGTCAAAGGGGTAGTAGGCGACCAAGCCGGCGGTAGATTGGCTATTCAGTTGCCCTATGCAAAGGAGGTATATGAAAACGAGGTGGTATTTCATGCTTGAAGCGTAGAAGGATTTCACAGGATAAAAACGATACAGTTGTCACGCGCAAAGCCCGGTCTGGGCATCCTTTTCTGCAAAACGCAGCGCATGTAGTTATAGTATAGAGTTGTTGCGAAGGGACTATCGCGGGGTTAAAAAGACTGTTTTCTACCTCACGGGCCCTTTGCGACAAGTCTATTTTAGACAAAGGTAGGCTATCTATGCAAAATTCTTAATTTTGGGGTTTCATATTACAGGTACTATGTCAAAGAACCAAACTAAGGAGATGTCCTTTTTTGAACACCTGGAGGAATTGCGTTGGCATATCCTCCGTTCGTTGCTGGTGGTTATGCTGGCGGGTATCGTGCTGTTCATTTTTCAGGACTGGTTTTTCAAACAAGTGATTTTTGGGCCTACGCAGAAGGATTTTTTCTCGTATCAATTCATCTGTAAATTGTCGCATGCGGTAGGGTTAGGGGATAATATGTGTTTCAGTCCTCCGGAGTTCAAGAAGCAAGCGATAGGTTTTGGGGAGGCGTTCATTACCAGTGTAAGCATTTCGTTTACGGCGGGGTTGATATTTGCTTTTCCTTATGTTTTCTGGGAGTTATGGCGCTTTGTCAGTCCGGGTTTGTACGCTACGGAGCGGAATGCGGCCCGCGGGGTTGTGTTCATTTGTTCTTTTCTGTTCATGATGGGGGTCAGTTTTGGGTATTTTATCATTGCGCCCTTTGCGATTAATTTTCTGGTAGGTTATACGATTCCGGGGGTGGAGAACACCCCTACGCTGGACTCGTACATCGGGTATATGGTGATGTTTACGCTGCCGATGGGTTTGGTGTTTGAGTTGCCCATTGTCGTGTATTTTTTAGCTAAAGTCGGATTGATTGGGCCGGGCACTATGCGGGAGTTCCGCCGCCATGCGATTGTGGTGATTTTGATTGTAGCGGCGTTTCTCAGTCCGCCCGACGCTGTTTCGCAGGTATTGATTGCGCTCCCGCTTTTTGGCTTGTACGAGGCCAGTATATTGGTAGCGGCGCGCGAGGCCAACAAGCGGGCGCGAAAGGAAGAGAAAGAAGAGAAGGAGCTGGAGGAGCGCGAGCGTTCTACCCGCGCATAATTCCCAATCATTTCACATTGATGTCATGGAAAGAGTTTCCAGTAATCTGACGCTGTTCTACAAGATATTTGTCCCTGTTTTTTGGACGATTTTTTTCGGGGCGTTTAGTGCGGCGTTGCTGTTATCCCCTGAGGAGAAGGGCGGTATATCCGGTGCTTGGCCCCAAAAGTTGGCCATTGGCGGGATATTTTTATCCGGTTTGGTCTTTCTGTTTTTCACGCTGATGCGTTTGAAGCGGGTAGAGATAGGGGATGGGTTCGTGTATGTGACGAACTACTTCCAGAGCTATCGCTACCCGCTGCACAACATAGAACGGGTAGAAACGGTGCGTTCGGTACTGATTCCCTTTGGACGCATATACCTGCGTGTTCCGGGCCGTTTTGGCCGGGCCGTTTTGTTTGTGCCGGCGATGGGGCGTTTAAAGGCGGTCATCGAGCAAACCCCGGAGTTGAAGGCTATTTGGAGCGCATCCTGATGAAGGGGCAGATGATTTCTTCCATAGAGATACCTCCGTGTTGGAAGGTATTTTTGTAGTAGTTGTTGAACTGGTTATAGTTGTTGGGATATAGGAAGAACACGTCTTCTTTGGCAAAAATATAGCTTGAGCTGACATTGGGTCGCGGCAATTTTGCCTGACCGGGGTCTCGTATTTCGAGTACATCCCGGCGTTCGTACTGTAGGTTTCTCCCGGATTTATAGCGAAGGTTGGTAGTGGTTTCCCGGTCTCCGACTACTTTGGAGGGGGTATTGACGCGTATGGTGCCGTGGTCGGTCGTTACGAAAAGTTGCACATCGCGTTCGGCGATGCGTTGGAGGGCGCCCCAGAGCGGTGAGTTTTCAAACCAGGACCGGGTCAGGGAGCGGTACGCTTTTTCATCGCCGGCGAGTTCTTTGAGGACTTCCATTTCGGTGCGGGCGTGGGAGAGCATGTCTATGAAGTTATAGACGATGACGGTGAGGTCATTTTTGAGGTAGTTGAGGGCGTTTTCCTGAAGCTGTCGGGCGTAGTTGGAGTTGGTGACCTTTATGTAATCGAATTTGATTTCCCGGCGGAAGGTCTTTCGGATCAGTTCGGAGAGGAGTTGGTCTTCAAATTGGTTTTTCCCTCCTTCTTCGTTATCGTTGCGCCACCAGTCTGGATGGGCGCGGTCGATTTCGGAGGGCATCATACCGGCGAAGATGGCATTTCGGCTATACTGGGTAGAAGTAGGCAAGATGCTAAAGAAGAAGTCTTCCTCTTCGAGGCGGAATGCTTCGCTGAGGATAGGTTCTATGATACGCCACTGGTCGTAGCGGAGGTTGTCGAGCAGGAGGAAGATAGTGGGCACGGAGGTATCCACTTTTGGAAAGACCTTGCTGCGCAGGAGATTGTCGGACATGACGGGGCCGGGTTGCTGATGTTGCACCCAGGAGACGTAATGTTGGGCGATATATTTGCAGAAAGCGGCATTTGCATCCCGTTTCTGGTCGGTCAGGATTTCGGCCATTTCGAAGGAATTGGACTGGTCTATTTTGATTTCCCAGTTGATGATTTTCCGGTAGAAATCCACCCATTCCTTGTAATCGAGGCCGCTATTGATTTGGCTGAATATTTCGCGGAACTCCATCCGGTAGTCGGAGGAAGTTTTTTCCTTAATCAGGCGTTTGTTGTCTATGATTTTCTTTAAAGTCAGGAGGATTTGGTTGGGGTTGACGGGTTTGATGAGGTAGTCGCTGATTTGGGATCCGAGGGCTTCTTCCATGACGGTTTCCGCCTCGTTTTTGGTAATCATGACGACGGGCATATTGGGGTTGGTCGCTTTGAGGCGGGCGAGGGTTTCAAGTCCGGTGATGCCGGGCATGCTTTCATCGAGGAAAACAATGTCAATGGCTTTGTTGGATTCGCACTCATCGAGGGCGTCGTGGCCGTTGGTCACCTGGATGACTTCATAGCCTTTTTTTTCCAGGAAGAGGAGCTGAGGTTTGAGCAATTCGATTTCGTCATCTGCCCAGAGGATGGTGATTTTTTCCATAGTTGCTATTGCGTTCTGCGAACTGGTTTGACGGACTTATTAGACTTGTTGCGCGGGGGATGATCGCGGGGTCAAAAAGTTCTTTTTCCCTCCTCGCCGACCCCGTGCAAAAAGTCTATTTAGGTGGTTCCTAACATTAAGTATAATTTTTGGGGTAATATTGTTTACCAACAGATAAAAAAAGCGTTTCGTATATCGGGTTTGTGTTGGGAAGGGGGCTATTTCTAGTTCAAGAGGTCTTTTGATAGATGGAAAACGAGCAACTATGGCGAGGGAAAAAATATTCAACGATCCGGTCTATGGGTTCATTAATATTCCTTACGGGGTCATTTTCGACTTGATCGAGCACCCTTATTTTCAGCGTCTGCGGCGGATTAAGCAGGTGAGTCTGTCGCACTACGTCTATCCGGGGGCTTTGCACACGCGTTTCCATCATGCCCTTGGGGCCTTACATCTGATGACGCAGGCGATTGGGGTCTTGCGGGGCAAGGGAGTGGACATAACAGAGGAGGAAGCGACAGCGGCCTCTATTGCCATCTTGCTGCACGACATCGGCCACGGCCCTTTTTCCCATACGCTGGAGCACACCCTTATCGCGGTTCCGCACGAGCGCCTGTCGGAGTTGTTTATGGAAGCGCTGGACGAGGAGTTTGGGGGCGCGTTGCACCTTGCGCTTGCCATTTTCAAAGACCGATACCCTAAAAAATTTTTACACCAGCTCGTTTCCGGGCAGTTGGACATGGACCGGATGGATTATTTGAGCCGGGACAGCTTTTTCACGGGCGTCCACGAGGGTGTAATTGGGTATGACCGCATCATCAAAATGCTGGCGGTATACGATAACGAACTGGTGGTGGAGGAGAAAGGGATTTATTCCATTGAAAAGTTCCTGATTGCCCGGCGCTTGATGTACTGGCAGGTCTATTTGCACAAAACGGTGGTCTCTGCCGAACAGATGCTGATACAAGTATTGCGGAGGGCACGACACCTTGCGTTAGCGGGAGTGGAGCTGCCCTGTCCGCCCAACCTGTGGTATTTTATCCGGCACGAGGTATGCGAAGCGGATTTTGAGAAAGACGGCAATCGTTTGTTGGCCTATTTTGCATCCCTAGATGATTACGACGTTTTTTCGGCGGTAAAATCGTGGATCAATGCAGAAGACCGCTGCTTATCCTATCTTTCCTATGGCATGATTCACAGAAAGTTGTTCAAGTTGGAATTTTCGGCACAGCCCTTTTCGGAGACCTATATCAGCAGTTTGCGCGAGCGGCTGGCTACCTGGTGGGGTGGAGTTGACGGCGACCTGGATTACTTGCTGGTCGAGGGCAGAGAGCGCAACAGTGCGTACGACATAGACAAGGACGAAATCAAAATCCTGTTCAAGAACGGAGCAGTAGGGCCCATGTCGAAGAGCGAGGACTTTGAGGTGCGCGCCCGACCGGTAGAGAAGTATTATGTGTGGTATCCGAAGGAACTGAAGAAATAGGCTTATTTGTTTTGAACGCGCATTGAGAACCAATTTTCGCAAAGCGAAAATTGGTTCTCAATGCGCGTCAAGAAATGAAAGTTCCTGCCGGGGGCAAAGAATGATCTTTCCGTGCAAACTGGGGGAATGCCGTGGTACAGAAAGATTTCACATC
>CAZSMU010000134.1:0-10962 GCA_964607915.1 uncultured Haliscomenobacter sp.
GTCTATTAACCGCACGCTCAGATTTTTTTATGAAAATAAAAGTCGGCATCTTCTTTGGAGGGAGTTCCAGGCATCGAGAGTCCTCCTTCGCCAGCGGTCGGGCATGCTTCGCCCATCTGGACCGCTACCTGTTCGAACCCGTCCCCTTCCTCGTAGATGCCCGCGGCCAATTGCTGCAGCTCGACTGGAAACTCCTTTTCCAGCCTTCCCTGCATGCATTTTATCCCCCCCGGGAATACCTACCCCCGGCCCGCCACCCCTTTCCGGTATATGAGGAGAGCCTGCACGGACTGCCTACAGAGGAACTGGACTGGATAGCCCGCCAAACCGCAAAAATCGTCCCTGCCCCCGAACTGCCCCAGTGGATTAACTTTGCACTGATTGCCCTCGAAGGCGAGGATGTCCTGAACGCCTCCTTGCAATCGGTGCTGGAATCCCTGCACCTCCCCTTTTCGGGAAGCGATGCCGCAACCTGCAAACGCCTGGCAGACCCGACCGCTGTACTGGATGAGTTGCGAAAAAAAGGAATTCCCACCCCCGCATGCATCGGTATGAGCCCGGAACAAGCGCTCGCAGAAGAGTCTTTCCTCCGGTCCTTGTCCCAGTACCCGGGTTTCCCCGTCCAGGTATTTCCAGCCTTTGACGCGAGCCGCTCCCGCGAACTCGACCATTCGAGCAGTATAGATGAGCTCAGGGAAGCCGTCAGAGTGGCCGGATATCAAGAACTTATTGACCTGAATCGCTGGGACGCGCTGAGCCCATTTGACCGCATAGACCACATCCGCTTTATCGCCGATATCCGCAACGGGATTGGATTCCCCTTGAAAGCGTCTGTGGGAAACAGCCATACCTTGATTGCCCATCCGGAGGAATTGCTCAACTACCTGAATATCCAGGCTAATCGGATGGACCACGGGAGCAATGTTTGTCACTTAAAAAGCGTGCTGCCCCCCCAACCCATCCTGTTTTCCCAAAAAATCATGGGGGAAGCGTTCTCCTGCGTGGTCATACGGCGGGACGATGGTGCCCCACACGTCGCACTCCCCCTAAAAACCACGGGCGAAGCTGGAACCGGCACCTTTGAAGCAGAATTGTCTCATCGCATACAGGACCTTTGTGCCCGGGCATTCGAAGCGTGTGCCGGCCAGGCCTTTGCCTTGATTTACGGCCGGGTAGATATCCGGGATGTGGTGCATATCGAGCGCATCGCCCCTTACGGCGCTTTTGTGCCCGGCAGAGCACTTTTCGCGGCAGGTGCCCGGGAAGGCTTACACCCTACGGCCTGGCTTACCGCGCTGATTCGCTGTTCCCTCCGGGAACGCATGGGAGCCTGGCCTGCTGAGCACGGCGTCCGGAGTTTGTTTGCCCACCTCGACGCATTGCAGGTACAGCGACCGGCGCGGCAACGCATCGCCCTTCTCTACCCTTCCGACCATACAAGGCCCCTGGACTATATCGCTCCGATCATCGCGCACCTCGAGTCTGAGGGTCTCTACGAAGCTATCCCCTGCCCCATCCACCGCACAGGAACGGAGACGCGATTTTGTGCCTTGTCGCCAATGGCGTTCTGGGAAGGTACCCCTCCGGACAACGCTCTTCCCTTGGCCCAACTGCCCACCCTTGCCGATATCGCCGTACTCGATGCCATGCCCGTCCTGGAACGCGTGGCGGTAACCCGCGAACTCGAGCGCATGCGCTTTCCATTCACCGGCCCAAACGCAGGGGCTGCCGGTGTCTGTTCGCATAAAAAGCAAAGCATAGAGGTGTTGCAGCGCAACGCACAGGTTCCCGTATACAGCCAGTTGCTCCTCAGGGACCAGGACTTTGAGGTGGATCCCGTCGGTTGCCTGGACCGGCTGGAAAGCCGCTTTTCTTACCCTCTGACCGCAGACCTGCCGGAAGATACACCGCAGTTCTACCCGGTTGTTTTGCGCGACCGCACGGCCCTGGATGCGTTTATCCGATTCCGGTTCCGACCCAGGGATGCGGAGGGCAGTGCGTTTCGGCGCATCCTCCGACTGCCCGCTGAGCAGCAGCTCCCCGCAGGGAATAGCGCACTGTTCCGGGAAATTTTGTTGCCGGGGCAAGACACGCAGCAACTCGTCCTTTTAAATGTAGCTGTCGTTTCCCTCCTCGATGAGGAGGGAAACATGTACTGCCGCTCCTTTTCACCCTCCCTGCGAAAACCACCCCTACCACAACCCTTGTCCGACCCGCCAGACCCTGCCCGTTGGGAGCCCCTGGCCCGGCAAACCGCTGAAAAAGCCTGCCGCCAGCTCAACCTGTACGGACTCGGCAGCATTGACCTCTGTATCCGCATTTCAGAAGATGGGCGAACAGAAGCCATCGTCGAACAAATCCACTCCAACCCAGGATGGGAAAGGGGTGGTCTTCTGGAATCGCAGCTCCTGCACCAGGGGATGTTCCCCGGCACGCTCTGGCGACAGCTCATCAGCAACTGCCAGGAAAGGGAAAGATGGCGAAACCTTCAAAAAGTGGCGCAATCGGAGTATCTTGCCGGCACATACTCCGAAAAGCCGCTCATGACCCCCCAAACGACCCTCGAGGAGTTGAACGAATCGTCCAAAACTGATGACTCAATGGAAGAAAATACGGTACCTCCGGCACCCCAACCCTCCCGGCCCCGGCCCGGTCTGCCCGCTACGGGCATCGTAGCCATTGTACGGGATGCCCTCTGGGAAATCTGGTTTTTCATCAGTTCCACTATCTTTTTGAAAAACCTGGCCGCGCTGGCCGTCTTTATCCTCTCTTTGTATGGCTTCCTCACGGTCGGGCTCCGCCTGTATACCCACCATGGGCAGTCCGTTCCGGTCGAAAACTACCAGGACATGTCGGTGCGCGAAGCGCGGCGCAAAGTACGGGCCAGCAGCAGCAACTTCGGGTTTGTAGTCAATGATTCATTGTATGTGGTAGGGAAAGCTCCCGGCCTCATCCTCGACCAGAGCCCGATGCCCAGATCCCGTATCAAGAAAAATCGCAACATTTATGTGACGGTCAGCTCGGCTACACCACCGGAAGTAGCCCTACCGGATTTGACCGGGGGCAACGACGATTTTGAACAATTCAAACGCAAACTCGAGCGGTTGGGACTCAAAGTGCGCATCCGCGATAAAGAGTTCAACGCCGAACTGGAGGAAAACACCATCCTTTACCTTATCTTCGAAGGGCGCCGCGTCTCTTCCACCGACCTGAAACGCGGATTCAAAGCCCCCAAAGGCAGTACCATAGATTGCATCGTCTCCATTCGCAATACCGGGCAAGTGGATATACCCAGCCTGGTGTGCCTCACCTACGAAGAAGCTACCTTCCTGCTCAGCAGCAGCCAACTCACCCTGGGAAATGTCATCGCCCCCGGGGAAGAGCGCAACGGACTCTTCGTCTATCGCCAGGAGCCGGAGTTCGACCCGGCCTTAAAATTAGCCGTAGGCACCAGCGTAAACCTGTACCTGAGTGAAACCAGGCCGCCCGGCTGCGGAGAACAGTAAACGCCCCGGAGAAATAAAATCACCCACTGAATTATGGATATCACCGTCAAAGAACTCAAGGAAAAAATGGACCGCGGCGATCGCTTCGTGCTGATTGATGTGCGGGAAGTGTATGAAAACCAACAATTCAACATCGGGGGAGAGCTCATCCCCTTGGGTAGGTTCCCCGATGTAATCTCCGAATTAACGGATTTTCAAAACGATGAAGTGATCGTGTACTGCCGCTCCGGCCGTCGGAGCGCCACCGCACAGCACATGATGCTCCGGGCAGGCTTCCGCAACGTGCGCAACCTGGAAGGAGGGGTCCTGGAATGGATAGAGACCTTCCACCAACCCTAAATCAGCGCTTCCGGTGTACATAGGCGTCGTACACCCCATCGTTTCTCAACTGCACGACCAGGGCCTGCGCTTCGCTGTAGGAGTCGAAGCGATCCACCAGGACATTCGCAAAAGCACCCCGGTTGAACAGCTCTACTTTTGCCCCGCTGTACCCTTTCTTGCGCAACTGCCGGGCCGCAGCCTCCGCATGGTCCTTGTAGCGGAAAGACCCGGCCAGGACGAGGTAATCCCCGGAAGAACGCAAGCGGGGAGCAGACTCCGCACGAACGTCCGGAACGACAGCCGGCTTCGGGGCCTTTCCCGTTTTGGGTGCCGCAGCGTCAGCGGGTACCGAAACGTCGGCCTGTTCCAAAGGCAGCGTGTCGGTGTAGGCGTACGGGTCATCCAAAGTGTCCTGGTACAGCGTATCCTCGAAATTTTCAGGGAAATCCGGCTCTATGGGAAGCGGAGCCGGCTCATCCGAAATGCGGGAAAAGCGGATAATCAGAATGACCAGGGCCACCAGACAGGCCCCTACAATAGCGATGGTCAGGTAATCAGAACGCGTCATCTTTCCAGGATTTTAATTTTCATGCCGTCGTAGCCCAGCTCAACACCAGGCGGAAGCATCTTATTCACCCTCTCGTGCAGGCCCATCCTATGGCTGGCATGGGTCAAGAGAGCCCGCCTCGACCCTAAGCGGCCAATGAATTCCAGCGCCTCTTCTACGTTCATGTGCGAGTAATGCGGACTGAAGTGCAGGGCGTT
The DNA here is from genome assembly GCA_964607915.1 of uncultured Haliscomenobacter sp. Lineage (GTDB taxonomy): Bacteria > Bacteroidota > Bacteroidia > Chitinophagales > Saprospiraceae > JADJPL01. The sequence goes on from CAZSMU010000134.1 coordinate 4,593, forward strand.
CACCACTACCGTGTCCACCCCGTCCAACCGCTCGAAATCTTCGTCCGATATCGTCCGCATGTCGGTGATATAGGCGAAAGAACCAAAGCGGTAAGCGGTCACCGGCATCATCCCGTGCATTACTTCTATGGGCAGGATTTCCAAATCCCCTACAGAGAACACCTGCCCGTTCCGAATCGTTCGCTGCACCACCATAGGCGCGCCCGGATAGCGGTTTACCTCGTCAAACACGTACGGAAACCTGCCCTGCAACTCGTGCAGCACCCGGGAAGTGCCATACACCGGCATATCTTTGCGCGACATGAAGTTGAACGGACGCACCTCGTCGAGCCCAATAACGTGGTCGTTGTGTTCGTGCGTGAGCAATATAGCGTCTAAATGGCCTATCCCGGTGCGGAGGATCTGTTGGCGGAAATCGGGACCACAGTCAATGGCAATATTTATTCCCTGCACCTGTACGAGTGCCGACGTGCGAAGGCGCTTGTCGCGGAGGTCCTCCGAACGACAGACATCACAAGAACAGCCAATCACAGGGACACCCTGCGAAGTGCCCGTGCCGAGCAGGGTTACAGTCAGTTCGATAGCTCTTCCTCGTTTTCGGTTAACAAAGCATTGCTGCGGATATCCTGCAGCAGTTTTCGGTTTTTTTCATCCATGCCCGTCTCGTCCAGCTCTACCGCCTTCAGGATATCCACCAGGGTATTGACCCGGGATTCCGTATCAAAAAACTTGTTGATTACCGCTATTTTGCGCTGCTCGACCAGGCAGTATCCCGACTGGAAATTGCCTTTTTCGTACCGCACGGTATAGCCCGCCGATTCAAAAAGACCCTCTATTTTTTTTAAAAAGTGTTTCGTTGCCTTGAACATAGTCCTTTTCAAAGAAGTTTGACAGACAGTACTGCGTCCTGCGAAAAAGAGCCTTTTTGACCCCTCGATAATCCCCCGCGCAACAAGTCTGTTTTTTCAGGGTTGGAGGTTTTGTACAGCCCCGGGACATCGCTGGCCGAGGCCATACCGCTCTTCCTACAAAAATATACAAAAGACTGGTTGCAGGGGGTATCTTTCCCAAAAATGTCCTTTTTACCGGAAGGACGTGTAGTTTTGTGCGTTTTTTCCATACCTTGACGGGAGTAGAGCTGTCCCACGTACCTCGGCATTCTCCCAAACACGCTCTAAAAGCAATCGTCTATGAACCCGACTGCAGATACTACCAACCTGATACTGCGCCGCCCTTGTAGAACAGGCTTTTTCTTTTCGGTACTCCCCTTTTTGGCGCTTTTCGCCCTGGCATCCCTTCCACTGAAGGGACAGCAGCGCTTCAAAAGCAGCTTCAACGCAGGTCTCAACCTCTCCCAGATAGACGGCGACCGCCTGGCGGGCTTCAACCAGCCAGGCCTGGCAGCAGGACTTCAGGTCAACACCGTATTGAGCCCGCGCTGGGAATGGAGCCTGGAACTGCTGTTCTCCCAACAAGGCGCCCGGCGAAATACCCATGATGACCCCGCCGCCGCATACGAGCGCATCCGCCTCAACCGGGTGGAAATCCCGCTCATGGTACAGTTCAACGAGTGGAAGTTCCAGGTCGGTGCAGGCCTCTCCTACTCCCGCCAAATCAGCCACAAAGTCATTGATGCGTTCGGCGTAGATGTCAGCGAACAGATTGTGTTCCGCCCAAACGGCCTCTCTGCAGTCATCGGCGCCACCGTGTTCCTGCGCGAGCGCAGCGGCCTGAATGTGCTTTGGCAAAAAAATGTATGGGACCTGTACCCCGCGTCCAGCTCCCAACCCCGGTGGATTGGCCGCAACATCGGCATCCGGGGTGTTTTTCTCTTATAGACTGGTGACGAGGCGAACCATCCAAGGGTCGGGCGGTGTTTACTTCTCCGCTGACCCCTCTCTCAACCAGTTTGCTATATATTGCTTATGAAAAAAATATCCAGCCCTGTCGCAGTGATTGACGTGGGCACCAATACATTCCACCTGCTCATCGCCACTCCCAAGCCCGGAGGCGGGTTCGAGGAGAACTTCCGGGAACGGCGCTTTGTCAAACTCGCCCAGGAAGGCATCGAATACATAGGCCCCAGCGCCTGGCAGCGGGGCATGGAGAGCATGCGCGACTATCGGCACCTCATGGACCAGTGGCAGGTCGGCGAGGTACGGGCTTTCGGTACCGCCGCCCTGCGCACCGCAGAAAACGGAGCTGCCTTTGCCGAGGAAGTCTTTTTACAAACCGGTATCCGGATACAACTCATCGACGGACTACAGGAAGCCGCCTACATCCTCCGCGGGGTACGGCTGGCCGTCCCTTTTGACGAAACCCCTATGCTGGTCATGGACATCGGAGGCGGGAGCGTGGAATTTCTCATTGCAAACAGGGAACAGGTATTCTGGGCACAGAGCTTCCCCATCGGCGTAGCCGTCCTGTACCGGAAATTTCACCACCAGGAACCTATATCGAAAGAAGAAACCCAGCGCCTCGAAGCCTTCCTCGACCAGCAACTCGACCCTCTGCGCAATGCCCTGCAACAATATCCGGTCCGTAGCCTGGTGGGCGTCGCTGGTACGTTCGACGTTCTGGAAAACCTGCTGGATCAGAAAGTACAGCAGGAACAATACACTGTCCTCGACCTCAGGCGCTTCCCCACCCTGCGGGAACGGGTGTGCAACGCCACCCTGGAAGAGCGCCTTCACATCAAGGGCATGCCTCCCTTCCGCGCCGACATGATTCCCTCAGCCCTCATCCTCATAGGAAAAGTACTGGAGATGGGAGATATCCCCGATATCCGGGTCTCCCACTACGACCTCAAAGAAGGCATCGTGGATGAATTATTAGAAGGGTTGTGAGTAGGGGAAAAAGACCCTTTTTGCCCCTCTATGGCTCAACTGGCCCCGGCGTGCCGGTTTCATCCCCCATCTGGTTCTCGGCGTGCAATTTTTGGAACAACTGCTGAAGCCGAATCATCTCGTCCAGCGTATCGTCCAGATAAAAATCCACCTCCGGGATGCGGCGGACGAGCTTCTTCAGCCGCTGGGAGAGGGAAGCGCGCAGCCGCGCCTTCTCGGCCTCCATCTCGAGAATCACTTCCTGTTTGTTTTCCGTGTTGAAAACGCTCAGGTATATCTTGGCCAACCCCAGGTCGGGCGTCACATTTACCGTCGTCACCGTGACCAGAGGCGCCGCCCCATATACGTAGCTGCCCTCTTCCTGTAACACCAGGCTGAAGTTGCGCTTCACTAATTCAGCTACCTGCTTTTGCTTGATCGTCTCCACGCTGTATGGTTATTTATAGACTCTACAAAAGTCCAAATGTAACAAAAATTGTCAAAAAAGGCTTTTAAATCCTTTCTATTTGGCGATAAATTTGTTTAAAGACGAAGATACACCTATTTTTGAAAAAAAAAGTTTAGGCCAGCGCAATGGAGGTACTGGATACGGCCATAGAATACTTGAAAGGCGTAGGCCCAAAACGGGCAGAGTTGCTGCAAAAGGAACTGAAAATCCACCGCTTCAGGGATTTGCTGTACCAGTTCCCCTTCCGCTATATAGACAAAACGCGCTTCCACACCATCTCCGAAATCCAGGAAGACAGCGGGCCGGTACAGCTCCGCGGTATCCTCCGCAGACTGGAGGTCGTGGGCGAAGGCCCCAAACGACGCCTGAGCGGGGTACTGCGCGACGCCACCGGTGCCCTCGAACTGGTCTGGTTCTCCGGGCTGCACTGGCTGCACAAACAACTCGTCGTCGGACAGGAATACGTCGTGTATGGAAAGGCGCAGACGTTCCGGGAACAGTGGAGCATCACCCATCCCGAAATGGAGGTCGCCTCGGAAGAAAATGCCCAGCTTGCCCCTACGTTTGCCCCCGTGTATCCCGGCACCGAAAAACTCAACGCCCAGGGGCTCGACAGCAAAGCCCGGCGCAAGCTCATCCGCACTCTGCTCGAACGCCTGAGCCCCGACGATCTCTACGAAAACCTGCCGCCGGCATTGGTCGAGGCATTCCGCTTCCCTGCCCGCCGCCACGCCCTGCAAGCCATCCACTTCCCACGCGACTCCGAAGAACTGGAAGCCGCCCGGAACCGCTTGAAATTCGAAGAACTCTTCTTTCTGCAGCTTCGCCTCCTCTCCATGAAACGCCGCCGCCGGGCAGAGGTGCGCGGCTTTGTCTTCGAACGCGTGGGGGAGCTGTTCAACGATTTCTACCGCCAGCGCATGCCCTTCGAACTGACCGGCGCGCAAAAGCGCGTCATCCGGGAAATCCGGCGGGACCTCGGCAGCGGTGCGCAGATGAATCGCCTGCTCCAGGGCGATGTCGGCAGCGGGAAAACCATGGTCGCCCTGCTGTCTATGCTCATCGCCCTCGACAATGGGTTCCAGGCCGCCCTCATGGCCCCTACCGAAATCCTGGCCCAACAACACCTCCAGTCTATCCAGGCCTATCTCGAAGGCTCCCCCCTGCGGGTCGCCTTCCTGTCGGGCAGCATCAAAGGGAAAGCGCGCAAAGCCATCCTCGAAGACCTCGAATCCGGGGCCATCCACATCCTGATCGGAACCCATGCCCTGCTGGAAGACCACGTGGCCTTCCAACGCCTCGGACTGGCCATCATCGACGAACAACACCGCTTCGGCGTAGCCCAACGGGCCCGCCTCTGGCAAAAAAACCGGGGCGACTGCCCACCCCATATCCTCGTCATGACGGCCACACCCATCCCCCGCACCCTGGCCATGACCTTGTACGGAGACCTCGACATCTCCGTCATTGACGAACTGCCGCCGGGCCGAAAGGATATCCTCACCGTACACCGCACCGAAAACCACCGGGTGCGGGTCATTGACTTTATCCGCGAACAAATCGCCCTGGGGCGACAGGTCTATGTGGTCTATCCCATGATCGAGGAATCCGAAAAACTCGACCTGCTCAACCTCATGGAGGGCTTCGAAGCCCTACAGCGCGATTTCCCACCGCCGACCTACCAGATCAGCGTGGTACACGGGAAAATGAAAGCCGCCGACAAAGACGCGGAAATGCAGCGCTTCGCCCGGCAGCAAACGCAGATCATGGTGGCCACCACCGTCATCGAAGTCGGCGTGAACGTGCCCAATGCTTCCGTCATGGTGGTGGAAAATACCGAGCGCTTCGGCTTGTCGCAATTGCACCAGCTGCGCGGACGCGTCGGACGCGGCGCCGAACAGTCGTACTGCATCCTCATGTCTTCCTTCAAGCTCAGCACCGATAGCCGGGAGCGCATCCAGACCATGGTGCGCACCAACAACGGCTTTGAAATCGCCGAAGCCGACCTCCGCCTCCGCGGCCCGGGCGACCTGCAGGGCACCCAGCAAAGTGGTTTGGTGCAACTCCACATCGCCGACCTGGCCAAAGACGGAAAAATCCTGGAGAGCGCCCGTCAATGCGCGGGCGATATCCTCGAAAGCGACCCCACCCTGGCACTCCCCGCACACCAGACCCTGCTCCGCTTCCTCGCAGAAGATAAAAAAGAATGGAAAGGCTGGGGTCGTATCAGTTGATGGGCTTCACTACCCCCGACCCTACTACCGTGGATTTCACCTCAGGACTGCCTTTGTAAAAGACACGGCCATTGCCCGCAACCGATACCTCGAGCTGCTTATTCGCAAAAACCCGCGCTTCGCCCGACCCGGCCAGGTGTACCTCCCCCTCGGAAACCTCAAATTGCAACGCGTCCAGGACGCCGCTGCCCGCTATGTTTACCTGTAGGCCCGGGGCCGTCCCCCGAAGTGATAAGGTACCCGAACCGCCTATGACCACGCTCAGCGGAGCCGCCAACCTAATGGGCGAGACACAGGCTATACTGCCCGATCCACCTATGGATAGCATCTTCAAGTCCGGCAGCACGACCTGCAACACCAGGGAATCCCCCATATTTACCTTGTCCTGGAACGCTATCTGCCACACCCCGTCCCGGATTACCCGCGACAAGTGAGCGGCCGCTTCTCCCCCTCCCCGCACGACGACCAACGCCGAGGGGCCCTGCTCTAAAAAAACCGCCGCATGGATGCCCAGCGCTATCGAATGAAATGGCGCCAAAAGCAACGTATCCCCTCCGGCATCCGCACGCCTGTCTTGCGCCTCCAACGGAAAAAAGGCAGTGATGCCAATCCACCACAAAACAACGCCTGCATGTTTTTTCATGGAACCTGTTTTATAGGTAAGACGAAAAAATTCGGGGAAAAGTTCTTTTTTGTCGCACGGCGCCCGACGGGCTGCTATGTGTATGGCACGCGTTGCGGCCCGGAACCATCCCGGGGCGGTGTGAAAAGCCCCCTGTTCATTACACCCCCTTGCTCACCCCCCCGAATGCCTCGAACAAATACGCCAGCATCGAGTTTTT
>CAZSMU010000135.1:0-10957 GCA_964607915.1 uncultured Haliscomenobacter sp.
TTAGAATAGACTTGTTGCGCGGGGTCAGCGAGGAGGGAAAAAAGAGTCATTTTTTATCCACACGAAGGCTTTTTGAGGGAGTATAGCGGCGCTATATGACCGAAAAAAGGCGCAGTGTGGGCGAAAAAGGGCCTTTTTGACCCCTTGATGATTCCCCGCGCAACAAGTCTAATAAAGAGGAATTATTCCTGCCTTCTAAATACGACACGTTGAAGATTGTTCACGGAAAAATTGAGGGGGGTTCCCTCTTTGGAGTCCATTTTTCGACCGGAGGTCACTTCGAAGATCAAGGTATCGCCGAGTAGTTCGTAGGAGGCGCTGAGGAGGATGCCGCCCACATCAAACGCGGAGTACATTTTATTGCCGAACACAAAATCCTGGAGTTCGATACCATCCCCTTCGTCTGTAATGAACCATCCCTTATCGGCGTCTTTGGTGCGCAGGATATAGTCTTTCACAGCGGGCATTTTTTCGGATAGATATTCGGTTTTCCAGGTCCAGGCGTTGGGCTCTGGTAGTTTAGCGACGGTCAGGCGCACTTCGACACTATCCTTGAGGGTGCCATTGGCATAGATATACATTCGGCCTGACCAGAGCCCGGCACAGCGGTCGGGGAAAGTCTGTGCCTGGCAGGTGCTGTAAAGCAAAGAAACGGCCAGAAGGGGGAGCGTGAGGAAAGAAAGGCGCATGGAAGGAAGAATTATTTTCCGGTAAAATGTTTCAGCATGATGATTTCCATGGGCGTGAGGTATCGGAAAAACCCTCTGGGGAGGTCTTTTTTGGTGAGTCCGCCCAGGTATACGCGGTCGAGGCGCACGACTTCGTAGCCCAAGTGTTCGAAGATACGGCGCACGATGCGGTTCCTGCCTACGTGGAGGAGTATGCTCACGGCGTTGGCACCTTTTCCGGGAGTAGGATGTACGGCATCCACTTTGACCGGGCCGTCTTCCAGTTCCAGGCCGGCGCGGATACGTTCGAGGTCTTCGTTGCGCAGGGGTTTATTCAATTCTGCTTCGTATTGCTTTTGCATTTTGAAGCCGGGATGGGTCATTTTCTGTGCAAGTTCGCCGTCGTTTGTGAGGAGGAGCAATCCGGTGGTATCGCGGTCGAGGCGTCCGACGGGGAAGACTCGTTCGGACACTTTATCTTTGAGGAGGTCCATGACCGTTTTTCGCCCGCGTTCGTCCTGAACGGTTGTGATGAGGTCTTTAGGTTTGTTCATGAGGATATAGACCTTGCGCACTTCGGGTTTGATGACTTTGCCTTTATAGCGGACGACGTCGGCTTCCTTCATCTGATAGAACGGTTCGAGGATGGTTTGTCCATTGACGCTGATTTGGCCTTCCTTGACGAGGTCGGCGGCTTGTCGGCGGGAGCAGACACCACAATGGGCTACATATTTATTGAGGCGCATTCCCTCGGTAGTTTCCGGTTCGGGCCTGTGGGGGAGGGGTCGTTTTGGGGCACCCTGTTTAGCCATCCGGATGCGTGGTTCGGAGGTTTTTTTTGGCGATTGCTTTGCCATTATAGTCTTTTCTTTATGGTTTCCATTGGAGGGCGGGTTGGCGGCGCAACTCGTCCCATGAGATTCCGATGAGGTAATTTTGGCCAACGACGGGTACGGGGCCTTCTCCAAAGATGAGGATATCTCTGGCATTCAAGTCCCAGCAGTGGCTGGTCCATATTTTTCGCACAGATTTTTCGCGCAGGAGGCGAGTTAGGATATACCAACGCAGGGTGCCGTTAGAAGCGTTTAGTTCTGTTGCGACGGCCGTACCCATATCGCCCACATAATTGCTCAGCCAGCGGGTGTTGAGGTCGCCGCCGTAGTTCCTCTCCTCGTCATTGAACAGGAAATACCATTTTCCATTGTTTTTCAACATTTTAAATGAAAAAGGAGTAAAAATGGCTTTGTTGTAGGATTCGGACTGTCGTTTGGGGATACGGGTCATCCAGGAGATGCGGCCTTGCCGCAGCCGCAGGGCCAGGATATCGTTGTGTTCGAGGGTTCCGGTGGCTTCGGAGTAGTACTCTTGTTCGGCGACGACCAGCACACTCGAGTCGGGCATGAATTCGACATGTTGAACGGTATAAGATTCAAAGCGGTGGCGATTGGCATTGCCCAGGCCGTCGCCACCCGGGAACGGGTAAGCAGCCTGATAGTTTTCCTTGGCGATAGGGATCGTTTGTTGTTCCATTTGGCCGCCTGCGGGCGGGATATAAAACGCAAAGACTCCGAGGTGGATATTTTTTCCGGGTTCCTGATAAAACGCTGCACCTGCCATAGCATTGCCCGGGGCAGGGTCGATATGCAGGCCGCGCAGGGTATATCCGGGTTTTTTGAGGTCGTAGATAATCATGTTTTCAGAGCCTTTTTCGGCGCTGAGTACAAAGTAGTCTATCTTATTTTCATCAATGGTGCCCCCTACTTTTCCCTGGTAATTTTCACAAAGAAGGAAAGCCCGTCCGTCGTCGGTCAGGCGGCAGTTGTAGATATAGAGCGATTCATTGTGGTAGGGCAGGATATAGCGTTGTTTCCACAGCGTATCGAGTTCGGTATCCAGTACGGTTATGCTGACGCGGGCGGGGTCTTTGGGAAGTGTATAAGACCAGGCATAGCACATGATTTTGGAGCTATCGGGGGAAATGGCGTACCCAAACGGGATGCGGTATAATTCGGGGGTATAGGCTTCATCTACGACAAGGGAGCGCAGGTCCTGAAAGTCCGGCACGGAATACTGCTGTATAATCAGGTGGTTGCGTTTAGGGCCCGGGTAGTAGAGGGAGGTCAGGATTTGCAGTTTGCCGTTCCAGGCGAAGGCGCCTTCGTATTTGGCCCGGATGCCCTGGCGTTCCAGAGAGATGGTGCGGCTATAGGATCGGGCATTATCGGGGGTGAAGAAATCCAGGCGCATGCGCGTGGGGTCATCGGGGTGGTCCAGGAAGACCGCTGCGAACCCTTGTTCGCCAAAGGGTACGACATCCCGGATCAGGAACACATCATAGCCGTCCTGGCCGGTCAAGTGCCGGGGCAGGAAGATGATGCAGCCGATTAAGGCGAGCAGGTACGCATACTTCATAACGATAAGTATTTGTAGCGCCGGAGCGCTGTGGTTTCCGGGCCTTAGCGCGGCATTTCAAAGAGCAGCCATCGGTCGGGGTCTACGACTGGTTTATCACCGGCTTTGAACGGGAGTACGACCCCTTCGGCCGGGACGGCTATTTTTTTGCGGCTTCCGCCTATTTCTACCTCAACAGGCATGGGGCAGGGAAGGTTGCCGGGGGATTCCCAGCGCAGCGACAACTGGTTGCCTTCTATGCGGGAGACCAGTTTCGGGAGAGCGGGCTGGCGGAGGTAGAGTTCGAAAAACCAGTTGAGATCCTGCCCCGAGTTTTCTTCGCAGATGAGGAGGAAATCGTCGGTGGTCACGAAGCGGCACTGGGGGCCGCCGGTCATTTTCTCCATAGCGGGGTCGGGATAAGCCATTCTGCGCAGGGACTTGAAAAAGGCATCGTCTCCGATGAGGGCACGCAGGGTATGGAGCACCCAGGCTCCTTTGTTGTAGATAGGCGCTTCGTAGGCTTTGCTGGCCGAAGTAGCTTCCCGCGGTGCCAAGGGCAGGGTATTCCAGAAACGGCGCATATTGTTGATGTAGCGGTGATAACCCTCCATACCTTCCCGTTCTTCCATGTAGAGGGCCTGCATATAGCTGCAAAACCCTTCGTGGATCCACATGTCGCGCCAGTCGTAGTTGGTGACCAGATTGCCCCACCATTCATGTCCGAACTCGTGGTGGTGCAGGGCGTCAAAGCCCCAATCCCGGCCGCCGGTCATAGAGCCGTTGTTGAATTTTGCGCCATACGCGATGATGCTCTGGTGTTCCATTCCGAGGTGAGGGGTTTGGGCGACGCCGTACTTATCGTTGCGGAAAGGATAAGGCCCCAGATATTTCTCGTAGAACCGGATGTGGTCTTTGATTTCCTCGAAAAGTTTGAGTCCTTTTTCATAGTCTTCCGGCAGCACATAGAATTCGACCGGGAAGGCATCGCCGGCTACGCTTTTATACGTTCCTTCAATGACCCGGTAAGGAGCTATATTCAGGGCGACGTTATAGGTGTTGATGGGGTTGGAGATTGTCCAGTGGAACGTCCGGGTTCCATCCCCGTGGTTTTCAACGCGCTGCAGACGTCCATTGCAAGCGGCGGTGAGCGTTTCCGGCACGCGGATATGCATGGACATGGAGTCGGGCTCATCGGAAACGTGGTCTTTGACGGGCCACCAGACATCGGCCCCCTGGGTCTGGCAGCTGGTGGCGATCCACGGAGCGCCGGAGGGCGTCGTTTTCCAGTCAAATCCACCGTTCCAGGGTGAACGCGGGGCTTCCCGGGGCGCCCCCGAGTAGCGAACGGTTACTTTGAAAGATTCCCCGCTTTGGCGGGTGTGTCCCAGGGCAATCCGGATTTTCCCCTCGGAGTGCGCAAAAGCGAGGGGGGTACGGCCATTGGGGCGCAGTTCCTCTACGGCATCCACCCGGAGCAGGGTATCGAGGTCGAGTACCAGCACATACATTGGGTGTACCACGCTGGCGCGGACTTCGAGAGAGCCGACGATTCGTTTGGTTTCGGGGAAAACCTGCACGCTGAGCCCGTAATAGGATACATCGTAGGCAGCCTGTTCGGGTTGCAGGGGACCGCCCGAATCATAGGTGGGCAGTTGGGCGTTGGCAACAAGCACAAAACAGAGTGCCGACAGCAGGAAAGATATCCGGTGCATAGGAAAAAATTGTAAAGGTTTGGCGACGGGGATGAGGAGCGTATTGCAAGGAGGCAAAAAGAGCCGTTTTTTGTCTGCGCAAAGACTTGTTGAGGGGGTATAGCCTTTGCTGCAGGATCAAAATAGCACGGTGCAATCGCCTTTTTAACCCTTGACGGCCCCTGTGTAGCCGGTTTAGGCGATTAATTCAATCCCAGGTCTTTTTGAATGGCTTTTACTTTATCCTTCAGGGAAGCAAGGGTAGCGTCAAAATCGTTGGGCGATGGCAGCGGGGCGTTGACGGATACATAGAACTTGATTTTGGGTTCTGTACCACTGGGGCGCGCAGATACTTTGGTTCCGTCTTCGAGGATGAGTTGTATCACGTTGGAGCTTTCTATCCCCATGCCGGTGGGAATAGGGGTGACGACCCCACTGCGCAAGTCTTTGCGGGTGAGGTTTTGATAGTCCAATACTTCTACCGGGGCAGAGCCGGCGACGGAGGCGGGCAGGTTTCCGCGCAGGTCGCGCATCATTTGCTGAATCTCCTCGGCACCGGATTTTCCTTTTTTCGTGAGAGACACCAGGCCTTCGTAGTAGAATCCATGCTTCATGTACATTTCTGTGAGGAAGTCGAAGAGCGTTTGCCCTTTATCTTTTGCGTAGGCGGTGATTTCGGCGATCATCGCACAGGAGGCAACGGCATCTTTGTCGCGTACGGCATCGCCGATCATATAGCCGTAGCTTTCTTCACCTCCACCGATAAATTTCATTTTCCCTTCCAGCTCCCGGATGACCTGGGCGATGTACTTAAAGCCGGTGAGGGTATTGTAGCAGGGTACGTGATACGCTTCGCATATCGCGTCAATGACGTTGGACGTGACGATGGTTTTTGCGACGAATTCACTGCCCTGAAGTTTTCCGGCGGCTTCCCATGCCTGGAGGAGGTAATAGACGATAAGGCTGGCCATCTGGTTTCCGTTGAGCAGTTGCCATTCTCCCGCTTTGTTCTTCACGGCGCTGCCGACCCGGTCGGAATCGGGGTCGGTAGCAATGACGAGATCGGCCCCGATAGCCTTGGCTTTTTGCATGGCCATGGTCATAGCCTCCTGTTCTTCCGGGTTGGGATAGACGACCGTCGGGAAGTTTCCGTCAGGCGTAGCTTGTTCCTCTACGATGTGTACGTTGCGGAAGCCCACGCTTTCCAGTGCTTTGGGCACCAGGGTGATCCCGGTGCCGTGGATGGGCGTATAAACGATTTTCAGGTCGCTCTGACGGCGGATAACATCGGGGTTGATGCTGTTGGCGACGATGGTTTTGAGGAATTCGGCGTCTATTTCCTCGCCGATGAAGGAAATTTTAGAAGGGTCGCCCTGGAACTTGATTTCGTCCACCGAGTGGATGGCGTTTACTTCTTTCACGATATTGGCATCGTGGGGGGCGACGACCTGGGAGCCGTCGGTCCAGTAGGCTTTGTAGCCGTTGTATTCGCGCGGGTTGTGGGATGCGGTGATGACTACCCCGCTTTGGCAGCCGAGGTAGCGAATCGCGAAGGACAACTCAGGAGTAGGGCGCAGGGCCTTGAACAAAAAGACTTGTATGCCATTGGCGCTGAAGATATCAGCGGCGATGCGCGCGAACTCCGGCGACATGTTTCGGCTATCGTGTGCAATGGCCACTTTGACTTCCTGTCCGGGAAATTGTGCGTTCAGATAATTGGCTAAGCCCTGGGTGGCAGCACCTACGGTATAGCGGTTCATTTTGTTGGAGCCTACCCCTATGACACCGCGCAGGCCGCCTGTACCGAATTCCAGATCTTTGTAGAAAGCATCGGTTAGTTCGGTTTCATTATGCGCATCTATGAGCGCGCGGATAACCTGTTTGGTTTCTGCGTCGTAATTTCCCTCGAGCCAGGTCTGAATGCGCTGGCGGGTGCTTTCGTCAAGTCCGGTCAACATGAAGTGGAGCGTTTGGATTTAAAAAAATCGGCTTATTGCGAGGGGGCGGTGGGGAGGGGAAGAGTCTTTTTTATGCGCACGAATTTTACCCCCTCGATGATCCTCCTCGCAACAAGTCTAATCAGAACAGGTACAAAGGTAGGAGTTTTACCCGAACGGAAGGGGACTAATCCACTTTGAAACTCGGCAAATCCAGGCGATGCACCTGCATGGGCTCCGGGCGTTGAAAAAGCGCGTTATAGACGCAGTTCTGCATCCGGTTTCGGATGGCGAGCTTATTGAGCCGATAATTGCGCATAGAGGGGAAGGTGCGGTTGGCGAGGAAGATAAAGAGCAGCTCCTCTTCCGGGTCGGCCCAGGCGCAGACGCCGGTGAAGCCAATATGCCCGAATGTGCGCGGGCTGACCCGCGCCGATACGTTGGGCGGATACTTGGAGCCCAGGGGCAGCATATCGAACCCCATTGCGCGGCGGTTGCTTTCCGGGTGCCGGGTGGTGAACTGGCGGACGGTTTCGCTTTGCAGCAGGCGCTCTCCGCCATACGTGCCTTGTTGCATCAGCATCTGCATGAGGACAGCCAGGTCGTTGGCATTGGAAAAGAGGCCTGCGTGGCCGCTCACGCCGCCCAGGAGGGCTGCGGCCATATCGTGCACATATCCTTGTATCCGGTGTTTACGGAAATACGTATCCTCCTCGGTGGGCGGTATCCGGTCGAGTGGGATATGCTGCCAGGGGTTGTAGGTAGTAGCCTGGAGGCCGAGGGGTTCGTAAAACGTTTCCTGCACATATTGGTCTAAGGGCTTACCGGTAATTTTCTGGATCATGCGCCCGAAGAGGATGAAGCCCAGGTCGCTGTAGGTATAGCCTTTTCCGGGGAGGAGCTCGGAGCTGAAAATCTGGCTCCAGACAGAGTCCTGGAAGTCCTGGCGCAGGAAGAGCTGGCCGCTCACGGGCACAGAGAACTGCTCCCAGGCCTCCGGGCAGTAAAAATCCATAGAGGGCTCGACCACTTTCGGGGCAGGCCGCTGGAGGGTTTTTTCAAAAAAAGGGAGCCATTCCTTCAGTCGTGCCCGGTGTGCCATGATATCGGCTATGCGCAGGTCTTTTTTATTGGTTTCCCGCAGTTCGGGAAGATAGTCGCTGAGTGGTTTGTAGAGGTCTATTTTTCCTTCCTCGCTGAGGCGCATCATGGCGAGGGTAGTGGCGGCGACTTTGGTCACGGAGGCCATGTCATAGACATCGTCCGGCTTGACGGGCTGGCCGTTGAGATAGGTGTGGCTGCCGAACGCTTCGTGATAGACGACCTGCCCCTTTCGGGCTACGAGGACTACACAGCCGGGGGTAGCCCCTTCGTCAATAGCCTGTTGGGCGATGCGGGCGATACGGGATAAGGTGTCGCTGCTGAGCCCGGCTTCTTCCGGGACGCCATAGCCCATGCGGCCGCTGGGAGAAGTATCTATTCCGGTATTGAAGCGGCTACGGGCAGAAGCGGTGACGGGCAGCTTGCCCTTCAGGCCGAAAGCGCCGAACAGCGCCTGGGCGGCGAGATCCTGCGTGACCGGGTTGTCTTCATATGCCTGGAGAACCCATTCCATCTCGTCGAAGAGCCTCAGGGCGTATGGGGTACCGAACACTACGACGATTACACGGGTGCGGCGCGACAGGTCTTTGAGGAAGCTCAAGGCTCCGGCTTTGATGCCAAAATCGGGGCTGATGGCGGTTGGGATGCCGTGTATGCCCACGATTACGGCTTCTTTTCTACCCAGCTCCGACAGCAGGGCGGCAGCGCGTTCGGCCGGGATATCCGAATCTGTCTGGAAGAGGGGCATCTTAGCATAGCTGGAGAGGCGCTTCTGGAAAGGCGTTTCCGCACCCGCCCCGATGCTCAGCGCGGCCATGGAAAGCGTATCTGCGCGCAGGAAAGGGATGAGGCCGTTTCGGTTGCGCACCAGGGTCAGGGCATTTTTGATGAGTTCGCGCCGTAGAACTTCCGCTTCAGGGGTGCTCAGCTCTTTGCGGACGTTCTCGACCTGAAGAGAGTCGAAGCGGGTAAGGCCGAGGCGGTACTTGGAGCGCAGCATACGGCGCACGCTTTCCATCACCTGGGCGCGTTCCATACGGCCGTCTGCCAAATATGCTTTGATTTCGCGCAGGGCGGCCTGGAGGTCTTCGGGAAGTACGAGGATATCGTTGCCGGCGAGCAGCGCCTCGGCCGAAACGACCCCGGGGGGGAAATGTTTGGTCACGCCTTTCATTTCGAGGGCATCGGTAAAAATCAGTCCTTTGAACCCGATTTCGTTGCGCAGGAGGTTCGTCACCGTATTGCGCGACAGGGTGGTCGGACGGTTGGGCCGGTCGTCGAGTACGGGAACGTGCAGGTGTCCTACCATCACACTGCCGATGCCGTAATCGGAGAGGGCGCGGAAGGGATAGAGCTCCAGGGAATCCAGTCGCTTGCGGTTGTGGTGGATGACGGGGAGGTCGAAGTGGGAATCCACATCTGTATCGCCATGGCCGGGAAAATGCTTTGCGCAGGCCATGATATTGACATCCTGCATGCCCTTCATGTAGGAGTAGGTTTTTACCGTCACGTTGGTGCGGTCTTCCCCGAAGGAGCGCGTATGGATGACCGGGTTAGCTGCATTATTGTTTACATCGGCATCCGGTGCAAAATTCACATGCACGCCGACGCGGGCCATTTGGCGGCCTATTTCGCGGCCCATGCGGTAAATCAGGTCGTTGTTCTGAATAGCCCCCAGCATCAACTGGCGGGGAAAACTCATGGTGGACTCCTTCATGCGCATGCCAAGACCCCATTCCCCGTCAATAGCTACCATCAGGGGCAGCGGGCTCAGCTTCTGATAGCGGTTGATGAGTTCGACTTGCTTTTCGGGCGTTCCCTGGAAGAAACACAGGGAGCCGACCTGGAAATTCTGAATCAGGGATTCGACCTGTGCCACGTGCTCAGGCCCTTTGTCGGAATGGGCGCGAATCATGAACAACTGTCCAATGCGCTGGTCTTCCGTCATGGCGTTGAATACAGAGTCCACCCAGGCATCTTCCCGGGCATCCCCGCCGGGGACGAGAACGAAGCGCTGTTGCGCATGGAGCGGAAGAGCCGCGCTAAGGATGAGCAATAGCGAAAAAAAACGCCAACCTGCATAGTTCGTGCTGCGCATAGTCCAGAGATGTATGAGTTACTTAGAGTGCTTAATCTTGGGAAAAATAGCAAACATTCTTTTTCTTGTTTTACATTTTTGTAAAATCATTTTGAAAAAAATCGAAAAATCCAAAAAAAATGCAACGTATCTTACTCTTTTCGTGTCTTTTAGCCCTTCCATTCACCACCTGGTCCCAGGGGGTGGGGGAGGAAGTTGCCGCAGTGGGCGCCGTAAAACAATTGTTCGACGGCATGCGGGAATCGGATAGTGCAAAGGTCCGGGCGGTATTCCACCCGCTGGCGCGCCTGCAATCTGTTTCCATAGCGCCCGACGGGACGCCGCGCCTCAGCGAGGCCGATATCAATCGCTTCATACAGAATATCGGGGCTGCGAAAAAGGGCGATCTCGACGAGCAAATCTGGATCTACGATGCTCGAATAGACGGGAACATGGCCTCTGTCTGGACGGAATATACCTTTGTCCTGGCCGGGAAGCTCAGCCACTGCGGCTCGAATGCGTTCCACCTTTTCAAAGATGCAGGGGGCTGGAAGATCACCCAGATCACCGATACGCGGCGCAAAAGCGGGTGCTTGACGGAAGCTCCTCAAGTCGTGCCGGAGTTGCACCGCCTGGTAGATGCCTGGCATAAAGCAGCGGCGGTAGCCGATGAAGATGCATTTTTCGGCGCGATGACCCCGGAGGGCGTCTATATCGGTACGGATGCTACAGAGCGCTGGGACCGCGATACGTTCCGAACCTGGGCTCAAAAAGCTTTTGAGCGCGAAAGCGCCTGGGCGTTCAGCTCCCGCGACCGACGGATTATGGTCAGCGCCGACGGGCGCCACGCCTGGTGGGACGAGCTACTGGACACCTGGATGGGGGTTTGCCGGGGCTCCGGCGTACTCGTACACGGTCAGGATGGCTGGAAAATCGCACATTACCAACTCTCCCTGGCCGTGCCCAATGAAAAAATGGATAAAGTGCGCAAGGCAATCGGTAAATAGACTTGTTGCGCGGGGTCAGCGAGAGGGGAAAAAGGGCCTTTTTGACCCCTCGAGGATCCCCCGCGCAACAAGTCTAATAAAA
>CAZSMU010000136.1:0-10956 GCA_964607915.1 uncultured Haliscomenobacter sp.
CAAGGAGGCTGAGTACGGATTTCATAGATATAGTGATTTGACTTGTTGCGCGGGGCGGCGAGGGTTCAAAAATGGACTCTTTTTTTTCTACTCGCCTACCCCTCGCAACAAGTCTATTTTTTTACAACACGACGGACCCCCACGGCTCCCTGGTTGTTTTGCACTTTTAGAAAATAGATTCCGGCGGGAGACGTGGCAAAAGAAATGCGGTCCAGGAGCAGTCCGGAGCGGGGATTGGTTATTGGCCTTCCCAGGCTATCGTAAACCTCAATGGCGCGGATAGGGAAATCCGAACGGATGTGGGCTACTTCTTCGACCGGATTGGGAAACACCGACCAGGAACCGGGGTCGAGGTGTTGGACCTGGGTGGCCGATTGCACCTGCGCCGGGTTTGAGGTAGCTGAACCACACCCGTTTCGGTGGGCAAAGACCCGGTACACCGGGTTCCCAGGCGCACGGGTCGAAAAGGTAGTGGCGTTGGCCGGCAGGTCGGCGATGGGTACAAAGGTCGCCCCGCCATCATCGGAGCGCTCGACCCGGTACCCGCTTTCATTGGCCGCGATATCGAGCCATTGCAGGCGGATGCTTCCATCCGCGCTGTTGCGCAAAGCCTGAAGACGGGCGGGCGCATCGGGTTTGATGCCATTCTTCATTCTATCTTCCCGCTGGGCGAGGTAGAGGGATGCCGGTGCGGGCGGGGTATTCGTTCCTTCGATATACCCGGCAGGGTGAAAGAAGATATAATCGTTCGACACGGTGCGCGAGCAGCCGATGGCGTAGTTCTGCCGCCGGGGCGGTTTTTGGACGACGATGCGTTTGTACAGCGGGGCATTGACGTTCCATGCAACCGAGTGGACGCTGGACCACCCGTGGCCCGTACCGTGGCTGCCCCGGTTGTAGAGCGCCAACGGAATATCGCTTTGGGTATTGGTGAATTGGAGGTTGTCGTACAACAGCGCCTGGCTCCAACGGCGATGCCCCTCACTCGAATTGTGGTCCCGGTTGGACGTGCCCTCGTGAAAGACGATGCCGGAAACGCTGCTCGCGCCATTCGAGACAAAAGAATGTCGCCCTTCCGTGGCATGGCAACGGGTAAAAAGCACGTTATTTGTGCGCGAAGCCACGGTGAAATTATAGCGCCGTTCCCCGGTGATAAGGGAATGTGGCTCCAGGGCGTAACAATCCTGCACGGTGATCCGGGTAGCCAGTTCCATATCTATGCCGGCATATGTAAAATGCAAGGCCGTAACCTCTTTGACCCAGCAATCTTCGACGCCGTAGAATTTGAGGGCACTGAGCGCGTGGGCTTCATCCTCGGGGCCGGCCGTCTGGATATCTATGCGGAGCCTTTCGATTCCAATATTATTTTTGGTGCCCGGGTTAAAAGGGATATATACTTCTACCGGCGCCAGGGCGGGTTCGATGTGGTCGTAGATGGGGATATCGAGTTCAATTTTGCCTTCCCCGGGGTAAACAGCCTGTACGTATCGGTTGAAATAGAGATCAATTTCTCCAGGTTTCCAAGGAGCGTCCACGTCGGTAGCGCCAAAATCTATAGATTGCAGCCACTTCTGGGTACTGGCTTGATAGACGATCACGTTATCGCCCGGTTTGAACCATTCGGGCTTGAGCACCGATAGGGTTCGGGACCCTGCGGGGATAAACTCAGCAGTGACGGGAGTGCGGATGGCGGGAAAAGGGGCTACCCAACCCACATTGCTGCCATAGCCAGCTTGCACCACGATACGACTGGCCGGCGTATTGCCCACAGCGACAAGGACGGTATTGGAATCCGGGTTTGCACCTTGCCCGGAGCCCCGCAACACCACGCCACTTTCTTTTATGACAATACTGCCCTGGACTTCATAGCGGCCCGGCTTGAGGAGCAGGGCACCGCGAATGCCGTGGCTATCGGGCGGCAGGGCAGCCACTTCGCTGAGGGCTGCCTGGATATGTTGGGTATTGTCCCCCGCAAGGGGGCCAATGGTTTTTACCACCGGTACGACGGGGATAGGCGCATCCCCGTTTCTATACCCAACCTGGCTAAAATCCGGGATATAGTTGTTTTCGGCATCGGCGATGTAGCGCAGGCAGGAACCTGAATCGCGGAATACGATGGCCGAGGGTTTCTGCGCGACCAGGCCGGAAGTCGCATACGCAATAATCAGCAGGGCTGTGAAAAAGGGATTAAAACGAATCATACCTGGCGATATTAGATGCATGGCGGGGCAGCGAAGAGGTGAAAAGGCGTTTTTATCCCCCCGCCACAGAGACCTGTTGGTGATTACATCGGGTTTTTAGCGATCTGCAGCCTGCGCAACAGCGCTTCTACATAGTAGTAATCGGCGTAAACGATGGGCACGTCTATTTCTGACCTGGAAGGCAGGTTGCCTACGCTGTGCTGCAGCAGAAAAGGTGCAGTATGGGCAGCGTATTCGGATTGGGCGAGGCTATTGAGGATGTCGTCGGCCCATTCCAAATACTGAGACTGCGGATCTGCCTCGTAGAGGAGGAGGAGGCCACAGGCGGCAATAGCAGCGGCAGAAGCGTCGCGGGGTTCAGCGGGGATGCCCGGCGCGTCGAAGTCCCAGTAGGGTATTTTATCCGCAGGAAGCCTGGGATGCTGGAAAAAGAAGCGGGCAATCGTCTTGGAAACGGGGGTCTTTGGTTTCCCGCCAGACCATGGCGAAGCCGTATAGGCCCCATGCCTGCCCGCGCGACCAGGCGGAACCATGGGCTGCCCCCTGGTGGGTCTGTCGGTGCAATACTTCCCCACTCAGGGTATCGTAATCCACGACGTGGCAAGAACTACCGTCCTCGCGGAAGTGGTTTTTCAGCGTGGTTTCCGCGTGTTTTCGGGCGACGTGGTAGAATGCAGAGTCTCCGCTGAAGCGAGTAGCGGTAAAGAGCATATCGAGGTTCATCATGTTGTCAATGATGACGGGATAGCCCCACTTGTCCCGGCTGTGGTCCCAGGAGCGGATAGCCCCGACCGTGGGGTTGAAGCGGCGGATGAGGGTTCGGGAAGCTTCGAGGATGATTTGCCGGTATCGGTCAAGGGGCTCCGTGCGGTATGCTTCCCCGAAGCTGCAATAGATTTTAAAGCCCAGGTCGTGTGTCCGGGGGTCTTGTTTTTCTTTTTCCTGAAAAGCCATCCAGGTCTCAGCGTATTCGCGCAGACGCTCCCGCTTGCTGAAGCGGTACAGTTGCCACAGCGTCCCTGAATAGAACCCGCTGGTCCACTCGCGGGAACCCGTGCCGTGCAGGGAGCCGTTGGGATCGAGGGCACGGGGTATCTTGAGCGAATCTACGGCGACTTTGGGCAAGTATCCCTCCGCTTTGCGGGCCAGTTGATGCAGCCTTTGTTCCAACACCCGGCGGTTCAGGGCCGTCTTTTTGCCCGCAGGGGGGCGATGGGTGGACAACAGCAGCGGCACAGCCAACAGGGCCCACAAATAGACAATTTTTATTTTGTTTTCGCGCATCGGGTGCAATTTTATACCGTTTTCACAGGACATACGAGGCCTATGGCTCCGCACTCCACGTCCGGGCGACCGTAAAGACGCCCGGAACGCGGAGATGGCGAAGCGATTCACATAAAAATTGGTATGTTGTACAGGTTATTGAACGATAAACTTAACCGACATACGGCCCTCTTCGGTCTGCAGATTTGCCAGGTAGAACCCTTTGGGCAGGGTGCGGGCAGTCCAGTCGGCCACCACGTGTTCCCCTTCCATGAAGTGCCCGGAAGCTAACACCTGAACCTTCTGACCCGTCAGGTTGTACACCGACAGCTCGACCTGACCGGCTTTCTGGAGTTGGAAGCGCAGGGTTCCTCCGGTGCTGCCGATGGGATTGGGCGACACCGATAGGCCGAGCAGAGGATTCACCACGAGCTCGCGAGCGTCCGTAGCGTATGCACACAGGAAGCGTACCCCTAAGGCTCCGCCGTCGCTGGCTGCTTTGGCAGATTTTGTAGTTGGGCTGTAGCAGGGATCGAACTTAGAGAAGTCGAACAGATACCCTTTGTCCCAGGCCGTACCTTTATAGCTGATATCCTCTACCATGATATCGGTAATGCCTACCGAATCCCTAAATTGGATTGCTTCCTTGCAGTATTTCAGCACCGGGTCGCGGGAAGGCACATTGTTGAGTTCCAATACTTCTGTGAAGTAAGCCTCATCGGGCTTGGCGAGCATTTTGACGACCTCCGGGCTCAGCACCATGGGCTTGTCCACGCGGGTAGAAGTGTTGAGGTGATCCTCTACGTCTTTGGTCCAGAAGATGTTGTTGTTGGAAATTTCCATCGTCGCATTGGGCAGGATGGTATCTATGGAGATGAGGTAGTTTGTTTTCTTGAACCAGTTGATTTGTTCGTCGGCCAGGGAGGAGTCCGTCCCCATCATCGAGGGGTTCATGAAGAGGTTGTTTTTGATAATGGATTTCTCCGCGTTCTTCAACTGGATCATACCATGGCGGCCGACGTGGTTGAACACGGTGTTTTGGGTGAACTCAAAGTATTTGCAGCCTTTTTGGCGGAAGCCGATGTACAGGCGGTCCAGGACGTGGTGCATGACGGTGTTGCGGATTACGACGGTATCTATGTAGTTGTCGCGCGGATCCACGATGCGGCCATTGCCCTGGAAGCGCTCGTAGTCGCCGAAGTTGCGCATGATGCAGTTGGTGACATAGACCTTGCAGTTCTCCCCTTCGAGGCGGATGAGGCCCTGGCGGCTTTTTTCAAAGATACAGTTGTTGAACACAAATCGCTTATTATCGCCAAATGTCCGGAAAGGGGTGGTTTCGTAGGAGGATACGGTGGCCCCTTCCTCGCCCATGATGACGTAGAGACCGTCGAACGTAAAGCTGCCAAAGCCGCTGTAGAGCGGGGGAAGGGCAGTGGCACCAGACGGATTCCTGCGGGCCACGATGGGCCTGCCCAGTGCCGGGTTGCCGGTAGCGACGAGCTCGACGTCGAAAGTCCACTTCATCTCGCCGGTGAAAAAGTAGAGGCCTCCGGTCTCGAGGAGGTAGGTTTTGTTCTTTCGCGCCCCCGTGGCGGTGGTGTCCTTGGAGATGTAGTCGCTTATGTCGGTAAAGGGGAAAGCTGCCGTCCCGTTCAGGTTTTTGGGGACGACCACAGACTGGGCCGACGACTGGACGGCCATCCCGAGAAGAAGAAGCAGTGCGGTGTAGATTTTTTTCATGGTGCGTTGGTTTTATGTCAGAATTGGAGAATGATATGGAAAATGGTGGTAAAAAAGTTCCTTTGTGTATGCCAGGGAAATCACCGAAGAATATACTCTAAGCCAAAGGTGGCCGTCATGCCATAGGTTTGGATGGAGGTGACGAGTTCTTTGGATCGGAAAAAGTTGATATCCTTCTGGTTGGTGAGGTTGTTGAGGTTGAGGAAAGCGCTCCAGCCCTTTCCGAATTTCTGCTTCACAGCGGCGTCCATACGCCAGAACCCGGCGTTGTAGCGGTCCTTGTCGGAGCTGGAACTATACCCGGATAGCTTGGTACCCTGGTAAGCGGTAGAGACGCGCACCGAGGTAGATTTAAGGTCGTAGCCCAGCGAGGCGTTGAAGATATGTTCCGCCTGGCCGATCAGATCCACGTTCCGTTGGAAGGGGAAGATTTCCACGATGGTGTAAAAGAAGGGGAATACCCCCGCGAGGCGCGACTGTTCGTAGAACGAGTTGACGGTCGTTTCCGAAAACAACCTGGAGTAGTTGACATTGAGCACCAGATCGTCAAAAGGCTTGGGCAGGAAGTTCATATTCGACTGCAGGTCAAATTCAAACCCTTTCACATACGATTCCGGGGAGCTGCGATATGTAGTCAGTTCGGCCCCGCCGAAGCCTTTCGCGGGAAACCCATAGGCAGCCACCAGCGAATCGTTGTTCAGACCAGCGACGAAGGGATAGAACGCGTCTTGGATATCTTTGTAAAAAACGCCGACCGAGAGGAGCCCGAAATCGCCGGAGAAGGCGGTGGCGTACAAGTCGTAGTTAGTGGATACGGACGCTTTGAGGTTGGGATTCCCCTGGTTGACGGTCAGATCCCCGTTGCGGTTGACGAGCGTGGCTGGCACGACGTAATCGTAGTCGGGGCGCGCCAGCGTAGTGGAGTAGGAAGCGCGGATATCAAACCAGTCCAGAGGCTTGATTTTCACATGCAGGTGGGGCAGGAAAATGCCGTACGAGACCGGTGCAGAAGTTTCTTTAATCGCCCCGCTTTCGCCCCAGTCGCCATTGAGGTCGGCATACAGGCCATTATAGACGTTGTCGGAATATTCGTAGCGGAAGCCCGGTATCAGGGTCAGCACGTTGTTGATATTGATTTTGAGCATGGAGTAGCCGGCCAGTACGGTCTCCGTCAGGTCGTAGTTGTTGATGTCGCCAAAGCGGTCGTGGGGTATGTCGTTGATGAACACATCGCGGAAGCGGCGGAGATCCGATTCTGCAAACGACAGGAAGAGGTTGGCCGACTGGCCATTGCCCCGGGTAAAGGGCACGACGTCGCCGTTTGTGAAATTGCGGACGCTGTAGTAGTACACGCCGCTGGGGTCGGCCCCCAGTGCCCCCACGCCATCGGGTTTGAAGGCCTTAAAATACTCGTTTTTCCTCAGGTAATAGTTCTTGGCATAGCGTTCAAAGTAGTTGCGCGACTTCTGGTTTTCCAGGTATTTCCCGCCAAACTTGAAGGTGATACTGGTCTTGGAGCCTACTTTGAACGGTTTGGAGAAGTGCGCGAAAGCTGAGGTGTTTTGCTCCGCGTTATCCGAATCCACCCAGCCGGCGCCCTGTAGGTGGGTGACGGACTCGTCGTATTTTACGAAATCAAAAAAGCGATCGGGCGATTTTCGGAACTTGAGCACCTCCGGGTCGAAGGCGTTCGACGTGTTGCGGAACTGCATCTCAAAGTTATACGGTGTCTTACCGACGATTTTGGAGTAGGCGGCACCCCACTCGACCTGCAGGAAGCGCAAGTTATGCCGGGCGGCCAGAGAGCCGGAATAGAGGTCAATCGAGCTCTCTATGATCTGGGGGGTAAACTGGAGGGAGTTACCATTGGCGTTGTATTGCTCCACCTGGTTGTACTGGTCGCGGGAAGTGCGCGAATAAATCCCCAGGATGGTAAACTCGTTCTTTTCCCCCAGGTTGAAGTCCAGCCCCACACTGCCGTTGTAGCGGCGTCTGACTTCGCTGCGTTTGGCGTACTGCAACGAGTTCCCCAATTGTTCAAAGATGTCGAGCAGGGTGTCGAGCACGACAGCAGTATTATCGCCCCAGGACTGGCTGATGGTCTCCCCTCCCCGATAGAAGCGCTCGACGTTGGCGGTGGCGATGATGCCGAGCTTATCGTCGAAGACCCGCTGGCTGAGGGAAACCGTGCCTTTGTAGTCCCGGAATGCCCCGGCAATGGCGTTGTACCCGTTGAGCCCTTTGATGGATATCTTGCGCTCTTTGGGGGCTTTGAGGATGTTGAGGTTTACCGACCCGCCCAGCGCATCGCCGTCCATATCGGGAGTAGGGGATTTGAAGAGCTCGATGCCCGAGAGCAGTTCTGGGGAGATCAGGGATAAGTCCACCGAGCGATCATTGGGGGAAGTGGAAGGCAGGCGCACCCCGTTGATGGAGATCGCCGTAAACTTGGGGTCCAGGCCGCGCACGACAATTTTGGACCCCTCTCCCCCACTCCGGTTGATGGCGACCCCCGGAAGGCGGGAGATGGCTTCTGCCGCATTGACATCCGGAAGCTCCTTGATTTTATCGGCAGATACGAAGTTCGCGATCGCGTCGGCGTTGAGCTGCTGGTTGATGGCTTTCGCCTGCCCAAGGGCCTGGGCCGTCACTACGACCTCTTCCCCCACGATAGCCTCGGGTGAGAGTACGACTTCGACTTTCGCTGTTTTTCCAGCCTCTACCTGAACCGACACGGTTTTGTCCGCAAAGCCGACATACGTGACGACGAGCGTCCGGGCACCAACGGAGACGCTGCTGAGCAGGAAAGCTCCATTCAAATCGGTAACGGTGCCCGTAGCGAGGTCGTCCTTCAGATATACGCTGGCGCCCGGCAGCCCTGCGCGCCCGTCGGCATCCAGTACTTTTCCTGAAATACTACCGGTTTGAGCCCAGAGAGAACTCGCCGCAGCACTTAACCAGAGGGGGAGTGCTAATCGGGATACAAAGTAGAAGATTGACATATATTTATTCGATTTTCCAAAATGCTGTTTCTTTGATTTGTTCTTTGACAAAACAAAAAAAGGAAATCGAATGGAACCAAAAGTCTGAATATAGGGGTCAAAACGTCTAATCTCCCGGATTTTGACGGGAAGGAGGCGTCGGGAGTGCCTCGTATTCGCTGGGGCTGCAGCCAAATTGTTTTTGAAACGCCTTTCGGAAATAGCGCGCATCCGGGAAGCCGGTCTGGAAACCGACTTCTGCGATGGGGAGTTTGCCTTGCGACAAGAGCTGCGCGGCGCGTTTGAGCCGGATGGTTTTGACGAAATTGTTGGGGGTCTGGTCGGTTAGTGCCTTGAGCTTGGCAAAGAGCACAGGCCGGCTAACCACGAGTTCGCGGGCAAATTGTTCGACGTCAAAATCGGGATTGGCAATGTGTTTTTCCACGATGGCCAGCGCGCGCCTCAGAAAGTCTTCATCCGCGGACGTGACCGTGATCTCGCTGGGCTCGAGGTGCAGCACCCGGGCGAACTTTTCGCGGAACTGCTTGCGGGACTGCAGCAGGTTGCGCACCCGCAGGCGCAGTTCTTCGGGATTGAAGGGTTTGGTGATGTAATCGTCTGCTCCGTTTTCCAGGCCCGAGATGAGCACGGGGTCAGCCGAGTTGGCGGTGAGCAATATGACCGGGATATGGCTGGTCGGAATCTCTGTTTTCAAGGTGCGGCAGAACGCGATGCCGTCCATCTCCGGCATCATGATATCGCTGATGATGAGGTCGGGCTGCTGCTTGCGGGCCACCTGCAATGCTGCCTTGCCATCCGCTGCCGTGAGGACGCGGTAGGAAGCCTGGAAAAAGCCCTGTACATAGGCTAGGATTTCTGGGTTATCTTCCACCAGGAGCAATGTCGGAGCATGCGCAGGCAGGAGCTTACCGGTAGCAGCAGCTTCGGCAGGGATTGGATGGAATGCCGGCGCTGTAACCGGTATTTCGCCTCCCGTCAATTCTTCTTCTTTGAAGTGCGCATGGCCCAGGGGAAGCTCCACGATGAATACCGCGCCCTGGTGTTCTGCGCTCTCTACCCGGATGCTCCCGTGGTGCAACGCGATGAGCTGCCTGCACATCGCCAGTCCGATCCCCGAGCTTTGGACCGGGGCATACGGCACCGAGAGCCGTTCGTTAAAGCGCCGGAATATTTCCTCATGCCATTCTGCTTTGATCCCTATCCCGTTATCTTTGATCTGAAAAAAAGCACTATGGCTGTTTTGATATACCGACAACTCGATTTCGCCATGGTCAGGAGTAAATTTAAAGGCGTTTGACAAAAGGTTGAACGCTACTTTTTCCAACTTGTCGCGGTCGAACCAGGCGATAAGGGAGTTTTCCACCGATACAAAGCGCAGCCGGATATTGCGCAGCCGGGCACTTTCATCAAACGACTGGCATACGTCGCGGAGCAAGGCGACCAGATCGCCCCTCACCACGGCCAGGTGTTCGTAATCCGATTCCAGCTTGCGGAAGGTCAACACCTGGTTGACGAGGTTCAGCAAGCGCTGAGCATTGCGCCGTATAGACTGGAGTGGCTTCTGAAGCTCCCCCTCCGGATGGGTGCGGATCAAATCGTCCAGAGGGCCGAGGATCAGGGTGAGCGGGGTGCGGAATTCGT
Source organism: uncultured Haliscomenobacter sp. (assembly GCA_964607915.1). Lineage (GTDB taxonomy): Bacteria > Bacteroidota > Bacteroidia > Chitinophagales > Saprospiraceae > JADJPL01. The sequence continues at coordinate 9,851 of CAZSMU010000136.1, forward strand.
GGGTGATATTCGTGAAAAAGCGCAATTTCATTTCGTTGAGCGCCTCCTGCTGGAGCTTAGACAAATGTTCTATCTGCAGGCGGTGCCGCATCTGCAGGAAGTTGAATATGCCCACTATCGCAAAAAGAGCCAGGAAAATATACCCAATATAGGCCGGTGTGCTGCGCCAGGGAGGCGGCAGCACTTTAATCTCCAACACCCGCTCCCGGGGGTTCCAGACGCCATCGCTGTTGCCCGCCCTGAGGCGGAAACGGTATAGGCCGGGACGCTGTATGGTGTAGCGGGCCTCTGCCTGCCCCACCCGATAGTTCCAGTCTTTGTCGAGTCCTTCCAGCTTATACGCGTATTGGTTGCTTCCGGGATTGAGGTAATCCAGTGCAGCAAATCCAATCGCGAAGACGGCCTCGTTGTAGCGAAACGTAATCCGTTCCGCGTTATTGAGCGCTGTGCTCAGCAGTCGGGTCTTGTCGTTTGCCCGCACCTCTTGCTCGAACATTTTCAATTCGGAAAGCACGACTGAAGGAGCCACCGGGTTAGGGCTGAAATCCGAAGGCTGAAAAACCGTAAAGCCATTCATCCCGCCAAAGAGCATTTCCCCAGCCTGGGTTTTATAGTAGCCATTAAAATTGAACTCTATGTTTTTCAGCCCATTGGAATAGTGATAGTTGGTAAAAGTGCGCCGCTCGGGATCCATGTTGGAAAGGCCGTTGTTGGTGCTCAGCCACAGCTTGCCGGAGCTATCGGCCAAAATCCCGAAAATAGTGTGGCCGGGCAATCCATCTGCTTCCGTGAAACGGGTACTGCGCCCGGTGCGGGGATCCAGCATAAACAACCCGTGGCTGAAGGTGCCAACCCAGAACCTTCCTTTCACATCTTCGAGTATCGAATACACCTGCACACCGGGCAGATAGCGTTGGAAACGCTGCGGAAGCCCGGTCGCGGAGTCGGTAAAAACGCGGTTGAGGCCCTTTTCGGTACCCAACCAAACCTGCCCGCGGCGGTCCTGGTACAACACCCGCGTCAGGTCAGAACTCAACGAGTGCGGATCGGAGGGCGCATGGTGGTAATAGCAGAATTTCTGCTGGGAAAGGTCGAGCACGTTCAAC
>CAZSMU010000137.1:0-6947 GCA_964607915.1 uncultured Haliscomenobacter sp.
CTATACACATAGCTGCCTGTCAGGCAGCGACAAGGCTTTGTACACAACCCCCAGAATTAGTTGCAATTTTTTTCATTTTAACGAATAAATATACAAGGCCTTTTTTACATTTGTTGAAAATCATTCTGATTTGCAGAAGACGCCTGCCATATTCCTCCTTTTCTGCTTCGTATCCTACCACTTCGGATACTATGCGTCCTATTTCTCCAAAAAAGCGCAGGTAGAGAAGGTTTGGTTCGAGCGGATTTATGGGGGGTCTGCCGCGGAGTTGCCGGAAATGTCCCTTGAGATCCCGCTCAGCGTCGCCTACATGCCCGATCAGGAAGATTTCCGGGAATCCAATGCCTCTTTTGAAAAAGAAGGCCGCCATTACCGCATCATCAAACAGCGCTATAAAAAGGATACGCTCGAAATCGTCTATGTGCCCGACATAGAAAAGAACCAACTTCAAAGCCTGGTAGCCGAATGGGCAAAAAGCCTTTCTTCCAAACATTCGGAAGGCACCACCGGGTTGAGCGCGCTCAAAGCGCCCTTCCAGGAATACGATCAGATGGAGCATGGGCTCCCCGAATATGGTTTTCGTCCTACCGGCAGCCGCAGCCGCCCGGCAATCGCCCCTAACGATGCCTCAAGTGCCTCGCCGGATGCTTCTTCCCCTCCCCCCGAATGCGCGTGATCGCATACTAACCCTTCTCCGGGGGGTCTTTCTTTGTAGTTCTGTATGCTATCAGAACGAATGGGCTTGCCGGTGCCCGGCACGCTCTCATCCCTTTTATTCCAACCCGAATCAGCGGGGGCGTGGCGTCCATTTCACAGGATTATGGCGACTACCTGTCCCGCTTGTAAAGTTTGTTTTGTCATGAAAAATAGATTATACCTTTCTTTTCTCCTCTTTTTACCCCTTTTTGCAAGTGCGCAAACGCCAACAGACGCACTGTATATGAACCACGGGCAAGTCTGCCTGGCCGGTCTGTACGGCCGCACCCAGTGGAACCAGTACTGGGAAGGCGGCAGCAAGCGGGAAAATGCCAATATTGGCACCGTCACGCACCAGAGCGCAATGTTCATGGGCGCCGTAGGCATCCGTCCCCGCCTCACCCTCCTCGCCATGCTGCCCTACATAGCTTCACAGGCAAGCCAAGGGCAGTTAGCAGGGCAACAGGGCGTACAAGATCTATCTATATGGCTGAAATACAGAGCTATAGATCTCAAGTTGGGCTCTGGCAAACTGAAAGTATTCGCCCTGGGGGGCGCATCTGCCCCGCTCAGCGACTATGTGCCCGATTTCCTGCCGATGTGCATAGGGCTGGGCTCTAAAACCACTACCGCACGTGCCATAGTGGACTACCGCATAGAGCAGGGGTTCTACCTCACGCTGCGCGCAAGCCACACCTGGCGGAGCAATATCTTCATTGACCGGGATGCCTACCAGTACAACGGCAAGCTGTACTACACCAACGAAGTGCCCCTGCCCAACATCGTAGAGGGTGGCGCCCTGCTCGGATGGCGCAAAGGCCCCTGGGTCAGCGCCCTCACTTTCGACCGCTTCAACTGCTTGTCAGGCGACGATATCCGCCCCAATGATATGCCCTTTCCCACCAACCGCATGGGGGCCAGCTCCGCAGGGGTGATGGGGAAATACGAGGGGAAACACTGGGGGATTACGGCCTCGGCCAGCCAAGTGTTTGCAGGCCGGAATGTCGGGCGAAATACTGCCCTGCAGGCCGGGCTGTTGTACCTGTTCCAGGTTGGATCGGCCAATCGGTAGTAGGATTGTTGCGAGGGGTTGTGTAACAAGTCTATTATATCATAACCCGCCATAGGCGGGTGCTAAATAACTATAAAAAACATGCATATCTATTCATATATCCGTTCTATAGCGAGGATACTTCCTCTGTGCGGGCTACTTTGGTCCTGCGACAAAGAAATTGAGAACCCCCGTTTGGAGGCCCTGGCACCTGCCGGGACCGATGCCGACGGCGGCAAATGGAAGACCTTTATCGCGGGCGACGTGAGCACGCTCTCCCTTCCCGTGCCGGCGGGACTGAACGCTTCATCGTATTTAGCCGAACTGGCCGACGTGCGATTTGCCCAGGGAAAAGCAGGAGCGAGCCAAAAAGAAGCGCTTACCTGGTGGTCGGCGGGCGCGGTGTACCGGTGGCAGGAAATAGCCCGGGAACTTGCCGCACAGTACAACCTGCCGCCCAAGAGCAATCCCGATGGCAGCTACCCGGCACCGGATGCCAACAAGCCCTGCGATTACCCCAGGTTTCCCTTTGCCAACCCGCCGTATGCCTCCCGTGCGTTTGCCTATCTGAGCGTGGCGCAGTACGACGCCCTGGTGGCGGCCTGGCATTTCAAGTCTCTGTACCAAAGGCCGGCGGCGTACAGGCTCGACAGCCGCATTCAAACGCTAAAGCCCGCCACCGGGCTTTCCGCCTATCCTTCCGAGGATGCCGTCGTAGCCGGTGCCTCGGTGGAAATATTGAAAGCGATGTTCCCCTGCGAAGCGGGTAGCCTCGAAGACAGGGCAAAAGAGCACCTCGAGAGTATGTTGTTGAGTGGGCACTTCACCCGCAGCGACCTCGACGCCGGGGCGGCCCTTGGCCGGCAGGTTGCACTCCTGGCGCTCGCCCGGTCGCGCAACGACGGGATGCGCACGGCCGGCAACCAGGCCGTCGTCCCCCCCTACATCGAGCAGGCGAAAGCCCGCGGCTTAACGGCTCCCTGGGTGAGCCAGGAATCGCCCGCCCGCCCGGGAATGTTGCCCGCCTTCGGGGCGCTGACTCCCTGGAATTTCGACAAAGCCCTTCTGCCTTCTTTGCGCCCCCCGGAGCCACCTGCCATCGGCAGCGATGTTTTCCGAAAAGATATGGATGAGCTGCTCGGCTATGCGCGCAACCTGACGCGCGACCACCACCGCATCGCCAGCTTCTGGTCGGACGGCCCCGGAAGCTATCCCCCGCCCGGTCACTGGAACCGCATCGCCGCTGACCTGGCGCAATCGCGGAAGCTCAACGAACTACGCACCGCACGTGTCATGGCCCTGACCAGTACCGCCGTAGCCGATGCCGGCATAGCGTGCTGGGAAGCAAAATACTACTACATGTATCCCCGCCCCTTCCAGATGGATGCGCGCATCAAAACGGTCGTCGGACTGCCCAACTTTCCATCCTATACTTCTGGGCATTCCACCTTTTCCGCCGCTGGCGCCACCGTACTGTCTTACCTCTTCCCTGAAAAAGCAGCCGAACTGCAGGCTATGGCCAGTGAAGCCTCCGAATCCCGGATCTACGGCTGTATCCACTATCGCTTCGATTGTACCGAAGGACTCATAGCCGGCAGAAAAGTAGGTAACCTTGCGGTGGAACGAGGGAAAAACGACGGTTCGCCCCAATAACTTGCACCCCCACGAGGCGACACGGGGCACGGATATCCGGGGGGAGAGGCAAAAAATCCTTCCTTGCCTTGAACGCGCATTGAGAACCCATTTTCGCAAAGCGAAAATGGGTTCTCAATGCGCGTTCAAATTTGTAGATTTGCTGCGCCAAATAAAACCAAATACACCATGCACCACAAGGTGATTATCGAGCCTTTCCGCATCAAGGTCGTCGAACAAATCCGGCTGACTACGGAGGGGGAGCGCCACCAATTCCTACGGGATGCGCACTACAATCCATTTTTGCTCAAGTCCAACCAGGTAATCATCGACCTGCTCACCGACAGCGGCACCTCGGCTATGAGCGCCGAGCAGTGGGCCGGCGTGATGCGCGGCGACGAGAGCTATGCGGGGGCCGTAAGCTGGCAGCGTATGGAAAAGGCCATCCAGGACCTCACCGGATGCCCCTATGTGCTGCCCACCCACCAGGGCAGGGCGGCGGAGCATTTGCTGTACAGCCGCCTCGGCGGGCCGGGGAAGATTTTCATCAGCAACACCCACTTCGACACGACGCGGGCCAACATCGAATTCTCCGGGGCCACAGCCCTGGACATCGCCATCCCCGAAGCTCGGCAGCCGGACCTGGAACACCCGTTCAAAGGAAACATGGACACCGAAAAACTGGATGCCCTAATCCGGCAGCATGGCCCTGAGCATATCGGGGCCGTCATCCTGACGGTCACGAACAACAGCGGGGGCGGGCAGCCGGTCAGTATGGCCAATGCCGAAGAGGTGGCGCGGATCTGCCGGCAGCATGGCGTACTCTTCATCCTCGACGCCTGTCGTATTGCAGAAAACGCCTACTTCATCCAGCACCGCGAAGCGGCCTGGAGCGGCCACAGCTACCGCGAAATCGCACAGCAGATGTTCCGCCTGGCCGACGGCTGCGTCATGAGCGCCAAAAAAGACGCCCTGGTCAACATGGGCGGCTTCCTGGCGCTCAAAGACGAAACCCTGGCTGTGCAGTGCCGCACCGTACTGATCATCACAGAAGGCTACGCCACCTATGGCGGCTTGTCGGGCCGCGACATGGAGGCCATCGCCATCGGCCTGGAAGAAGTCTTTGACGCCGATTACCTCCACTACCGCATCAAAAGTACCGGCTATCTGGGCGAGAAACTGCGGGAAATGGGCGTGCCCCTCATCTGGCCTATCGGAGGCCATGCCGTGTACATAGATGCCAAAGCCTTTTACCCGCACATCCCCGTAGAAGAATTCCCCGGGCAGGCGCTGGTCTGCGAGCTCTACCTCAAGGCGGGCATCCGCAGTTGCGAAATCGGCTCGGTCATGTTCGGCAAGACCGACGGCGAGGGGAAGCTCATCCCCGCACCTATGGAACTCGTACGGCTCGCCATCCCGCGCCGCGTCTATACGCAGAGCCATATTGACTACGTCATAGAAACCTTCGGCGAGCTGTTGCGCGAGCGGGACGCCGCGAAGGGCTTCCGCATCGTGTACGAGCCCCCCTTCCTACGGCATTTTACGGCCCATTTTGAGCCAACCTAGGTGAGCAGCCACCCCAGGGCGGCCCCCAGGGCCACGATGAAAGCGCTGTTGAGGCGACGGAACCCAAATGCGAGCCCGAGTGAGATGGCTGCAATGATTACCCCGCGCCCATCCACGAGGGATTCCCGGCCCATCTGGAAGCAGACAGCTGCAATCAGAGCTACGGAAGCGGCGTTCACCGCGTCGAGAAAGGCGGCGAAAGCGCTTTTCAACTACTTCCTGGCGCATCATGGCGATATGTGCCGCTGGTCCGCCGAAGCCGATGATTCCGAGTTTGAGGAACAAAGCCGCGATGTCCCGGAGCGACGCAGAGGTTTCGTTGGGCATATGATTTGCTTTTGAGGGCTTGTGGCGTAGGGTTCCAAACCTACTCCTGACCTCTTCGCAACACGTCTGTTACCTCCAGCGGCGAGCTACCGAGACCAGCAATATCAGCGCCGGTACTTCCACTAAGGGTCCGATAACCCCGGTGAACGCCTGCCCGGAATCCAGTCCGAAGACAGCTACGGCAACTGCGATGGCCAACTCGAAGTTATTTCCGGCAGCAGTAAATGCGACGGCAGCTTTCTGGTCATAGGGCGCACCCGAAAGCTGTGTCACAAAGAAACCCGTGGCAAACATGACGCCAAAGTATATAAGCAGCGGAATCGCTATTTTTAACACGTCGAGGGGTAGTTCCAGGATATTCTCCCCTTTCAGCGAGAACATCACGACGATGGTAAACAATAAAGCAATCAGGGTGAGTGGCGAAATGAGCGGTACAATTTTTTCCTGGAACCAGGCTTCCCCTCTCGAGCGAATAGCCAGGTTGCGCACAGCTATACCCAGCAAAAACGGAATGCCGAGATATATAGCTACGCTTCTGGCAATCGTCCCGATGGATACTTCGATGGCAACCCCTTCCAAACCCAGCCAGACGGGCACTTTGCTCATGAAAAGCCACGCGTAAAAGGAGTAGGCAAATACCTGAAATATGCTGTTGAGCGCCACCAGACCAGCGCCGTATTCGCGATTGCCGTCGGCCAGGTCGTTCCATACGAGCACCATGGCAATACAGCGCGCCAATCCAATCAGGATAAGCCCAGACATGTAGGCGGGTTCGTCGCGCAGGAAAAGCACGGCCAACACAAACATCAGCACCGGACCGATGATCCAGTTGAGGAGTAGGGAAATACCCAATACGCGAGTATTTGCGAACACCTTTGGCAGCAGGCGGTAGTTCACCTTGGCCAACGGTGGGAACATCATGACAATCAAACCAATCGCAATGGGTATATTGGTCGTTCCTACCGAAAGCGATTCAATCCAGGCAGCTACACCCGGGAAAAGACTCCCCAGACTCACCCCTATTGCCATGGCGAGGAAGATCCACAGGGTGAGATAGCGATCTATGAAGCCGAGCTTTTTCATACGTGAAGATTTACCTTGTGAAATATATACGCGATTTCAGAGGCGATGAGGCGGGAACAGCGGTCGTATGCCGCTGTTTCGCCCTCCGTGCCGTCTGCATGTTTCGGGTCTTCGTAGCGCAAGGGCATACGGCGTACGGCTCCCGGGATGAAGGGACAATTCTCGTCTGCCTCGGAGCAGGTCATCAGGGCTAAAAAGCCCTCTGCCGGGTTTTGTGGGTCGTCGTAGAGCTTGGAGTACAACACGGCCAGGACTTCCCCCTGTGCCGATAACCGATAGCGCGGGTTGGGCATCGCTCCGTCGGAAGCAATATCAAAGCCCGCGCGTTGCAAGGCGGCCACCGTGCGCTCATGGCAGGCCGTCACCTCTACCCCACCGGAATAACACACTACCGGAAGGCCGTATTGGTGGGCGGCAGCAGCGGCCCAGGCCTGCGCCAGCTGACTGCGGCGCGAGTTGTGCGTACAAATAAAGTGGAGCCGGGCAAGACCTTGTATCTTAATCCGTTCGATGATTTCTGCTGCGATGGCGTCCAGCAGGGGTTTTCGATCCGCTTCGATGGGAAGCGCAGATGGTATAAGTTCCATACATT
>CAZSMU010000137.1:7047-10611 GCA_964607915.1 uncultured Haliscomenobacter sp.
GCAATTTTGAGGATTTTTCGGATGACCTTGCTGTGTTTATCCTGCCATTTGGCTCCCCGGCGCATGGCCCACTCATCCACGATATCCCCGTTGAGGATAAGCGTATGGGAAGGGTTGTCGTTGAGGAAGTGCCAAAGGTCCTCAGAGCGCGACGCTTTGGAGCCGAGGTGTACGTCAGAGACGATGAGGGTTTTCCATTTGGTTTCTTTCATCGCAAAGGAATACGGGTTTTCGAATGACCACGGGATTGCCCGGCAAAAACGCCGCAAATTAATGGCGGGATATGAACTGAATATTAACTTATTATTAAACTTTTGGCTAGGGGCGGGCGCAGCGATTCAACGATTAGAAAAGAGGCAGTAGCCGCCCCATGCTGGGGCACTTTATACAGCCCCTACATAATCCCGCAGGTATTGAAAGTGCCGCCCCAGCCGTCCGTCCTCGGCAATGGTGGCCCGTTCCAGTACCAGGCTGTGGGATTTGAAGAATTCGGGCAGCACCTTCTCGATAAACATAGCGCCGAAGGCCGCCGAAGCGTCGCGGGGCATTTCGTTGGGTAGATTGTCAATCGCCATGACATCTATGCAGTGGGGCTGGTATGGCGCGCTTTCTTCGCCGGTCTGCGGATCGAAGCCATACACGGGATCGGCGATGCTGGAGGCGCGGATAGTAGAGGGCACCGAGGCCTCGGGGGCGATGTCGCAGGTAATATCGGCTATGACGGAGATCCGGAAATCGGGTCTGCGCATATCCGCAAGGGTAAAAAAGGCGGGCGCCTGGTTATCCCAGTAGATGCCGTTGATAAAAATATCGGCTTGCCGGGCGTAGGGCGCAAACGCGCTCTCATACTCGTGCGGGTGCGCGTAGTAGTGCCTGCGCTCGAAGGGATGCCGATCTTTGCGGACTACATAGTCGCGGGCGTGCAGTTGCACGAAGACGGCTTCGGAGTATTCGTTTTCGAGGAACTCCCGGGCGTCCACTTCCCGGATGCCCATATCGCGCAGCACCTGGGCGGCGCCGTTGCCTACGCGGCCCGTACCGGTGAGGGCGATTTTTATAGCGGGCCATGAGAGGTTGCGATAGCCCGCTTTGGCTTCTTCGTAGTCGCGGCAGTCTTTCATGCGCGGCAGGTGGAAGGCTGCACTGCGGCGCCCATACGCATATAGAGCATTGTGTGCGCCCACCATGCCAGCGAATTTTCCAAACGCGATGAGGCGCTCGCCTTCTTCATCGGTGAGCACTTCGTAGTCTATGAGGCGGATGCGTTTTTCCAGCACGGCCTGCAGGAGTTTGCGGTTGTGGGGCTGCTCCTTGATGGTATGGGAAAAGAACAGGTAGGTTTTGTCTGGCAGGAGCAGGGCGGGCGGCACCTCTTTCACGCCCAGGACGACCTCGCAGCCGCTGAGGTCTTCGCGCAGGGCCACCCCGCAGGTGCGGTACTCGTCGTCGCTGTAGCAGCGCCCCGGGTAAGGCTGTACGCTGATTTCTATGGGCGCGCGTTTGAGGATGTCGCGGCACTGGCCGGGCGTGAGCGGAACGCGGGAATCCGCAGGTATTTTTTCCTCGCGAAGGATACCCAGTTTCATGTTGTTTTTATTTGGCGTCGCGAAGGTAGTCAAAATATGTGCACGAAGAGGGGTTGAGTCCGTATTTTGCTGGTGCGATCCCCAGGGTTAATCTATGCGGACGACCTTGCGTTCCCCCGGTTGCAGGAGCACCTGTTGCCGGCGGGCGGTGCCGGGCAAGACGAGAGTAGCGGTGCCGCCTTTTTCCGAGAAAATTTCCAGTCGGGTGAGCGTGCCGGCGACTTTTTCGGCGGAGACCAGGAATCCACCTTCGGTGCGCAGGTTGTGGAAGGACAGGTTTGTCCACGCGTCGGGCACGGCGGGGAATACTTCGATATATCCTTTGTTGCTTTGGAGCAACATTTCGTGTACCCCTTGCGCGAATGCAAAATTGCCTTCCAGGGTAAACGGGCGGTAGGTGAAGTTGGAATACTGGCCGCCTTTTTGGTCGCCGTTGAGGTGGAAGCTGTTGGTAGATACGAAGTTGGAAGCAAAGATTTGCAGGTTTCTGGCGGCGTTTTCTGCGTCGCGGGCCTGTGCGTAGAGGGAAGCTGCCCAGGCGAAGGAGTAGCCGGTCCACAGGCGGGTACCCTGTTGCTGCAGGTGTGCCAGGGAGCGCCGGATGAGGGCGCTGTCGGCGGGGACATCGGGGTTGAGGATGGCCAGGGGATAGATACCGATCAGATGGGCGTGGTGGCGGTGGGATTCGTCCAGGTTCTGTCCTGCTGCGATGGTGAGCCCGCTTTGATTTTGGTCCAGGGCGGGCAGTTCGGAGCGCAGGGTTTGCCAGTGGGCGGCTTCTTTGTCTTTGCCCAGGGCGAGGGCGAGCTCTGCGGCGGCCTGGAAGGCGAAGTGGGCGAGGGCAAGGTCGTGGTTGGTGAATCCCTCGAACCAGGCCTCTATGCGGTTATCGTGGTATTCCGGACTGGAGCTCAGGGGGAGCCGCCGTTTGCCGGAGGGGCCGATATAGGTCAGGTGTTCGAGGAAGCGGGCGCATTCCCGCACCCATGGCCAGGCGCGCTTGCGCAGGAATGGCTGGTCCATCCCGTATTTCCACTCCCAGTAGAAATGCTGTGCGAGCCAGGCAGAGATGGCGGGCGACATGGAGTACTGTATCCATCCGCCCATGGGCTTGCCGCTGATCGTAGTTACTCCGGGCACATTGAGCCCGGGCTTCCCGAAGTAGTGCTTCGTATAGGCCCGGGCTTCCTTTCGGATGCCCCACATCCAGTTGGTAAAAGAGGCTGCCAGGGCCAGCCGGTTGCCGGAGTAGGTGGGCCAGTAGCTCAGCTGGGTATTGAGGTCGTGGTGAAAATCGCCTTTCCAGGGGGGCAGGCTGCCGTTGTCGGCGGTCCAGACGGCCTGCAGCGTGATGGCGGGGGTGTGGCTGCGCGCCACGCAACCGAGTTTGTAGGTGTCCAGATAGTACTGGCGCTCTATGAGTGGGTCGGGAAGGGATACGGTGGAAGCCTCCCAGAAATGCTTCCACCAGGCCTGGTGGGTACTGCTGTCGGCAGAGCCCGGCAGTCGGGCAGGCTTTCCGTTCGACAGGGTCCAGAAGCCGCTGAGGGTGCCGTTGGAACCTTGCCAGCCGACCAGGGCCTCGTAAAAACCCTGGCCCCAGGTAGGCTGCCGGTAGCGCAGGCTGCCGGGCGACCGTACGACGTCCCCTTTGGCGTAGCCCAGGCGCTCGAGCCCCTGCCCCTCGACGCTGTTGCCGGTGCTGCCGTCTTTTCCGGTGTGGTAGTTGGGAGGAATGAGGGCGGGGAGAAGCTCGGCGGGTAGGTTTTTCCATTCAAAATAGCCGTAGTCTTTTTCGGCATGGACATAGGTGCGGAAACTGGCCCCCCCGGAAAAGGAAAGCGACACCTGTCCGGTGGAGATATCGAGTTCTGCCCGTTGTACGCCGCCCAAGGAGGTGAGGTCGAATTCCAGTGCGGCACCGGGCAGCTTCGTAGGGGCCGGGTACGCTTCGTAGGGCTCATCGCCCAACACCTGG
>CAZSMU010000138.1:0-10235 GCA_964607915.1 uncultured Haliscomenobacter sp.
CCCTTGCTTTTCAATATAAAAAGTCTTCAAAAAGCTTCCCGTACCGTTGGTATAAAATGATACACCCCCTCGGTGCCGACTCGCATCCTATGCCGGGAACCCCTATCTTGCCTGGCAAGCGCCCTCAAAACCAACCCCATGCGATACCTGTGCTTTTCTCTCCTTTTTGCAGCGCTCCCCTTTGCGCTTCTCCGCGGCCAAATGCCGTACGGGACATCCGATACCTTGTATGGCCATGAATGGCTGGCAGAACATACTCCCTGCTTCAAAATACGGGTTGCCGCCGATGGGCGGTACCGCATCCCGCGGCACCTGCTGGCCAGTGCGGGAATACCCGTTTCAGAAATCGCAGGCAGGGACTGGGCCTTGTTCTGCCTGGGCCGGGAAGTCCCTCTGTACGCCTCTTCCGGTAATGCCCCGCTCCCTCCGGAGGGCTTTCTGGAATTTGATGGCCGGAAAAACCGGGGCGAACTGGATCGCTTCTTGTACGCCCCAATCTATTCGGCACAACTCAACCCGGAATACAGCTTGTTTTCCGATACGGCTACTTATTTCCTGACCTGGCGAAATCGGAGTAAATACCCACTCGAAACACCGCCCCCGCAAGCCGAAGCCGGGGGCTCGAACGCCCGCTATGCCCTTATCGCCGTCGCAGAATCCGGCGCGCATATCCTGCCGGCGGCCCTGAATGGATATCCGCTCTTTGGAGCGTATAAAACCGGCGAGGGCTATGGCACCCCGCCGGCTACGCACTACGCCAAACGCATCCAGGCCCCCCATCGGGAAGCCGGCACAGACCTCGTGTTGCGCATGCGCTTTTACAGCCCCGCCGGCCCAAACAGGGTGCGCATAACCCTCGCCACCACTCCCTGTTTCGACAGCACTCTCCACGGACCTGCCGTAGAAGAAGTCCAACTGACCCTGCCACCCTCGGTCTCGCCGACCGAAGATATTGCCGTTCAGGTTCAGGCCGACTTGCCTTTCTCCATCGCCTGCCTTTACCTCCACTACTCTCCCGCCCCCGGCCATACCCCCTCGGAAATCGCTTTCCCTGCACGCGAAGCCCGGGAAGTAGGCCAACTCATCCCCCTGGCACCGCTTCCGCCCTGGCCAGATACGGTGGACTATCTCATTCTTTCTGCCGATCTGTTCGTGGAGGGGGCTGCCCGGCGCTATGCCACATACCGCAGCAGCCCGGAAGGAGGCGGGTATCGAACGGCTGTCATCGGGGCGCAAGCGATACAAGACTACTTCGCCTACGGCATCGACCGGCACCCTGTCGGAATGCGCAACCTCATTTCTTTTTTGAAAAAACGGGGTCTGCAATCGGTTTTTATCCTGGGCAAGGGAGTGGAGTATCCGGGCCTGCGCCTTAGAGCACAGCTTCCCGGCTATTTCCTGCCTACTTTTGGAAGTCCCGCGTCGGACCAACTGCTGGCCACATTCCCCGGAGACCCCGTGCCCCATACGCCCATCGGGCGGCTCGCCGCTACCACCCCGCAACAAGTAGATGCCTACCTCCTGAAAGTACAGGAGCTGGAGCGCTACCTACAACCGCACAACAGGGACCGAAGCTGGACGAAACACAGCATACACCTGGCCGGCGGACAAAGCGAAGCAGAAAAAAACCAGATCCGCTCCTGCCTGGACACCCTGGCGCAACGCCTCAGCACCTACCCGCTGGGCATGCAACTCCATTCTTTTTACAAAACTTCGTTCGAAGCGCTCCCCCAAACCGCAGCGGGAAGCCTTACCCAACAAATAGACCGCGGGGCAGCATGGCTCACTTTTTTTGGCCACTCCAGCTCCAATACCTTTGATTTCAGCATAGGAGACGTACAGAACCTACATAACGAAGGGAAATACCCCGTCTTTATCGCACTGGGATGCAGTGCCGGACAAATTTTCAGCCCTTTCCGCTCCATGAGCGAAACGTATGTGCTCGAACCCGGGCGCGGGGCAGTGGCCTTTGTCGGAACCTCTTCGGCGGGCGAGCTGCATACGCTGGGGGAAGCGCTTGGAGCGTTGTACCGAGCCCTGCAGCGCTCGCCCTGGCCCGTCGTGTTGGGCAATGTATTGCGGGAGAGTTTGGCCGAGTTATCCGCTTATCTATCCCCGACTCGACGAGCCCTCATCCAAACGATGGTATTGCACGGCGACCCCGCCCTACGCCTTCCCTTTGCGCCAGCCCCCGACTTTTCGATTGTCCGGGGCTCCTTCCGCACCTCGCCTGCCGTACTCAGCGCCAGCCTGGACACCGCTCTCCTGCTGTTTGATATCGCCAATCAGGGGCGGGGCGAGCCCGATTCCCTGGACCTCCGGGTAGATCTGGTCCGGGAATCCGATTCCAGGCGGATGTCCTACCTGAAAAAGTACGCCGGCCCTACCCTTCCGCAAACCATATCCCTTCCTTTCCCGGTAGCGGGCACCCTTGTACCTGGTCATTACCGCGTTTCCATACAAATAGACCCGCGAGAGCGCATCCGGGAATGGCCATTTCCGCACGCAGCGAAGAACAATACCCTCGACGCAGGTCTTGTTTCCATTTTGCCCGGCAGCGCCAGTCCCGTTTATCCCCCGCCCTACGGCGTAGTAGCCGGACAGCATATCGAGCTCCTCGCCGCCCTGGCAGGCCCTCCTGAGCCGGGGTACCGCTTCGAACTGGATACCCTTGAAACCTTCGATAGCCCATTTTTGAAAAGCGGTGCCGGGCAATACCGCAACGGACTCCTCCATTGGCAGCCGGCCCTGTCGCCTGTCACCGGGCAAACCTACTTCTGGCGCATATACACGCCACGTACACAGGCGCAGCACCCTGTTTCCTCAAAGCCGTTCAGCTTCACCGTTCGCCCCGCCGTACCGGCCAACTGGCTCCTCAGCCATTTTCAACAATGGGACGACAGCCGTTTAGACAACCTCGTCGCCGATTCGGTACTCCAGCGTTTTCGCTTTGGTCCGCAGCACTTTGAAATCCGCGCGCTGTCCGGGCGATACCCCGACTTAGGGCGGCCGGAAATAGCGGTCAACTACCATCCTTCCCGCTATTTTCCCTTCAACACACCCCGTTTTGATGCCGGTTTTTATGTAGCTGTATTCGATGGATACAGCGGCAGGCCCTGGAAAAACGAGCCGGGTAAACGCCTCGGAAGCTCCCTCCAGGAACAGGAACACCCCGCCCTACTCGATTTTATCGCCTTTCCTTTCCCTACTACCAGCCGGGAAGGACGCAGACGACTGATGGATTTTTTGGAAAATACCGTCCCGTCCGGCCATTTTGTGCTGTTGGTCAGCGTCTGCGACAGCATCCGCTCTTTGCAGGGCGAACAGTGGGCCCTCGACGCAGCCACAGAGGGGAAAACAATCCTGAGCATACTCGCGAAACAGGGCGCCCTGCACCTCGACCAGCTTACCCAAAGTCCGTTTTTGCCGTATATTTTCTTTTACCAAAAAGATCATCCCGGCTACCCTCCGCTCGAATCCGTCGGCCAGGCGGATGCCCCTCTTTCCCGAACCTGGGTCTTGCAGGGCATCGCCGACAGCGGCCGCCTCCTGTCCCCGCTGTCCGGACCGGCCCAATCCTGGAAGGCCCTGCACTGGTACCTCTCTCCCCGCCAAGCTCCCCTTGACCCAGCTCCCACCCTCACCCTTTCAGGCGTGCGCACCGATGGACAAGACTCCCTGCTGATGGAGCCTATACGCCCCGGATATTCCGACTTGAGCGCGATAAATGCAGCTGAGTTTCCGTTCCTCCGATTGGACATACGCGCTAAAGACAGCCTCCAAGTTCCGGCTCCACTGGACTTCCTGGGGCTGCACTATGTGGAAGCACCTGACTTCGGCCTTTTTTTTGTTCGGGACCCCACCCTGCCCAATCGCATCCCCAAAGGACAAAAAGGATATATCCCCTGCGTTATCCACCATTTTAGCAGCTATCGGGATAGCACTCGCTTGGCATATTCCCTGTTTCAAGGCGAGGTCCTGCACTTTTCCGATACGCTGTTTGTCCCGGCGGCACCGTTCCCGCAAACGCTTTTCCTGGAAATCCCGGGCGGCGCCTGGGAAGGCGACCTCTTGCTGCACGCAGTGGTCAATCCCGGGCATACCCTCATCGAAAGAGACTATCAAAACAACCAGGCCGTATTGCCCCTTCAGATATTCCCGGACCAGACCCCACCTAAAATCAATGTGGATAGCCGGGGCAAAGCTATCCACAACGGCGAAGCATTGGACAACCAGCCGGAGATTTGTATCCGGGTCAGCGATCAACCCTGGTTTGGATGGCTCCGCGATACGCAGCTTATAGAGGTTTTCCTCCGCCGCCCTACCCGTTCCGAGTGGCAACGCCTCAGCTTCCGGCAGGACCTGCTTTTCATTCCCGCCGATTCAGCCTCCGGAAAAAACGAAGCGAAGGCCCTTTGGCAGCCCCTTCTGCCTGCATACGGAACCTATTCCCTGCTCATAAAAGCACGGGATATACAAGGCAATACCGCTGCCGATCTCGAAATTCATTTCGATGTGCTCCCCCGGCGGCAGGTTTTGCAGTGGGAGGCTTATCCCAACCCCTCCGGCGGAGCGTGTTGTTTCCGGTATATCCTCGCCGGTGAACAGCCGCCGCAGCGCTATACCGTTCGGATTTTCAACGCGAACGGCCAGGGGGTGCGATTGCTTTCGGAAACCGACCTCGGACCTCTCCACATCGGCACCCATCCGGGCGACCTTTGTTGGGACGGAACCGATCAAGGGGGAACCCCCCTGCCCGCTGGCCTCTATGTCGGCCAATTTATACCTGCGGAGGAATGGTCCGGGATACAAATCCCCTATCCTTTTAAAATTGTCCTGACGCGTCAGGCACCGTAGAGATGGGCCACGGCATCCGCCCCAAAGCGGCCTCGCATGGTTTCTATATGCGCCGGCTGTAAAACCCGGTCCGGCAGGGAGGACAGGAAGGCTGCCAGCTCCGCTACCGCCTCTTTCGTGCCCGGGTACAGCGCTATGCTGTGAAAGGTGGGGAAGTCGTCCTTCAGTAGAAGGGGTACCGGATCTTCCGGGTGTGCCGCGAGGTGCAGGACGGGGCGCATACTGTGCAGGTACTCCATCGTTTTCATGGGCAACATATGCGGCTCTGAGTACCCCAGGCTTAACAATACGTCGGATTCCTGCATGGCACGAAGCGATTCTGCATGGGCCAGGGAGCCCATGGGTAGGAGAAATGCTCTTTTTGGTATCGCAGATTGCCCAAATACCCTCAGCAGGAGCTTCTTTTCCCAGACCGGATACGAGCGGAAAAACGCGTCCAGCAGCCTCAGAAAAGGCGCTATATCCCGCAACCCGGGGATCAAACTCCCGAAATAATCTATACACAGCACCCCTCTTTCCTTAGTCGGACTCCGGATTGCAGAACTACTTCCGGGAAGCACATGCGGCACAACCTGCACCGGAATACCGACGCCGGCCAGCCCCCGATACCAATCGGCCAGCTTGTGCGTATTGACATAGTTTTGATCTGCCGTTTGCAGGACCTGCACGTCTGCCCATCGGTTCAATCGGTGAAAATACCGGTGGTTGTTTTGGGGCAGGACTCCTTTTATGGAAAAAGGATCTCCGTGATCGGCGGCCCAGTGCAAAGCCGGAAAGCACTTTTTCAAGCCTAACCCGACCAGATGGGCTGTAAAAGGCAGCGAAATCGTATAGAGGCGATCCACCAAACCCGCGCGTATCCAGCGGGAAGCCGTGAAAAAGGCAGAAAACAACCACCCCGCCGAACTGTCGGGCCACCAGAGTTTTTTCCAGCTCAGCGCCCGGAGGCGAAGCAAAAGGCGCAGGCTTCTGTCGGCTGGGCTGCGGTCTCTGGCAAATCGGCTGCCCAGCGGCCTGCGCCCCACCCGAAAGATACGGACCCCTCTTTCTTCGAGGTAATCGGGTAGCCCTGGTGCAGAGCGGCAAAGCACCCGTACCTCGTGTCCCCGTCGCGCCAAGGCAAACGCCAGTTCCTTCCAACGGTTGGCCCGCGGGTTTTCTTCGGGGAAAAACGTCACGCTGAGCAACAGGATCTTCATACTTTCGCAACTAAGTCCTTGTAACAGTCCCGCACTTTTTTCCCGCTTGAAACGACGCAAAACCCCGATTCCATCTTTTTGCGTGCGCACAGGGCAAAGGCCTTATACAGCGGCTCCTCCATCCCGGCAAACGCCAGGATGGCCTCTGACAGAGCCTCCACATCCCCTTCCTCGGCGAGCAGCCCGCTTTCTCCATGGGCCACTTCCGAGGGGATGTCGCAATGCCGGGTGGCGATCACCGGCATCCCACTGGCCTGTGCATCGAGCAAGACCACCGGCGCCCCACCCTCGCAGTCGCCGGAAGGAGCGTGCATACTGGGATGCAGGAAGACCTGGCTTTTTTCCAGTATCGCATGCAACTGCCCGTAGGGTATCCCCCCCGACAGCGATACTTTGCCCGACAGGCCCGCCCGCCGGATATACGCCTCTACCAAATGGGCGTAGCGCTTATCCCGAACAGGCCCGTACAAATCCAGGTGCATATCCGGATATACGCGCAGGGCTCGCGCAAATGCCTGCACCGCCTGCAACTGGCCTTTGTAGGGCGCTATGCCCGCCACCTGTACCAGACGGAGCTTCCCCACCTCTTTGTTGCGCGCCCGAAAGGGAATAGCCCTCAAGTCCACCCCCATCGGCACTATCCGGATTTTATGGGCCGGGCAACCCAGGCGTTCCAACTGCCCGGCTGCATAAGGCCCTTCGCAAAGGATCGCCGCAGCGGCCGCAAACATCCGCCGGTAGCGCGACCGATAGGCAGGCCGCTCCTGCAAGATGCGGTGGTAATCAAACCCATAAAAGGAAACCAGGCCCGGAATGCCCACCTGCCCGGCTAAATGTACATAATCAGCCCCCATGTTCCCAAAATGGCAGTGCAGTACCTCTATGGATTGCGCTGTGAGGTATCGCCCTAAGGCCTTCTCATAGCCCCCTAACTTGCGGAGCCCGAGATGGACCAGTCCCTGAAGGCATTGGGGATATGCGTAGCGCGGGTTCGGCCAGCGCAGCCCTGCGTCTGTTTCCCCGGTATCTGCCAGGTAGGTCAATCCTGCAATGTGTGCCTCCACATCCGGAGTGTGGAGAATCTGCTGCCGTGCCCAGGGCATCGTGGGAGGCAAATATTCGGGAAAAATATGCAGTACCCTCATGCCGGAAGGTAATTTTTGGAGGGCAGGTATCCCATCTCCGCCATGCCCTCTGCGCAGATATCCTCGATGTGTGCAAGAGGGTCCGCTCCGAAAAAGTCCGGCCAAGGGCAGCCTCTGTTTCGGCCCGGGGGTTGGAAAGGATGCATGTTCCAATTCGATATTTGCCGCTTCTGCGGTACATGTAGCGCAACACACAATTGAGCAATGGCATCTTCCGGGTTTGCAAGGAAGTCTTCGTATCGAATCCGGATAAACTCCCCGGGGTACTGTCGGTAAACGGCAAGTGCCCGCGCCCAGCGCCACGCCAGGGAGCAGACAGGGTTGCCTGCCGGGGCACCCATCCAGGTGTTATCCAGCACGTGGCCCCAGTGGGCGCGCAGGGGATCCGGCAGGGATACAGTGGCTACCTGCCCGGGCAGATCCAGTCGGTCCAGGATGCTGCGCAGGTTATCGCGCGGGTCTCGCACCACGAACACCTGGCGGGCCTGGGGATACAGCACCCGCACCTGCTCGTACACAAACGTGAGGTTGCACTCTTTGATGACCGGCCTGGCAAATTCGATCCGCGCGTATCGCTGAATGGCCTTTTGCAGGCTGAGGCGCCCTTCGTGAAGCGCTTTTAGCACCGCAAAGTCCAGTCCCGGTACCCAGGTCGTCGCTCGCAGGTCTGCTGCGTATGCCAGCAGACTGCTTATCGCCGTCGTACCGGATTTTTGGTTGCCCATAAAAAAAATGGGGTCAGCATGCACCCGAAAGAAGGGATAGAGCCATGCACGGGTTTGGGGCCGACGCCAGGCGAGATAGGTAAAAGTATCCATGGGTTAGTTTTTTTGGCAAAGTACATCCAGCCACTCAGCCAATCCGGAGCCGGCCAGAAGGCTGTCCCAGTGCAAATCTGCAACAGAAGGCGTGTGGAAAGGAAAGCGGGAAAGCGATTCCCGGGAAAGCGGTGTGTCCGGGCGCAAAAAGAAAAACCGGCCTGCACGGCGGTGCGCAAACGCCCGGGCCCAGGGAATATCCGTAGAAATAATCTTCAGCCCCAGCGCGCAGTACTCCAGCAACTTCAGGCTGGGCTGCCAGCGGAAAGGATAGCTGTCGGGGATGAGGTTGAGGCCGTACTCCGCTTTGGCCAACAGGCCCGGCACCTCGCCATGGGGTACTCTTCCGGCAAAAAATACCTCGGGGGCCGTCCGGAAGGCACGCAGCAACTCCCCTGGCGGTTCGCCGACCAGCAGGAGCCGGAAACCGGGCAACGCCTGCAACAGCCGGGTAATAGCCGGCAGTAGTCGGCGGCTCCAACCCATATCGCCGACATATACCATATCGAATTCGCGCCCTGAACCCGCAGGGCGAAAAAAAGACGCCGCAACACCCGCCGGGCGTATGCGGCAATGCGCATCCAAGGGGAAGCCCAGGGCATGAGCTACCCATTCGCTGCCAAACACATAGCCATCGGGCCTGCGGTTGAACCTGCGTTTTAGAATATCTTTGAGCAAGGGGAAAGGTGGCGTAGAGGCCGAGATGTACTCATGGATCAGTACCCCTGCAGGGTTGCCGACCCCGCAATGGGTACCCATGAGGTGCCAGTGTACCGCGTAGTCCCGAAGAGCCGGCGCGGGATGGGCAAAAGCATCCAGGCCCCAGCCTTTGGAGGGGAAGTACGATGCGTACGCTTCTATTTCCGGCAAAAGGGCTTTGCCAGGATGGATCAGGGCGATGCGGCGGCTCATGCGCAGCGCGATGGAAGGGCAAGATGCGTACCCAATGGCCGATAGGCCGACAGGCGGGATACCATGGTGCCGAGTACATGGGCATCGCTGTATCGCGCACAAACCCGCTTCCGCCCTGCTCTCCCAAGCCGGGTACGCCCGGCAGAATCCAGGGCCTGCAAGCGCTCAATGGCCGCAATCAACCCCGCGACGTCGCGGGGCGGGCACAGGAAACCGCTTTCTCCTTCGACCACCAACTCCCGACAGCCTGCTACATCGGCAGCGATGACCGGGAGCTCCATGCTGCACGCTTCGAGAACGGCACGCGACATGCCCTCGCCGTGAGAGGGCAGCAAAAGCCCATCTGCTTGTGCCAAAAAGGGCCGAACATCTTCGACGTGGCCTACATAGCGCACCAGCCCCTCGTCGGCCCAGGCGCAAAGCTCTTGCAGCGGGATGCGGTCGGGGTGTTGCTCCACCGGAATCCCCAGCACCTGAATCTCAATAGCCGTCCCGCGCTTGCGAAAATACCGGGCAGCTTCCCGGATGTCCTCCAGCCCCTTGCTGCGCAGCAGCCTGCCCATGTACAGCAGGCGCAAGACCCCGTCCGGCCTGCGCGGAAGACAAGGCCGGAAATAGTCCACGTCCACCCCTTCCCCGTCGAACACAAACGTGTTGGAACGAGGCACAAGACAGCGGGAAAGGCAATAGTGGCGATCCGCCTCGTTCAGGAACCAGCATTCCCGGCTCAAAGATGCAGCCAACCGGTAGGCACAGCGCAACATCCAACCCCGAACGCCACGGCGGCGACGCCATAGAACGCCCAGGCCTGTCGCAATCGCTATACAGGGCGTACCGGCCAACCAGGCAGCCAGCGCCCCGAAAAAAATGGGCAACGCCGTATAGTGAAGGCACAATTGAAAGCGACCGCCGCGGTATAAGCGCCACAGCGCATACCACAGGCACAAACCGCCCAATACCCGGGGAATAGGGCGGGGAAGACGCCAACACAGCACCTCAAACCCCTCGGCCTCCAGCGCCTGGCGCAGGGGGCCGTCTTTTTCATCAAAGGGAGCTACAATGGAGACCTGAAATCCTTCTTTGCGCAGGACGCGCATCAGGCCGTGGCGGAAACGCCGGGCAGCCCAGAGTTGGTTCTGGACCAGCACAATGCGAAAGGGGTACGTGGAAGCGGACATAAGGGTTCTGTTTTAGAACCCCAAAGCAACTGCTTTTTTCTATACCTGTCAAGGGACAATACAACAGGGTTTGTTCCGGTAAAATCAGGTGTAAAAAATAGGTGTAAAAAACACAAAATTTTGATT
>CAZSMU010000139.1:0-9813 GCA_964607915.1 uncultured Haliscomenobacter sp.
CGCCTTTTTTCGGTCATATAGCTAGGCTATACTCCCTCAAAAAGCCTTCGTGTGGACAAAAAATGACTTTTTTTTCCCTCCTCGCTGACCCCGCGCAACAAGTCTACTTGTTTGATTTCACCCCGGCCGGCAAGTTTTTTTAAAATATAACCAAATAGTATTGCATTTACCAAAAAGCCGATGTATCTTTGCACCACTAAAAATCGCGGCGTGGAGCAGTTGGTAGCTCGTCGGGCTCATAACCCGAAGGTCGTAGGTTCGAGTCCTGCCGCCGCCACAAAAAGAAAGCCCGGAGCATCTGCCCGGGCTTTTGTTTTTTACAGCCTTGTTGCGAGCGCCAATTCCCTCTGTATGTACCGATTATGGCTTTTCTTTTCTTTCCTATGGGCATCCTCGCCGACAATTGCCCAGGCGGATTCTTTTACGGTCTTCTTTTTTATGCTGGAGGACTGCCCGGTCACCAAGGCCTATACAGAGGAGATAAAGGCTATTCGCGAAACGTATGCAGGGGGGCGCATTGGTTTTTTGGGCGCGTTTCCCAATCCCATCACTACAGATTCCAGTATGGAGGCATTTGTGGGCCGCCATGGTTTTCCATTCCCCTGTATTCGGGAAGGGGGGTATGCGTATGCCCGGCGCTTCTCGGTAACGGTGACGCCGGAGGTCGTCGTCTTTGACGAGGCCCGTGGGCAAATCGTGTACCAGGGCCGCATTGATAACCTTTACGAGCGCCTGGGGCGCCGTCGTCCGGTGGTGACCCAACGCGAACTGCGCGATGCCCTTGACGCGGTACGGCAGGGCAGGCCGGTGCGTACCCCGCGCACCACCGCCGTAGGTTGTCTGTTGGGAGGGGAGTGAGCGGCTACTTTAAACCTTTTGAGGCGATACGCGTCTTAAAAGGTGAATTTACATCCGCACCGATATGAAAAACCTGCTTCTCTACACGCCTTTTATTCTCATCCTTTTACGTCCCTCACCGGCCTCTGCGCAATCAGTAACTTGGGCGGAGCACGTTGCTCCTATCGTTTACAAGCATTGTACCTCCTGCCATCGACCCGGGGAAATCGGCCCTTTCCCCTTGACGAACTACCGCGAAGCCGCAGCATGGGGCAATATGATCAAATATGTGACGGGGATCCGGTATATGCCGCCCTGGAAGGCCGACAGCAAGTTTGGCGCCTCCTACATCGGTGCCAACTACCTCAGCGATGCGCAAATCGCCACTATCCGAAACTGGGTAGACAGCGGTATGCCCCGCGGGGATGCTTCCCTCGAACCACCTTCCCCCGCCTTCCCCAAGGGTTCACAGGTCGGAACACCCGATTTGACGGTTTCTTTTGCCAAAAAACACGTCCACAAAGGCAACGGGCAGGATGAATATCGATATTTTGTATTGCCTACAGGCTTAAAAGAAGCAAAAGATTTGGTTGCCCTTGAGATGCGGCCGGGCAACTCCCGCATCGTACACCACGCTTTGGTGTGGGCCGATACGACGGGCAGCGCTGCCCGTATTGACGCGCAGACGCCCGAATACGGCTACGCGGCCGGGCAGGGCGGAACGGGTGCCCAGATCAATTTTGGCCAGCAGTTGCCTGCCTATGTGCCCGGTGCCCGGCCCAACGTGTTCAACAACGGCATGGCGCAGCGCCTGAGCGCTGGCAGCGACCTCGTCGTACAGGTCCACTACGCCCCCACCTCTACCGACGAGCCGGATTCCTCCACATTCAACCTCTTTTTTGCCGACAAACCGGCCAGCCGCTTTGTGCGCTCCCATATCATGCTGCCGTTTTCCATCGTCAACGGGTTGTTTGTCCTCTATCCCAATACTGTCCGGGAGTTTCAGGGCGTATATAAAGTACCGACGGACATCAGTCTGCTGGGCATTGCGCCCCACTGCCACCTGCTGGGAAAGAAATGGCGCGTATATGCCATCACCCCTGCCCGGGACACCGTCCCCTTGATCAATATCGAAGACTGGGACTTCAACTGGCAAGGGGTGTATCACTTTAAGAAGTTGCTCTATTTGCCCAAGAATACGGAGATTCACGCGTTTGCCACCTACGACAATACGGTGAACAACCCGCTCAACCCGTACAATCCGCCCCGCTTCGTCACTTGGGGTGAGGGCACTGCCGATGAGATGTACTACCTGCCCCTGTTGTGGGTGCCCTACCAGCCGGGGGATGAAAACCTCAGCATGGAAGGGCCGGCGACCAACGAAAACCAGGTGTTCCACTTTAACCAGAACAAGTTGTACCCCATCTCGCCGAACCCCGTCCGCGGGCCGATGCGCGTTGGCTTCACCCTGGCCGGGCCGGCAGCGGTATCCATAGACTTGCGCGACCAGCAGGGCCGCCTCTTGCAAAACATGGCGAGTATGCAGCGAGCCCTGCCCGGTGAGCATGCCATTGAGTGGGACAACTCCCATCTTCCCTCCGGTATCTATTACGTCACCTTGCGGGCCGATGCGACGATTCAAACCCAGCAGTTGATTGTGCCCTGAGGCCTTGGCTTTTTCCGGAGTGGTACACAGAGGGGCCATCCACGGTCGCCTGCCGGGCCGTTTCGGATAGGCTCAATTTTCTTCGTCGCCCGATGATTTGCGGACCTGTTTCACGTCGCCGCCGAGTACATTTTTGATGTATTTGTTTTTCGGGTTGCCGTGGTAGCGGACTTCTCCACCGGTGTTGGCCGATATTTCCAGGTGTTCCTCGGCATTGACTTCTGCGCGGGCGCCGGTATGGCTGCGCACATAGGTCTTTTTCGTGGTCAAGTTGCCCGCCTGGTACTGACCGCCGGTAGCGGCGCTGGCCTCCTGGGTCTCTGCCCGGCCGCTCAAGGTCAGGCGTGCGCCTTCGGATGCAGAGGCATCGAGCGACTGCACCTCGAGCGCTAGTTCTACCTGGGCACCGCTGCCGGCGTGCACATCGAGCTTGGCAGCGCTGATGGCGGCCTCGGCTTTCACAAAAGCCCCTGCGGTGGCGCGGATTTCATCCAGTGCGGTATACGTCACGTACACCTTGATGACGGCATCTTTGTACATGAAGCTGTTGAGCGAGGCCACGCGCAGGATACCTTGTGCCACGCGCACGGTCACCTCATCTTCCGGTATGCCCTCTGCGTATAGCTGTGCGTTTGTTTTTTCCCCGTGTGCTAAATAGACCTTTACGTTGCCCGTCGCGGAGAGCGCGTTGAAGTCGTCGAGGGCGATATCTTTTTGCCCCCAGAGTGCGACGCCGGCCAGGGCCAGCACCATCGTTATCATACTGCGTTTCATCATGGTAGTCGTTATGCTTTTGTGTGGTAAAAGACGCTGTTTTTTGAAACAAGATGCTGGTATCGGCCTTTTTCCCCTATACCTACGCAAAAAAAAGCCGGGAAACGGGTTCTACTTGCTTTTTTTTCAGATTTTTGTAAACGGACTTTGCTGCCAGCAGTCGGCGGTGCGGGAAAAAGAGCAGTTTTCGACACCCCTGGCGATTTCCCTTGCAGCAAGTCGGAACACAATACTGATAACACAAAACTACGACAGATGGCACAATCGCCGGCAGACCACTTCAAAAAACTCATCTCCCACAGCAAGGAATACGGTTTCATCTTTCAGTCCAGCGAAATCTACGACGGCCTCAGCGCTGTGTACGACTTCGGCCCCTACGGAGTGGAGCTGAAAAACAACATCAAGGACTACTGGTGGGCCTCCATGGTGCAGATGCACGAAAATATCGTCGGCATTGATGCTGCCATCTTCATGCACCCCACTACCTGGAAGGCTTCCGGCCATGTAGATGCGTTCAACGACCCTTTGATAGACAACAAAGACAGCAAAAAGCGCTATCGCGCCGATCAGTTGATCGAGGAGTACATAGATAAAGTCGAAGATAAAATCAACAAAGAGGTCGAAAAAGCCGCCAAGCGCTTTGGCGACAGTTTTGACGAGGAGCTTTTCCGCAGCACGAACCCCCGCATCGTGGAATACCGCCAGAAAGCGGAAGCCATTGCCCAACGCCTCGCCGGCTATATGTCGGCCAGCGATATGGCCGGCCTCAAGGGCATGATTGACGAACTGGAAATCACCGACCCGGAGAGCGGCTCCCGCAACTGGACCGATGTGCGCCAGTTCAACCTCATGTTCTCCACCCAGCTCGGCAATATCGCGGGAGAGGAGGGCAAATTGTATCTCCGACCGGAGACGGCGCAGGGCATCTTCGTCAACTTCCTCAACGTACAGAAATCCACGCGCCAGAAAATACCTTTTGGCATCGCCCAAATCGGAAAGGCTTTCCGCAACGAAATCGTGGCGCGGCAGTTCATCTTCCGCATGCGCGAGTTCGAGCAGATGGAGATGCAGTTTTTCGTGCGCCCGGGCGAGGAGATGACCTGGTATGAATACTGGAAGCAGGCGCGCATGCGCTGGCACCTGGCCCTGGGCACGCCCCAGGAGAAGCTGCGCTTCAAAGACCACGACAACCTGGCCCACTACGCCAACGCGGCGGTGGACATCCAATATGAATTTCCCTTCGGGTTCAAGGAAATGGAGGGTATTCACTCGCGCACCGATTTCGACCTGAGCAACCACCAGATGCTGTCGGGCAAGAAGCTTCAGTATTTCGACCCCGAGCTCAACGAAAGCTATGTGCCCTACGTCGTTGAGACGTCTGTAGGGGCCGACCGCACGTTCCTCGCTATGCTCAGCCAGTCGCTCGTGGAAGAAAATGTACCCGATGCCGAGGGCAACGAGTCCACCCGCGTGGTGATGAAACTCCATCCCACCCTGGCACCGGTCAAAGTGGCGGTATTGCCCCTGCTCAAAAACAAGGAAGAACTGACCAACGCGGCCCGCGACGTGTTCCATACCCTGAAGGCCTCCTTCCAGTGCCAGTACGACGAGAAGGACGCCATCGGACGCCGCTACCGCCGCCAGGATGCCATCGGGACGCCTTTCTGCGTGACCATTGATTTCGAGACCCTCGACAATCAGACCGTCACCATACGCGAGCGCGACACCCTGGTGCAGCAGCGCGTACACATCAGCCAGATCGAGTCCATCGTGCGCCAGCAGGTAGATGTGAAAAACCTGTTGCTGGGGTAAGCCCTGTACGATTCGTTGGAATAGATTTGCCACTCTTTGTTTAGCCATATACGTCCCTATGTCGGAGCACCCTTTTTCAAAATCGTTTATCCCGTTCCGGAAGGTATCGTTTCCGTCTCGCGATACCCGTGCGTTCAAGGAGTTGTTTTTCCGCATTCACTTTGACACCTTCGGGGCGTATGTACAAGTTTGTGATAAGAAGGGGCAGGAGGTCGAGACGAGCTATCTGCACTACGGTGGTCCTGTGCGGAACGTACTCCATGCGTTGGAGCAAATCCGCCAGAAGCAGGACTTCCTCATCGAGTGGGAGAAGACGCCGGACTGCATCTACCTGAGCGAGTATCCCTTTTTGATGGAAGCGCTTCGGTCCTGTGATAACGTTCAGGACGCTGATGGTGAGCCGATTGTGTTTTCCCCGCAGGAAGGTCGTTTGATTGCCCAGGTGCGGCCGGGTGCTTCTGAGCGCGCGCTGGAGGCCAGTATTGTGCTCCAGCTCCCCGGCCAGGTGTCGGACGACTTTTTGCTGGTCACGGAGCAGTATGCCCTGGCCGGGGATACCCTTGTGGAAATCCCCCCGACCGGTGCGCCGGCCCACATGCTGTCCAATTTCAACATGCAGTTTGACCGCAGGGATCTGACCCTGTTTCTTTCCCTGTTGTATTCCAACCTCGAGCATATCGCGCTGCAATTCGAGGAGTACCGCGAGATTGATTTCTCCGATGAAAGTATCAAGGCCAAGCCCTGTCTGATTTTTGAAAAAATAGACGAGTCGAACGCCCTTTTCCTGCGGGTGACCCAGGAGCTGCCCGACTTGGCTACCGGTGCGCTGGAACAGTTCAACCTTTTCCGCTATGCGGACATCAACGAGCTCGAAAAGCGCATCCGCATCCGCTACATAGACCATGCGCCTATGGAGTCGCTCAGCGGCCATATCCTGGGCTTGCTGCAAAAGTACAGCGGGAAAAAGGGAAAAGGGGAAGCACCGGCCGTCGAGGGCAACCTGATCATCGTCCCGGAATCCGTTGCCGCGCCATTCATCTACCAGGAACTCCCCCAGCTTCTGACTCAGTACACGGTTATGGGCGCGGAAAAGCTGCGCGCCTACAAAATCCGGTCGGTACAGCCAAAATTAGAGGTATCGCTCAGCCATAAGATAGATTTCTTTGAGGGCAGCGTTGATTTTGATTTCGAAGGGGAGAAAATCAACTTGTTCGAAGCGATACAGCAGTACCACAAAAACCGCTATGTGCTTCTGAGCGATGGTTCTCACGCTTTGCTCAACGAAAACTATGTGAAGCGCCTGGAGCGCTTGTTCAAGAAAAAAGGCAAGTCGGCCCGGGTATCCTTCTTCGATTTCCCTTTCTTAGACGAAGTGATTGGCGAAGTGGCGCAGGAAAAAACCTTCCAGAAGTCGCGCGCCCTCTTCGAGGGGTTCAACAAGCTCGAGAAGTCCCGCGCCAAGTTACCCGCGCTCAACGCCGAGCTGCGCCCGTATCAGGTACAGGGCTTCAAGTGGCTGCAATACCTGCACGAAAACCGCATCGGCGGTTGTCTGGCAGACGACATGGGCCTCGGGAAAACCCTACAGACGCTGTCCCTGCTGGCAGACCTGTACCCCTCACAAAGCAAACCGAGCATCATTGTCATGCCCAGGAGCTTGCTCTTCAACTGGGAGCGGGAGGTGCGCCGCTTTGCGCCCCAGCTCAAAACCTACACGTTTTACGGCAGCAACCGGGAAATCGAAGACCTGCGCACAGCGCACCTGGTCTTTACTACGTATGCCACCCTGCGCAACGCCATCGAAGACCTGAAAGAAGAATCGTTTTTCTATGTGATTCTCGACGAATCGCAAAACATCAAGAACATCAACGCGCAGACGACGAAAGCCGTCTTGCTGCTGCGCAGCGAACACCGCCTGGCCCTGAGCGGCACGCCTATCGAGAACAACCTGGGCGAGCTGTACTCCCTGTTCCACTTCCTCAACCCCGCGCTCTTCGGGAGTCTGGCCCAGTTTGCCGACGACTTCCTCAACCCCATCCAGAAAAACAACGACAAAGACGCCACCCGCCACCTGCGCCGCAAAATATACCCCTTCGTGCTGCGCCGCCTCAAACGGGATGTACTGCAGGAGCTGCCCGACAAAGTGGAGCAAACCCTCTTTGTGCCTATGAGCGAGGAGCAGAAGCGGTTCTATGAACAACGCCGCCAGTACTACGCCACCGAAATCCCCAAGCAGATCAGCGAAAAGGGTATCCAGGGGTCCCAGTTCTACGTTTTCCAGGCGCTCAACGAACTCAGGCAGATTGCGACCATCCCGGAGGCGCTCACCGAAGGGCGCATCGAAAGCGGCAAGTGCGAGCTGCTCGTCGAACAGCTCCTGGATACCTTGGCAAATGGGCATAAAGCCCTGGTGTTCGTCAATTTCCTGGCAGCCATAGAGAGCATCAGCACCCGCCTCGACGAAGCGGGCGTGGGCTACGTCACCATGACCGGAGCCACCCGCGACCGGGAGGCAATCGTGGACCGCTTCCAGAACGACCCCGACTGCCGCGTGTTCCTGCTGACCCTCAAAACCGGTGGCTCGGGCCTCAACCTCACTGCTGCCGATACGATCTTCCTCTACGATCCCTGGTGGAACGCTGCGGCGGAAAACCAGGCCATAGACCGCGCTCACCGCATAGGGCAGACCAATAAAGTGCACGCCTACAAACTCATTGCCGAGGGCAGCATCGAGGAAAAAATCCTCCAGTTGCAGGACTTGAAAAAGGAGCTCTTCGACAATATCATCTCCGCCGACGGGGCATCCCTGAAATCCCTCTCCGAAGACGATATCAAAATGTTGCTGGCAAAATGAGAACGAAGAACAACCCGAGCCAAAAGATATCCGATGCCCTCGACAAGGAATTCACGAAGGAGGCCCTTCAAAACACCTTGTTGCGCTTCGTCAAGCCGGTCTTGCAAAAATATGGGGCAGAACTAAAGCAAAAAGGCCACCTGAGCTCCGCCTACGCGAACCCTGCTGATCTCCCCCTCAGGACTAAAGCAGACTATGTCAATGCCGTTGTCATCCTGTTTAGCGGGCCGGAACCCTACCGCTGCTTCCGGGAGAGCCTGCACAAAGACGTCCTGGTCTTGTGGGACGCCCTGGTATTCAACGATGCCATAGGCTTCTCCCAGGCAAAAGAGGAGTTTGGGTTCACGGTGTTCGCCCCTTCGGCCAGGAGGAATCACTACTACCGTCCGGAACCCGATATAAAAGCACCATTCGACACCTTGCCGTATAAGTCCGGTTGGGGGTACGACTACCGGAACTACTTTTTCCAGCTTCCTCTTGCGCTCAGGGAAGTTCTGGTCGGGTATTATGAGGTTCCACCGCAGGCCAAGCTCACCCCTATGGATACTTTACCGGAGGGGGGGATAGCGTATGCGGACGCCGAAACGCAATTTTTTTTGGACTACAACCGGCTTCGGATTTACTTCCAGCAGGGTGAGATAGCCTATACGATGAAAAACCGTCCCGTCGCAAGCGGCTTGACGAAGGTACATCGGATGGTCAAAAGCCGGGAGTTCTTCCCCAACACGGATATCAAGCGGCACAAACTGGTGCGCACCCACCTATTAGCCAGTGTAATGCCCTATTTGTCGGTACTGGAAAAAACATTCCCGGAGCCACACAACCTCCTGCGGGCATTCTTCCAGACGAGTTACGTCATAGATTTCCCCTCGCCTCCCGCCCTGTTGCCCGACATCAAAGGCCTGGGGCATCTCGAAAACTACGAATTCCGAGCCTACGGATCCCACATGCTGCATTTGCTCCGGGAACTTCCCGCCAACTCCTACGTCTCGATACAGAATATCGTGGGCTATTGCCAGTACAACCTCATGCATACGGACGGTGTGAGCCGGTATGAAGCCTTCCATCGGCTTTCCATAGAGGAGTCCCTGGGCAGTAACTGGGAAAGACAACCGATCGGGTTCAGCGAGTATAAAAAAGTCATCCAGTTACCCCTCCTTCGCGGTTCGTTCTTTTTGTTTGCGGCATTGGGCCTGTGCGAACTGATATATGAAGAGGTCAGTTCTATGGATTTTGCCGTCGAAAAATTCTCGCCCTGGGACGGACTCATCGCGGTCAAGCGGACGCCTCTCGGAGATTATGTGTGCGGATTGGCAACGCGGTACGAGATGACGGCCCCGCAGATCGCTGGTTTTACGCTCTCCGACAGCGCCCTACTCATCAAGCTGGAGAGTACCGATAGCCCCTATGCCAATACATTGGGCAATTTCGCCGTGCAGGTGGATCCCCTATCGTTTAAAACGGATTCGCGCATCTTCCTGAACAACATCCGCAACAAAGAGGAACTCGTAGCCAAAGTGGAGCTGTTCAAGCAGATGGCGTCGCACCAGCTCCCCCGGAACTGGCAGGATTTTTTCAATGGTTTATACGCCAAGATCAACCCCCTGACACCCTGCGGTGATTACTTGGTTTTCAGCCTGCCCCGGGACAACCAGGAGCTCATCCGGCTCGTCGCGCAGGATCCGGTCATCAAGCCCCTCGTCTCCAAGGCAGAAGGCTACCTGATTCTCGTGACCTCCAAAAATTACGCCGCCTTGCGCCGCCGCCTCGCCGAGTTCGGCTACCTGATTACCAGCTAAGAGCGCGTTGGGATTTTTTTATTAGACTTGTTGCGCGGGGAATCATCAAGGGGTCAAAAAGGCCCTTTTTC
>CAZSMU010000140.1:0-9780 GCA_964607915.1 uncultured Haliscomenobacter sp.
GGAAAGCAAGGGTAAAAAGGCGCATAACGATTTTTTTAAGGTATGGTGTGGAAAAAGACATATCGCGAAGAGGGGAAAGAGCCAGCTTCCCACAGAAAGTCTAAAGATGCAAAAAAATCCGATTTTTAGGATATGCCTTCAATTTTTATGCTTTGGCGTTAACCTTTTTGACAATTTTGAATTTCAATAGTGGGAAATAAATTGAGAGGTCAGCCGGCAGCGGATAACGCCGCAAAGCGCTTCCTTCGATGGAGTTCACAGGTTAAACAATCCGGTACACAATGATAGCCAGGCTGGAAGAAGTAAGCAAAGTATATCAGGTAGGCGAGGAAGAAATCATCGCCTTGCAGCCCACCACCCTGGACATACGGGAAGGCGAGCTCCTGTTGATTATCGGGCCTTCCGGTTCGGGAAAGACGACGCTGCTCTCCCTGCTGGGCTGTGTACTTTATCCTACGAGCGGTCGTTTGTGGGTGGACGGGCAGGAGGTGAACCGGCTCAAAGAGCGGGAACTCGCCCGTCTGCGGCTCAACAGCATAGGCTTTGTGTTCCAGAGCTTCAACCTACTGGCCCCCTTGTCGGCAGAAGACAATGTGCGCATGCCTTTGCGCCTGATGGGCGTTCCCGAGCGCGAGTCGCGACGGCGTACCGAGGAAGCGCTGGCGATGGTGGGGATGACGAGCCACCGCCGGCAGCTGCCCAAGCAGCTCTCCGGGGGCCAGCAGCAGCGCATCGCCATTGCCCGGGCTCTGGTCACCAACCCCTCCCTGGTGCTGTGCGACGAGCCCACGGCTGCCCTCGACAAAAATTCCATTGATGTGGTCATGGAGGAACTGCGCATGTTGGCCGACCATGGCAAAGCGGTGTGCGTAGTCACGCATGACCCGCGCTTGGTAAAATATGCGCACCGTATCGTTACCGTGAACAACGGGTTCGTAAATGAAACGAGTTCTTTTGAACTTTAGGATTTCTTGTATTTTTTACAACCTACTGAATATGTACAGCATACGCCTATTGGGGATCATGATTGTCGCCGCGGCAGCATTCGCCTGCGGAGGAAAAAAAGAAGGGCCGGAAGACGAAGCCCTGCAGACTGCCGAGGGTGCGCGCATAGACACCGCCTTTTCGGTTCGCGAAGTGGTGGGCATTGCGCGCATAGAGCCCCCGGGCAAGATCATCACGCTGCAGGCCGAGAGTTCGGGCTTTGTGCAGGAGGTACTCTTTTCAGAAAACCAATCGGTGCAAAAAGGCGACGTGCTGCTGCGTCTGGACGCGGTACTGGAACAGGCCCAGGTACAGCAGGCACAGAGCCGCATCAAGACCCAACAGGCCGCTGTCGAAGCCGCACAAGCCAACACAGGCCCTCTGCAGAGCAAGCTGTCTGCCGCCCGGAACACCTACCAGCGGGAGCTCAAACTGCTGCAGGGCAATGCAGGCACCCAGCAAGCTGTGGACGACAGCCGCTACCAGGTTGAGGAATTGGAAAAGCAAGTGGCGGCCCAGCAGGCGCTCGTTGCCCAACAGCGGGCGCTGCTGGAAGAATTGCGCAGCGCCTTGGCCTACGACGAGGCGCAGGCAGGGAAGAAAACCTTGCGCGCCCCTCTTTCGGGCACTTTCCTCTCCTGCGACGTCAAACCGGGCAACTACCTGAACACGGCCTCCCCGCTGGGCGAATTCGCCGTGGAGGGCGCGTACATGGCGGTCACCGAAGTGGACGAGCTCTATGCGCTGCGCGTCAAAGAGGGCATGTCGGCGTTTATCCGGCCCCAGGGGGGCCGGGAGGTGTTGAGCCGGGGCAAGGTGTCGTTCGTCGGGCCTTACCTCAAGAAGAAATCCCTATTTTCCGACCGGGCCGACAACCTCGAAGACCGGCGCGTGCGCGAAATTCGCGTACAGCTCGACAACAGCACGGCAGTACTCATCGGCAGCCGCGTAGAGTGCGTCATCACCCTGGACCAATAACTCTGCTTCTGTTCTTTCACTCCTTAGATACGCATTTGAATATGTTTCAAACGGCCCTACGCTTTCTTTTGTACGACAAGGCAAAATCTATTGGCGCCATGTCGGGCGTCATCCTGTCGGTCTTTTTAATCGGGCAGCAGAGCGGGATTTTTATCTTTCTGACCAATGCCATGTGTTCGTTGTCGCGCAACAACGAGCAATACATCTGGGTGGTGGACGACAAGAGCACCAACGTCAATTCCCTGTCTGCGCTCGACATGCGCAAGGCGCGGGAGCTGGCCAGTATCCCCGGCGTCACTGCGGTCAACCCACTGGTCCTGGCGGGCGGCACGGCGCGCTTCGCCAATGGGAAAACGTCGGGTATCGTCATGGTGGGCTCCCAGTACCCGCGCTGGGCGGGCGGCCCCTGGAACTTGTCGGAGGGCAAGCGCGACGAACTCTTGAAAGACGGGGCCGTCATCACCGAGTATTTCGACCGGGATGCGCTGGGCGAGGCTCGCGTGGGCGATTATTTTGAAATCAACGGCAAGCAGGTGTTCATCGCGGGCAACACCCGTGGTGTAAGTTCTTTTGGCGGGGTCTATGTGTTCACGACTATAGAGCGCGCCCGCTATTTAGGCGGCATCCCCAACGATAAGGCGAACGCTTTTTTACTGGAGTGGGACCCTGCCGTGCCCAAGGAACAGGTCATCTACCATGTCAACCGGCAGCTCGAGGGCTTGCGCGCCTGGACGGGCGAAGAGCTGAGCCGCAGTACGGTGGGCGAAGTACTCAAGTCGAGCGGCATCGGCTTTTCCGTGGGCACCCTGATCGTTTTTGCCTTGATTACGGGCTTTGTCATTATCGGCCTCACGCTGTATTCCGCAGCGATAGACCGCATCCGCGACTACGGGGCCCTCAAGGCCATCGGAGCCACCAACGGCTATATCCGTCGCCTGATCCTGACGCAGGCCCTGCTGGTCTCCATCGTCGGTTTTTTTATTGGATTTGCTCTGGTCATCGGCTTCCGGAATGGGATTGCGCAGGCGGGAACGATTTTCGACTACCCCTTGTGGATGAAACTTGGCTTTTTCGGCATCACCCTTTTCATCGCAATTACGGGAAGTTCTTTCGCCATCCGCCGGATTGCGGGGCTGGAGCCTTCGGCAATATTCAGAACCTGAGGGTTTTTACACCCCCTCACCGTTAAACCTGTATGGGAATGAAAACGATTTTTTGCGCACTCTGCGCTTTTATGGCCCTGACCCCGGCTTTTTCTCAGGATACCCTGGTGCTGACGCTCGAAGAGGCGTTGCGCCGTGGGACTTCCCACAGCTACGAGCTGCGCAACCAGGAGCTCAACCTGCGGGGCACCGCACTGGAAGCTGCGCGCCTGGAGGCGCGGCGTGCGCCAGTGCTGGGAGCCGGAGGTGATTTGCGCAGCAACCTCATCCTCCCGACGACCATCATCCCCGGTTCGGTGTTCAGCAACTCGGGGCAGGGAGAAGGCGACAGAAAGGTGCGCTTCGGCACGGTATTCAACATCAGCGCTACCCTGGACGCCACTTACCCGCTGATCGACCCTACGCTCTCGGCAGACCGACAGTTGGCCGACGCCCGGCGCGCCCTGCAGGGCAGCGTACTGGAGGTGCAGAAAAAGCAGGTGCGCCTTCAGATATCCGAAGCCTGGTATGAAGTGTTCCTCTCCGAAGAGCAGCTGCGCCTGGCAGCCGACAAACTCCAACGCGCCCGCGATTTATTGGCAGTCACCTACGCCCGGCGCGATGCAGGGACAGCCCTTCCCTCCGACCTGTTGCGCAGCCAGCTGGAGGTCGAAAACGGGTTGGCCGCTTATGAACAAGCGAGCTACCAACTCGCAGCAGCCCGGCAGGCGCTGGCACACCGCACAGGGATTACACTGAGCACCCCCCTGCGTACCGCAGGGATGCCCGCTCCGGAAGCGCCGCGCCCACTGCCTGCCGCACAGCCTGAAAAGCGGGCCGAGATCGCCGAATATCAACAGCGTTTGGCCATTTCCGAGCTGGAGGCCGGGCGCATCGAAAAACAATACCAACCCAGCCTGAACCTCTATGGCAGCGCGGCGGTACAGCACCTAAGCAACAACTTCAGCGTATGGCAAAACTGGTTCCCGTTGGCATTTGTCGGCCTACAGGCCAAAGTTGCGCTGTTTGACGGGCAGCTCAAGCGCAGAGACCAGGAAATCGCAGAGGTCAAGCGCATGGTAGCTCAACAGGACCTGGAAAAGAGGAAGGAAGATATCGCTTTCGAGGTTTCGACAGCGGAAACCGCTGTACAGCAGTCGGTCGTACAGTGGAACAAAGCCCAGGCCAACTTAGCAGCTGGCCGGCAACTGTTTGCCCTCGACCGGGAGCGCTTCGCACAAGGCAAACTGACGTACAGCGAACTGCTGAACACCGATTATGCCCTGCGCGAAGCGGAGCGCAACGCGCTCAGTGCCTGGTACAACTACCTCCTCGCCCGCGCCCGCTGGGAAAGGGCCGCAGGTATATAAAAGACAGCGCACTAATAGGAATATACTTTAATCCCGCCATAGCGCGCGTTGAGCGCTATCCTTGGGCCGCCCTGCCCTACTTTTCCCCTCAGGGTATGCTCGGTATGTTTTTGGACCTCGTACTCGATGTCTATGTTGTCGGGGTACTGTAGTCCCGCATAGTTAGCATACCCCTCGATCTGATAGGAAGCCGAAGCCGGAACGCCGATTTTAAAATCGGAATAGCTGCCGTTGCACGTGGCGGAGCGGAACGCGGAACCCAGTTTGATGTCGGTATCGGTATATTTGACCGTCAGGTTGAGGGCCTGGGCAACTTTCTCGACTTTGAAATGGCTGTAACTCGTAGTTGCGCTTAGACTGGCGGCAGAGCCGATGCGGAAGTCGTCATAACTCCCCGTATTGCTCAGGTCCTGTACTTGTCCGAGCACATAGGTGTCGTAACGGGAATCGGCGCGCACGTCCTTTGCTTTTTCGAGGCGGATTTCCGCGTATCGGGTGGTAAAATCCACATTATGGGCTTCCTCGATGGCCAGTTTGGAATAGCTGACCGTTGCGCTCAGGTTTTTTGCCTGGCCGATGCTTCCGTTGCCGTACCCCATCGTCAGGGAGGAGTGGTCGCCGAGACCTTCTGCTTTGAAGTTGACGTATTTGATATCCAGGCGCACTTTGCCGCTCATGGAAGCGGCATAGAGGTCGCCATAGCGGTGGGTGACGTCGAGTTGGTTGGTCTCGGGCAGGAACACTTCGTAGTGGATGGAATAATCGCTGCGGTTGGTCTCGAACCAGGACCACCAGGAGCGGTTGGCAGATTCGATGACGGTACTGGCCTTGACGTAGTTTTCGCCATTGGAGAACTGGATCTGGATGCGCTCGAAGACATCGTCGGCGGCGGTGGAAGAGTAGGCTTTGACCACGATTTGTACGGTGATTTTCACGCGGTCCTTATCCCAGGTTTTGACTTCTACCTTGCCGTATTTGTTGCTGAGATAGGTCGTCCCGTTTTCAGGGATGGCGAATTCTTTCTGGATGGTTTTCGTATAGGGCTCCTTCCCCGGGAAGTGGGCGTCCGGCCGGGCCGACAGTAGGGCAGGCAACAGCAAGGCACAAAGGGCCGCTTTAAAGGCTGATTTCATGATGACGTGACTTTAGTTGGCTTGAATCAATGCGCATGGAGCGCTCCATGACGAGTTCGAGTATCGCTATTTTAGTTTGATAGCTGCGGATAAGGGCGGCGATGATTTCCGCCTCCTGCCCTTTCGGGGCAGCGGCGAGTTCATTTTTCAGTTCCTCCATGACCGCGTCGAGTTGCGAAAGGTCCTGCAGGACAGTCTGGTCGGCGCCGTATGCTGCGACAAGGGCCGTTTTCTGGCGTATGGTGCGCTGGTAGAATGCTTCCGCTTCCAGGAAATCGGGATTGGATTCCGCCAGGAGGTGGGAGGTACCGGCTTGCCGCATAAAGAGCGCTCCGGCTGCGCCTCCAATAATGAGCAGTGCGACGGCAGCCGCCAGGGCGCTGAGCGGATGCATGCGGCGGTAGCGTGTGCGGGGCAGCCCGCGTTCGATATGCGCCCATACCCGGGGCGGCGGCGTTTTGTCGTCGAATTCTTCCCGATGCGATTGCAGGAAGACGAGCAGGGGATCTTTCCTTTCCATGGTGTTTATTTGTCGAATAAGAGTTCTTTCAACCGGCGTCGGGCGCGGCTGTACTGGGATTTTGAAGTAGCTTCGGTGACGCCGAGGACCTCGGCTATTTCCTGGTGGTCGTAGCCTTCCAGGGCATAGAGGGAGAAAACCACGCGATAGCCATCGGGAAGTTCCTGGATGGCTTTTTTCACTTTATCCACCTGTAGGCCCTTATTTTCAAAGTCGGCATCCTCTTCGGTTTCGGTTATGCCGCTATGCCACTCCTCGAATACCTCCAGCGGCAGCCGGCGTCGCTTGAGGAAATTGATGCAGGCGTTTATGACTACCCGTTTTATCCAGGCTCCGACCGACGATTCGAAGCGGAAGGAAGTTATTTTGGCAAACACGTCTGCGAAAGCATTTTGCAGAACATCTTCGGCGTCCAGTTCATCCCTGACCATGCGCAGGCATACGTTGTACATGGGCTTTGCGTAAAGCCTGTACAGCTCGAACTGCGCCTGCCGCCTGCCTTGCTGGCAAGCCTCAACGATATCCCGGTGCGTATCCTGGTCGTGCAATGTATATGCAAAATTAGATTTGTTATGAGGGATCAAAAAGGCCTTTTTTCTCCTCGATGACCCCTCAAAACAAGTCTAATAGACAAGAGGTTTTGAAAAACGTTGCACAAGATGGGGTGGGATTACCCGGGGGCATACCCCTATTCCAGGCGTTCGAGTCCTGCCCTGGGTTTTTCGTAATCGGGGGAGAGTTTGAGGGCCTGCTGGTAGTCGGCACGGGCCTGATTGGCGTTACCCTGCATCTCCGAGGCCAGGCCGCGGTAGAAGTAGGCGCGCACATGGACGGGATCCATGCGGATGGCGAGATCAAAAGCCCGCCAGGCCTGGGGGATGGAGTCGAGGTCGAGGCAGAGCAGCCCGGCGTTGTAGTGGGCCTCGGCATTTTGGGGGTCGAGGCTGCCCATTTTCCGGAACAAAGCCAACGCTTCGCTGAGTTTGCCCTGTTCCTGCAGGTAGTAAGCTTTGGCATGCAGGGCAGTAGCGGAGTTAGGGGCTACCCGCAGGGCGCTGTCGAAGTAGCGGGCTGCTATTTTGTTCCCCAGGGCTGCCTGCAACTGCCCCAGGTTAATCCAG
Organism: uncultured Haliscomenobacter sp.; assembly: GCA_964607915.1. Classification (GTDB taxonomy): domain Bacteria; phylum Bacteroidota; class Bacteroidia; order Chitinophagales; family Saprospiraceae; genus JADJPL01. The sequence continues at coordinate 7,249 of CAZSMU010000140.1, forward strand.
GCATCGAGGAGTTCGGGATCGTTTTCTACGGCGGTCTGGAAGGAATTGATCGCCCGGGCGGTATCGCCGGATTCCTTGAAGTTCATGCCCATCATGAAATAGCCCTCGGCATTCTGGGGGTCGAGCTGCAGTACGCGATCTATCGTTTTGAGCGAGGCCTCATACTGCTTCAGGATGAGCTGGAACTCGCAGAGTTTGAGCAGGGAAGGGATGCGGTCCGGATAAAAGGCGATGGTCTTCTCCATGGTTTTGATGGCTTCGCGGGAGCGGAAATAGTCCAGATAGACATCGGCGAGGAGATGGAGGGACTCTACATGGGCAGAGTCCAGGCGCAGCGCTTGCTGAAGATCGCTGATGGCTTCGTCGTAGCTTTCCAGTTCGTAGTACCGCGATGCACGCTCGTAGTATAGGGAAAGCTCTTCGGGGTTCTCAGCGATAGCCCCGGAGAGTTGGTCGAGGAGTGGGTCTCCGCTGACAACCACTTCGGACGCTGCCGGGTTCTCTTTATGGGGTTTGCAAGCAGCCAGGGACAGGCCGAGCAAGGTAAGGACCAGGGCAAAAAAAAGGCAGGCGCGCATAGGTTTCCGATTTTCGCTCAAAAATAGAGCAGAATGAAGGCAATTTCAGCAATATCTGCGGCTTTCGTGTGGAGGAAGGCGCATTTGATGCAAATATACAGCGGCTATAACGCCTGGGCATCGGGCGTATTATGTATGCTGGCAGGGGTGTATATGCCGCTGTATGGGCAGAGTTGGCAATCGCTGCAAACCTGGGGCGGTATCGGCGATGAATCGGTAGAAGCTATTGTACGGAGCGGTGACGGTGCCTACTGGGTCGGCGGCGGGTTCCAGGGTAGATTGCAGGTTGGCCGCAGCACATGGGATGCCCAGGGCCAGGAAGACATCTACATAGCCTCTCACCGGCCGGGCAGAATTCCGAAAGGGGTGTTGCATCTCGGGGGGGCCGGGGAGGATGTACTATCGGCATTGGTGGCGACGCCCTCCGGTGGTTTTGTGTGCGGGGGTGAGTTTTGGGAGCAACTGGTTATTCCTGGCGGAGATACCCTGTGGGCGGAGCGCAATCCCAAGGCCCTGTTTTTGGGGAGTTTTGATGCCGACGGGGGGCTTTTATGGGCAAAAAAAATAGAAGGCGGCGGTCTGAAAGCCCTAAAAAGCATGGCGCTTGCCGAAGACGGCCTCTACTTGTCGGGCTTTTTCAGCGATACCTTAGCAGTGGATTCGCTGTTGCTGGCGAGCGGGGGCAGCAGCGATGCGTTTTTGATCAAACTGGACGTTTGGGGCCGGGTGCTCTGGGGCAGACGCCTGGGGGCTGCCGGCGATGTACGGGCTACAGCGCTCGCGGTCGGGCCGCTCGGACCGGTGTTGGCGGGCAATTACAACCAGCGCGTGGCCATCGGCGATACGGTTTTCACGGCCAATACCCGCGACTGGGACGTCTTTATAGCTGCATTTACACCTGGGGGTGGATTGAGATGGGGGCGCAAAGCCGGAGGCGTGTACGACGACGAAGCGTTTGACCTGGGGATAGGGCCGGATGGAGGCATTTATGTATGCGGTCAGGTAGTAGGCGTGATGCGCCTGGGGCCGAATTTGGAAATCCAGAGCCAGGATGGCAACGCCGACGGTTTTGTGGTCAAGTACCGTATAGACGGCACTCCGGAATGGGCGAAGACCATTGCCGGGGAGGGCGTGCAGAGCGCGTACCGCCTGCGCAGTGCTGCCGGGGGGCTCGCTGTGCTGGGATATTATCGGGGAAACCTTACCTGGGCAGGACAGCAAATCGCCTCCAGAACTGTTTTTAACGGGTTTCTCGCACTGATGGATGAGCAGGGAAACGAGCGTACCCTCATTCCCCTGCCCGGCGATACCCCGGTATTTCCAGGGGCTTTGGAAACCGACGGCCAGGGCGGTTGGGTCATTGGTGGCTCCTACGGAGGCCCGCTGCACTGGGACGGGCTGCGTGCCGCAGCGCCCGTCGGTGGTTTTGATGCCTTCGCAGCCGTATGGGGTACGACTATAAACACCGCGTTGGAGCCAGCCTGGGCAGCAGGCCTGCGGGTTTATCCCAACCCCGCCCGGGAAAAGATATGGGTTGACGTGCCCGGCATACCCTACTTGACGTTGCGTTTGTACGATACCCACGGGCGGGAGCTGTGCGCGACATCAGGGTCGCACACGCTCGATATTCCCCCCCTACCCTCCGGGGTATATGTACTGGAAATCGGCACCGGGCTGGAAAAAGTATGGCGGCAGGTGGTGGTGACGGGGTGGTGAACGGAAGAGGGCCTTTTTGACCCCTCGATGATTCCCCTCGCAACAGGTCTATTCAAAACACCATGACTTCCCGGACGATGGAATCCATTACTTTCAATTCTTCCGATAGGTTTCTCCGGATGGCCGTGCGGAGCTTGCCTAATTGCATAACCCCTAGAGGAGAAGCAGGTGGGTTTTCCATTAGGTATTGTACCGTTTTTTCATGGCAAAGACGACCCAGTTCGGCCAGTTGGCTATG
>CAZSMU010000141.1:0-9668 GCA_964607915.1 uncultured Haliscomenobacter sp.
GACTAAAGATACGGCCGCACTTCGAAAAAAAATGTAACTTTATACTACAAGGACTTTTTCATAACCCGACATACATCTATCCGGATGAAAGCCTACCAGAAAATTTTTGTCCAGTTGCTGTTTTTCGGGCTACTGCTATTGTTGCCCTTCTCTACCGAGCGTTACCGGCCTGTTTTTGAGGCAAAAATCGGCGTCGTGGAAGTGGTCCCTCCGGCGCTGCGCGATTCCTTTGCGCTGCGCCTCCTCGTAGCGGCTCCGGTGCCGGTAGGCCGCTACTTTGAGTACATGGACTCCGTAGTAGCGGCCACAGACAGCCTGGTGCCTTATCCTTTGTCGGAGCACCTGATTGCCCGTGCCAACCCCTGGCTCATAGATTCCTTAGCTGAAACGGACTACTACCGACAGATGGCGCGCGGGGTCTTTGTGTATGACCAGAAAAAGATGGTCGTCCTGAAACCCGGCGATACGCTGGGCATTCCCGACAGCACCTATGCGCGGGGGCTGCTCGAAGCCATGGCGGCCACCACGATAGACGTAAACATCCCCGAGTTTACGCTCCGCATCCTGCAGGATGGGAACACCCTGTACCGCTTCCCCGTCCGCGTAGGCCAAAACAAGCGCAAGTACCTGAAGATGGCGGGTAGGGCCATAGACCTGCGCACCGATATCGGCACCGGAAAAGTAGTCCGGCTCAACCGGAACCCGGCCTGGATCAACCCCACCGACAACAAACCCTACTACGAGACCAACCGCGACGACCACCGCCGCACCGCCTGCCCGCGCATCCCCTGGATAGAGCCTGAAATCAACGGGCAGCGCCTGGGCGACCTCATCCATCCGACCACCAACCCCAAGACGCTCGGCAAAGCGTACTCGAACGGCTGCGTGGGCCTCAAGGAAGCGGATGCGTGGTACGTCTATTACTACGCTCCGTTGGGTACCCGCGTCGTTTTTCGCTACGAGCTCCGCCCCGTGCGGGAGGAAGGAGATACCTTGACGCTGCGGGACATCTACCGCGGTAAGCCCATAATCGAGTGAAGGCGGCCGATCAGCGCTGCCCGTTGCGGAACTCCAGTTGGAACAAGTCGGTCCTCCTGTCCTTGAGGTTGCGCACGCTCCCGTAGGCGTGCAGTTCGCGCAAGAGGTCGAGGTCCACATCGGCGACGAGGATCATCTCCGTGTTGGGCGTCGCTTCCGCTTTGATACCCTTGGAGGGGAAAGAAAAGTCGCAGGGGGTGAACACCACCGACTGGGCGTACTGGATATCCATGTTGTGCACTTTGGGCAGGTTGCCGACACTGCCGGCAATGGCTACGTAACATTCGTTTTCGATGGCGCGGGCGCGGGCGCAGTAGCGCACGCGGGAGTATCCGTTTTGCGTATCGGTCAGGAACGGCACGAAGAGGATTTTCATGTCGCGTTCGGCCAGGATGCGGGGCAGTTCCGGGAACTCCACGTCGTAGCAGATGAGGATGCCCACGGGGCCGCAGTCGGTTTCGTAGATAGCGAGGCGGTCGCCCCCGACCATGCCCCAGAATTTTTCCTCATCGGGCGTGACATGTAGTTTTTGGTAGGCGTCCCAGGCGCCGTTGCGGCGGCACAGATAACCGACATTGAGCAGACGGTCCCCGTCGAGAAAGGGCATAGAGCCGGTGATGATATTGACATTATAGCTGATGGCCAGTTCGATGAACCGATCCCGGATTTCTTCGGTATAAGCGGCCAGGTGGCGGATGGCGTCCGGCTCGGCGAGGTGGTTGTACCGGGCCATGAGGGGAGCGTTGAAAAACTCGGGAAAGAGGGCGAAGTCCGATTTGTAGGCCGATACGGCATCTACGAAGTACTCTACCTGTTCGAAGAGTTCATCCAGGCTCTGGTAGGGGCGCATCTGCCACTGGATGAGGCCGAGGCGCACGACGGATTTCTGTGCCGAGCCCTTGCCTTCGGGCTGTTTATAGAAGATATTGTCCCATTGCAGCAATACGGAGATGGCTCTGGCTTCCAGTTCTGCCGGCATATAGCCTTCCAGGATTTTCTTTACGTGGAAATCGTTGGAGAGCTGGAAGCTGAGTACCGGGTCGTAGATTTCCTTGTGTTTGACCTTGTTGATGTATTCGAAGGGCGGGGTGTGCGGGGTACTCAGGAAGTAGTTGGGTGCGCGGCCTGCGAATACGATTGCTTTGAGGTTGAGTTGCTCGCAGAGCTCCTTGCGGGCGTCGTACAGTCGGCGGGCCAGGCGCATGTCCCGGTAGGCAGAGCGTATGAACACATCTATACCATAGAGGGTATCGCCTTTGGGATTGTGTGTGGTAAAGGTGTAGTTCCCGGTAATTTGGGCGTAGGTATGTTCGTCTCCGAAGAGGTCGTATTTGACGATGATGGACAGGGCGAAGCCTGCGATTTTGCCCTCTACGAAAACGGCCAATTGGCCTTCGGGAAAGGTTTTGAGCAGGGTTTTGACGGCCTGTTCCGACCAGTAGCGCCCTGGCCAGTTGTCGTATTCTTCGAGCATGGCGGCTTGAAGTCCTTCATAGTCGTGTTCGCTTAGTCCGCGGAGTTCGACGCTTACCGTATTTTCCATAGCGGGGCTACTTTGAGAGGGTATGTTTAGCAAACAACACATTGTCCAGGCCGCGGATTTCGGTAGCCAGGACGGGTCCGGCGGGCGTCCACTCGATGCGCAGCAGTCCGAAGTTGCGGGCGATGACCAGTTCGCCGACCCGGTATCGGTTGGGTTCGCCGCCACCGCCCAGGGACCAGGTGTGGGTGAGGCCGCTCGAGGTGAGTTCGTAGAGGGGGGCGCCCGATTGCGGGAGCTTGGTTTTGCTGAGTTCGGCGATATGGCGGTCGCCGCTGAGGAGCAGGGTATTTTGAGGGTGTAGGGCGTCGAGCAAGCCCAGAAGGCGAGCGCGGGCGCGGGGGAAGTTAGCCCATTTTTCATAGACCTGTTCTTCGGGCAGGAACTGTATCCCGCAGCCGATGAGGTGTACCTGGGCCTCGCTTTCGCGCAATTCCCTTTCCAGCCAGGCCCACTGGGCTTCGCCCAGCATATCCCCTTCCGGATTGGGCGCATAGCGGATACCGGACCCGGGCGGGCCCGGCTGCAGCTCATCGCGGAAATAGCGCCCGTCGAGGAGTATGATTTTCACCTGTTGCCCTTTAGGGCCGAAGGTAAAGGCTTGGTAAGCCCCTTCCCGGCGGCGCACCGGTGCTTTGGCGGGCACATCGAGGAAGTCGAGCATCAGGTGCTGACTGGCCTTTTTCCAGGCGTAGTGTTTATCGCCATCGTTCACGCCATAATCGTGGTCGTCCCATATTCCGATGACGGGCACGGCAGACCTAAACTTCTGGTACTCGGAGTGATATTTTTGCTGTAGGTACATCGCTTTCATGGCCTGCATATCCTCTGTGTCGGCATAGATGTTGTCGCCGAGCCAGATCCAGAGCTCGGGTTGGTTTTGGAGGATGGCGTCCCACATAGCCTGGTCTTTGTCCACGCGGTTGCAGGAGCCTATGGCGATGGTTTGCAGGCGCGCATTTAGAGGCAGCTTTTGTTTTTGGAGCAGGGTTTTGCCCCGCACATCCACAGCGGGCTGCTGACAGGCAGCAGCATTCAGGAACAGAGCCAGGAGAGGCAGCAGGAAGGCGCGTTTTTTCATATATAGACTTGGCATTAGGGTTTTCACAAGATGGCTGGTTTTTATGCGGGTCCTTGCTCCATAGGATAGCGGAGGCCGATTTGTCGGCGCACCTCATCGAGCGTTTCCATGACGTCCACGCTGAAGTCGAGGGGTATTTGGGGGCTTTCGTGCCATCCGAGCCGCAGGCAGCGCATCACTTCGGCAATTTGGTAGGAAAAGCCGCCGCATGGGTAGTCGAAGGAGAAAAATTGAGGGGTCTCTCCCGTTTGAAGGACGCTCATCGTCGTCGTACTGTACCAGCGCGTGTGCAGGTAGATAGTTCCTTTTTCGCAATGGATAAACGCCTCTGTCTTGGTAGACGCACGGACGCTGCAATGCAGTTGGGCCATCGCGCCATCGCGCCATTGCATGGCGATGGCGGTTTCTTCGTCCACCCCGGTAGAGCCGAGGGTGCCGAGGGCAGATATGCGCTCCGGTTTACCCAGGAACAGGTGGGCCAGGAAGACGGGATACACGCCCACGTCGAGAAGGGCGCCCCCTGCCAGGGCCGGGTCGAACAAGCGGCTGTGCGGGTCGAACACCGGCAGGAAGCCGAAGTCTGCGCGAATGGAGAGGACTCTGCCCAAGGTGCCGGAGTGTACGATTTCCAGAGCTTTTTGGATGGTTGGCAAAAAGCGCGTCCAGAGGGCTTCCATGAGGAATGTTTGGCGGGAGCGGGCGGTGGCGACCATGTCACGGGCCTGTGCAGCGTTGACGGCAAACGGCTTCTCGCACAGCACGGGGATCCCTTTTTCCAGGCAAAGCAGCACGTGGGGATGATGGCCCGTATGCGGAGTTGCCACATAGACGGCATCGAGGCCCGGGCACTCCAGGAGTTCCTCATAGCTGCCGAACGCATGGGGTATGCCGTGCAGACCGGCGAAGGCCTGCGCTTTATCCAGCGAGCGGGACGCTACGGCGTAGAGGCGGGCTTGCGGGAGCACCCCTATGTCTTTGGCAAATTTGCCTGCTATTTTTCCGGGGCCGATAATGCCCCAACGCACGGTATCTTCCATACAATGAAGGTAGGGTGAATTTTGCCAAAAGGCTACTAAAGGAAAGAAGATTTTCGGGCTGATTATACAGGTTTGCTCCATTTTTTGTTCTTTTGACAAAAAAGAGCCATGGCCGATCTCGATGCGGTGCGCATAAACTTCGACGCGGAGAACCTCCGTTGGTTGAATCTGTGTTTGGGGTTCATCATGTTTGGGGTAGCGCTCGACTTGCGGGTGCAGCAGTTCCAGGATTTGTTCCGGCAGCCGCGCAGCCTGGTGATAGGCCTGCTCTCGCAGATGGTAGGGCTTCCCCTTTTGACGGTAGGGTTGGTACTTCTCCTGCAGCCCATGCCCGGGCTGGGCCTGGGGATGCTGTTGGTGGCGGTCTGTCCGGGTGGCAATGTATCCAACTATGCCACGCACCTGTCGGGCGCGAACACGCCCCTTTCGGTTTCGATGACGACCATTTCCACGCTGGCGGCGGCGTTCAGTACGCCGCTGCTGTTCTCTGTGTTAGCGCCTTTGCTGCCGGGCAGCGGGGCACTGGCCGCCCTGGTGCAGGTAGATGCCTGGGCCATGGTGGGGGCTATCGTACAGGTCATCCTCATCCCCCTGGCCTTGGGCTTTCTCTTTCAGCACTTTTTACCACAGCTCACGGCGCGCTTACTCAAGCCCGTGCAGCGGCTGTCCATGGTGGTCTTCCTGGGGTTTGTGGCCGTCGTCATCCTTGGAAACCTGGCCAATATCGGGCGCTATGTGCCGTATATATTCTTCTATGTGTTTGTCCACAACGCGGCAGCGTTGGGGATGGGGTATTTTTGGGCGCGCTTGAACCGTTTGCCGGAAGCCGATGCGCGCGCTATTTCCCTGGAGACCGGGATTCAGAACTCGGGTTTAGCCCTGGCTTTGATTTTCAATTTTTTCGACGGGCTGGGCGGCATGGCGCTCATAGCAGCCTGGTGGGGCGTCTGGCATTTGATCTCCGCCTTTGGGCTGGCGGCATACTGGAAGCGCCGCGCGCGAACCTGAACAGCTTGTTTTTTTTTATCCCTGCATACCGATTCCCCCCACAGACAGCGTTAACCGTACAAATCGGATAGCCATGACGCTGCGCACTGCTTTTTTCACTGCCCTGACACTCTTTTTCACCGGTACTATGCTGAGTGCCCAGAACCCCCGTACCCCGTTCCCCAAAGCCGACCGCGAGCGGCTCACGCTGATGGAGGATACGCTGGCGTTGCTCGGCCACCTATCGGTCAATGACTCCCTTGAAGACAACCGCTTTGGGGCGACCCGCCTGATGATCCCTCTCCTGGTCGAGGCGCTGAAGGTTCCCCGTTCTTTCCAGTACCCCTTTGAGCGGCTAAAGACCATTTCCATTCAGTACGCGCCGGACAGCACGTTCCGGGTGTTCACCTGGCAGCTCTTTGTTTCGGACAACGAATACCGCTATTACGGTGCCATACAGATGAACGCGCCCGATTTGAAGCTTTTCCCTTTGGTGGACCGTTCTTTCCGCATGGAATCGCCGGAGACGGAAACGCTGGGGCCCGACAACTGGTACGGGGCTCTGTACTACGGCATACGCAAGTTAGAGCGTCCCGAAGGGGCTTGTTATCTGTTGTTTGGCTATGACGCCTTTTCTTTTTTCAGGCGCCGCAAGGTGATGGAAGTGTTGCAGTTTGATGCCGAGGGCAAGCCCGTGTTCGGAGCGCCGGTCATTCCGCAGACTGTTTCCGGTCCGGAGGGGCGGAAGCGCATGGTGCTGGAGTACACGGCAGAAGCCAGTGTGCGGCTCAACTGGGACGAGACCATGGGCCTCATCGTTTTTGACCACCTCATCCCCGTAGCGGGCAACAACGGCGAGGGAGAGGTTTGGGTACCGGACGGCAGTTATGAAGCCTTTCGCCTGAAAGAAGGTCGTTTGGAATACATCCCTATGCTGGACACACAGTTTCAGGCAGAGCCGCCTCGTCCTTCCCCGGTGCTGAACGACAAGAGCAAAGATATTCTGGGGAGGCCGAAAACGAAGAATGGGTAGAGTAATAGGGGCTTTTTGACCCTCGATGATTCCCCTCGCAACAAGTCTAGTAGATAATCCCCTTCAAATGCTAATGCATGCGGTCGCCTCGCAGGGTCAGGGACTCCATGATTTCGGCTTCTTTTTCCAAGTACTCCTGCCAACGCTGGCGGACCTGTGCCTCGTCGAAGTAGAGCCGCGCCAGGTCCAGGAACAGTCGGTAATGCCCTGCTTCGGAGACCATGAAGCGGTGGTAGAAGCTGCGGAGTTCCTCTTCGCGGATGTAGAGGGACAGCAGGCGGAAGCGCTCTGCGCTGCGCGCTTCGATAAGGGCGCAGACGAGCAGTTTTTCCAGTAGTCGGTCTTCGCGGCTGCCGCCTTTTTTCTGAAATTCCAGGAGTTGGTTTACGTATTCATCTTTGCGCTGTTTGCCCAGTTGGAGCTGTCGCTTTTCCAGTTCGGCTAACACCAGGCGGAAGTGCCCCCACTCTTCGGTGACGATGGGAGCCAGTTCGCGCACCATATCCACCTTTTCCGGATAGCTCTGGATGAGAGAGATACAGGAGGTGGCGGCTTTTTGCTCGCAGTAGGCGTGGTCGGTGAGGATTTCCTCCAGGTCCATTTCGGCCAGGTTGACCCAGCGGGGGTCGGTGGGCAATTTCAGGCCCAGCATCTGGACTGTCTGTGGTGTTGGTTCCATATTTATCGCGCCCCGTCGAGGCACTTGAGTTGTTTTTGGAAAAAGTCGAGGTTGAACACGGGATATTCCTCATAGCCGCTGCTCCAGAACACCCGGACACTTTCGATTTCGCTGTTTTGCAGGAGGCCCAGGACGCTGGGGTCTATGGGGTATTGCACCAGGTAAGTGAGGACTTCGCGTTGGATGTCGTAGCTGCCCTTATCCATAGTGCCCGATTGCAGATTGATGAACTGGCCGTTGAGGAGTTTGATGGTCAGGGTGCTGCCTTTTTCGATGAAGCCGTACGCTTCGCGGGCGTTGGGATAGGCAAAGCCGAAGCTGAGGGTGAGGAATCGGAAGCCCTCATAGGAGCTGAGATAGCCTTCACAGCTCAGGTATTCCTTGTCCTTGAGGAAGATGCGCAGGCGTTCGTCCGTGTGGGTGAACAGGAGTTGTTTTTCGAGGTCTTTGCGGAAGCGGCCGTTGTCGTCTTTTCCGTTGAACGTAAAGGAGCAACCTTTGTCATAGGCCCGGGTGCCCTGGGTGTTTTCGCTGTTCCAGTCGAAATAGTAGGCCGCGCCGAGGCGGGCGAGGTTGGGCGCGAAGTCCTGCGCCAGGGCTTCAGTGCTCGGCAGAGGGGTCTGGGGCTCGCGGCGTTCTATTGATTTTTTGAGTTCCTGCAGGATATTTCCTTTGATGGCGAGGCCTTCGGCCAGGGCGAGTTCCTGCTGGGCGAGGGCCGCTTCTTCCCGGGCTTCCTGCTCGGTTGTTTTAGCGACGTTCAAGCGCTGGTTGATGCGGGTGGCTTGTTCCTTTGCGGTGGTTCTGCCCAGTTCCGCTTCTAGTCTGGCCCGTTGCTGGCTGGCCTGTTCTGCCCGGTTCTGGGCGATTTCGGAGGCTTCTTTGGCCAACTGGGCGCGGCGGCTGGCGATGCGGCGCGCATCCTCTTCCGTGAGCAGCACAGGCTGGTCGAGGCTGGCGATCTGGCTTTGGTTGACCGGATAACTCCCGCCCCGCGTCGTCTGGTTGAAGTAACGCCAGGAGCCGTCCGGATACACGATGATTTTCTCGCCTTTTTCGTTTTCCCGGATCACTCCCTGGGCGAGGGCTTTCTCGGGAACGGAAACCGTACACAAAGCAGTCAGGAGGATGAAAAAATACTTACCTTGCATGGGCATAGTGGTTGCATGTCGTTGGATAGGCAGGGTTCTGTAAAAGCTATCCTTCGCCCCGGCAGAAGGTGTTGCGCCTGGATGTCCATGGGGGCTCAACGGGCTTGGGCTCGGCGCGACTTGTTACAAAACCGCTCTGCAAAATTAACGATTCCGGCATTTATATGCGTATTTTATCTAATTTTTATCTGAAAATCCGATATTCATGACGGCTCTGTTCCGAATCGGTTTTCTGCCCATTCGGGTGTGGGATATCCTGGACATCCTGATTGTGGCCTATCTTTTATACCAGATATACCGATTGTTGCGGGGCAATATCGCCTTCAATATTTTCATCGGGCTGCTCATCATATACGTCATTTGGGGCATTGTCAACCAGTTGCAGATGGATTTGCTGGCAGCGGTGCTGGGGCAGTTCGTAAGCGTGGGGGTCATTCTGATCGTGGTCGTTTTTCAGCAGGAGATCCGTCGGTTTCTATTTTACTTGGGCAACAGCACCTTACAGGGCCGCTTCCGGTTTTTATACCGCATGTTGGAGCGGCAGCCCGTGGTTTCGGAAGAGCGGGAGCGCTACCTGCGCGCACTCAAGAGCGGGCTGCTGCGCATGGGGCAGATCCGGATGGGAGCCTTGATCGTGTTGACCAAAGACATCGTCATGGAGGAGGTGCTGGCCTCCGGGGTAGAGCTCGATGCCAGCATGTCGGAATCGCTGCTCATCAGTATTTTCAACACGCATAGCCCCATGCACGACGGAGCAGCCCTCGTGCGCCGGGGGCGGCTGATTTCAGCGGGCTGCATCCTGCCCGTGTCCGACAACTTATCCCTCCCCAAGCAGGTGGGCTTGCGGCACCGCGCGGCCGTGGGCGTCACCGAGCGCTTCGGCGTAGCGGCATTTGTCGTGTCGGAAGAAACCGGCCATATCTCGTTCGCGTACAGCGGGCAGCTTTTCCCCAACCTGAACGAAGAAGAGGTAGAAGCAAAGTTGCGGGAACACCTGATGTAGGGGGGATTCTGCCTTTTCTGTTTTCTACCCCGCCCTCCCCCGCCAGGCTGCTTCAAAAAGGTAACAACTGACAAAAAATGCGCTTATTTTTGTCCTCACCGGAAAATACCGAACACGCT
>CAZSMU010000142.1:0-9628 GCA_964607915.1 uncultured Haliscomenobacter sp.
GAACGGCTGTTTGGCTGGCATTCTGCACTTTTTCCGACCGGACATAGCGGAATGCACAAAATAGAAGTAGGACGTTACCGAACGGGTGAGATGCAAATCGTTTCAGGTGCAATGGGAAAAGAAAGCGTTCATTACGAAGCGGTTCCTGCCAATAAAGTGAAAGGTGAAATGGACAAATTTCTAAAATGGTTCAATGACCACTCTCCTATTGACCCTGTTCTAAAATCCGCTATTGCGCACTTCTGGTTCATCATTATACATCCATTTGACGATGGTAACGGGAGAATCGCAAGAGCGATTTCAGATTTGATGCTTGCCCGAGCGGATGGAACAAGGGAACGCTATTACAGTATGTCAAGCCAAATTTTGGTTGAACGAAAACAGTATTACGAGATTTTACAAAAGGTGCAACACAGCAGTAGCGACATTACCGATTGGTTGGATTGGTTTTTGCACTGCCTTGAAAACGCATTATTGGCAACAGAGACTACTCTGCAAAAAATATTACGTAAAACTGAGTTTTGGAAAATTCACGAGAATACGGAAGTTAACGAACGACAGAGATTGGTTTTAAACAAACTTTTCGATGGTTTTGACGGAAAATTGAAATCATCTAAGTGGGCAAAGATTGCCAAATGTTCCCCCGACACGGCATTGCGGGATATTAAGGACTTAATGGACAAGAGAATATTGAGACAGGAACAACCAGGCGGACGTAGTACCAACTATGAACTGGAAGACTTCTGAACGCTGAGGTACTCCCCCTTCACTGGACAAGAAACAGGCTTGGATAAGCTGTAAATCCTGAAATTAAATCCACTTTTCGGCACTATATATCAAAAAGTGCCGAAAAGTGGGCAGGGTAAAAAATTGACTTTATCCGTTCGGCCAGGTACACCTCGTCTCTCAGGGGCCGAACGGATATGAAGCAATAGCCTGATTATATGGATATTGCCACTAAAAAAGCGCACAAAATCAGAAGGATGAGGGAGGGTCATTTTCCTTCCTTCATAATTTCTTTGACGCGGGCATCCAGTTCGGCTGCGATTTTTCGGTAGAGGGGCTTTGCGTGGGCGGGGTGTAGCAGGTTGAAGTGTTCTCCGGGGTCTGAGGGGGCGATGGAGGGGTTGTTGCCGTGGTAGTAGAGTTCGCGGAGCGGCTTGCCGGGCATTTGGATGTAGCGCCATTCGCGGGTGCGCAGGGAGACGACTCCGGCGGAGAGGGTGCTGAGGGCATAGGTATCGTGTGCGCCTTCCGGGTTTTTGAGGATGGGTGCTAAGGAATTGCCCCACAGCTTTTTGGGGGATTGGGGGTCGTTGTCGGGAAATTGTGCGGGTGGATAGTCGCAAAGTTCCAACAAGGTGGGGTAGATGTCCTGGAGGGAGACGGGCAGTGCATAGCTTTTTCCGTGCGATGCTGTCTGGGCAGGGTCATAGATCACGAGCGGGGTATGGGTTGTTTGTTCCCAGGGGAGCTGGTTCCAGCCATTGCCCACCTTTGCCCAGCTCGACTTCTGGCCGAGGTGGTAGCCGTGGTCGCCCATGAGTACGACGATGGTGTTTTGGCGTACGGGTTCGGGCAGGGATTCAATGGCCTCGAGGAGGGTTCCTACGCAGGAATCGGCAAAAGCGGCTGCGCGCAGGTAGCTCTGCACGGCCTGTTTCCACTGTTGGGCTCCGTTGGGCAGGGCCAGCAGGGAATCGAGCGCCTGGTTGCCTTTGCTCGGCGTGTCCCAGGTATCCGCTTTGGAGCTTCCGGGCTCGAGGTAGGACGGCAACTGGATGTCGCTGTAGTGATCGGCAAATTCGCGGGGGTAAACATGGGGCAGGTGGGGCCGTACGATGCCACAGGCCAGGAAGAAGGCAGAATCGCCCGGCGTTTGCCCCTTCAGGAAGGAGAGGGCAGGTTGTAGGTTGCTCCAGTCGTCCATTTGGGAAGTAGATTTTTCCAGCTGCCCCCAGGCTAAGGGGACTTGTTCGACGTATGCGGGCAGGCTCCCACCGGTACCGGATACCGGGGCAGCGGTATTTTCGGACGATTCGTAGAGCACATCTACCTGGGTGAGGTTGCGTGTCCAGGAAGCGGGATCACAGCCTTTGCCCGTCGAACGGTGGAATATTTTTCCGGTACCGATGCTGATATAGCCCTGGTTTTTAAAAAATTGGGGAAGCGTAACGGCATTGCCATACGTTTCATCCTCGCGAAACTCAGCTCCGTTGGTGTAAATTTTGCTCTGCCAGGGTGCGATGCCGGTAAACGCGGCGGTGCGCGAGGGGTTGCACAGGGGCGAAGCAGCATGTGCGGATGAGAACGACATGCCTTTGCTGCGCAGTTGGTCTAGGTGGGGCATTTGCAGGGCGGGCCGGGTGCCGGGTTCAGCACTCAAATCGTCTATGATGATGAGGACGATATTTTTTTGTACCTGGTTCTGGCCATATAAGGTGAACGCACAGGAAAAAAAGAGGAAGGGTAGAAAGTGAAAAAGCCGTTTCATATTCATTCCGTTTTTTCGGTAAGTTGCCTCAGGATAATCCCCCAAAAGAAGATAAAAAAAGCGACGCCCATGGCATTTTCCAGGGTTGCTTCCACGATACAGGATAAGAACACGTTGATGTGCAGCGCTGCGAACAGGAAATCCCGATAATGCTTGCCATACAAAAGGGGAATGAGGAAAGCACCTAAAAAAAAGACCAAGCCGACCAATCCGCTGCCGGCGGCGACGAACAGGAACTGGTTGTGCGGCATGAGGTAGTTTTGAGCGTCTAGATAGCGGGCTGCGTAAGCTTCTTCCATGCGCATGCGGAGATTTCCCGCCCCGACGCCCAACACCGGGGATTCGCGGAACAAATCCCAGCCCAATTCCCAGGAAACCCAACGGGCGGCATCGGATAAATGCCGAACCTGTCTGTCTTCGAGGTAGCGTTCCAGGTCGTAGCGGGCGTAGTCTATGCGCGTGCGGAAACTGGGTACCGTGCGGTAGGCGAGCACAGGGCTCAGGAGGAGCAGCGCCAGCAGCGCGATGCCCATGGCCCGGCGCCGCGTTTTCCAAAGAAAATGCAGGGTAGCCAATGCGAGCACCGCATAGAGGACGGCCAGCCCGCTGCGCACGGCAATCAGGTGCTGTGCGAGGATCAACCAGGTCAGCAGCCCGATAAGCACGGGCCTTTCCCAGCGATAGCGCAGGCGAAATCCGCTGTCCAGCAAGTACATCCCTCCGGCGACCCCCATGGCCTGCAGGAGGCTGTACCGGATATGATTACAGGGCATCGGAATGGGTTGCCCCTGTTCGATGAGCTTTTGGATCGCCTCGGCGTGGAGCAGGTAGTTCAAGAGTACTCCCAGGCTGGTGAGGGCGAGCAGCAGGATGAGAAAATACCACAGCACGCCATACAAGCGCTTAGAGAAGGGCGGCAGTAGGAAAAACACGAAGGGCAAAAACAAAAAAGGCGCCTTGATGCGCAATCGCGCCAGCCAGTAGTCGGGAGCTTCCACAGCGTAGATACCCATAAAGACGACCAGGAAATACAGAATGGGGGCCCAGTAGTCGGGCCGGGAGAAGAAATCCCCGACGGCGGGCCTTATGCGCGGATTCCATGCAATGGGGAACTCCCGCTCGGGGCGCCAGTCGAAAAGAGCCAGCAGCACCAGCAAGATGAGACCTGCAGATTGCAGAAATGGCGAATAGACCATGCCTGCCAGGATTAAAATACAGCACACCCATGCCCGGAGTTCCCGGGGAGCAAGATACACAGAAGAGATTTTTAGCAGTAATCCTGGTCGCATGTGGATAGTGGCAAGTGAACTAGGTGTAATTCAGAAGGTCGCAGCAAGGATATGTTTCTCAGGTGTTTTTCAGATAGATAGCGATATTTTGAATTACGCCCAATGAAATAAGCGTGTGTTGGGGCTTTTCTATGGATTGCGCTGTGGTATTGTGGTTCTTCATCCGACAAAAATCTCGGATACCTGCCCTGCCACTTCCAGGCCGGTGTTTTGGCCGGTATCTTCAAAGAGGAGGGCTTTCGAGCGGCGTTCCGTCAGCCGGACTTGGGTGCGGGCGTTCATGGTTTCTTCTATCCTGCCGTCCATCAGGCCGAGGATGGGGGATGCCAGGGCGGTAGGGGCATCGCGTTCAGCATGGATTTCCAGTCGGTATCTTGGGTTTTCCAGGACGATTTCCACCTTTGCCATATCGGCAAAGGATTTGATCAGGGAGGAGCGGTTGTAGGTGGTAAAACGAATCAGGCTGCCGTTCCACCACAGCCCTGCGATGAAGCCCACAAAAGAGCTCCTCAGCCAGGGGATTTTGGCTACCGAACATTTCAGAGAGTTGCCCGCCTGGGAAAAGTGATTGGTTTGCAGCCATATATATGCAGACGGGAAGGAGTGCCCCCAGTCTTTTTCGATATAGCCCCTGCCCCCCGAGAAATCAATGGGCGGTATGCCTTCCAACGACAAGATTCCCTCGATTGGGTGGTCCATGCTCACAATGCCGTGGTAACACTCCATGAACGGTACGAAGGTGAACGGGCCCATGATGCCGGGGCTGTACAATCGCTTAGGCCAGGGCACCAGATGGCGGAAGCGGAGCTGTCCGACATTATGCTCCATGCGGAGGGTCAGGCCGCTTTTTGAAAAAAGGCTGTCGCCGATGCGCACCTCAAAATCGTATTTCCGGGCGGAAAAAGCTTCAAAGGGAAAGGAGTGGTAGTATGCTTTTTTTCTTTTGCCATCGAGTATTTGAATAAACGACTGGCGATTGCCGGCCGCATCCATGGCTACCCCCGGGATGAGGGCTATCGCCTCGCTCCCATCCGAGTTTACCATCTTGAAGTACCATCCTTCAAAATAGCGGCGTTGTATGCCCCAGCCCTGAAAATTTTCGGGATAAAAAAGGTTGCGAAGCCGTAAAAAAGTATGGGTACTCATAGCGCTGGTATTAGACTTGTTGCGAGGGGGTCAGCTATGGAACTTGCCACCCACCGGCTTCCCTTGTCAACGACGTTTCAAAAATAGCTTTTTTACCGTAGGGAAGCTCTTTTTTCCCCTGTATCCGTCCCTGCATTTTATGAAATTGTATAAAATCTGCTATACCTTTGCGCAACGGCTTGAAAAGGGGCTCTTAGCTGCTTTGGCCGATAAAATTCCGTGTATGTCTCTCGATGCTTTCCAGCAAATCCAGCACCTCCTCGAGGAAATCGAACAGGCCCAGCCGCAAGGGGCCGAGGAGGTGGAACAGTTCCGCCTGCGCTTTCTAGGAACAAAAAATATCCTGAAGCCCTTGATGGGCGAAATCCGCAACGTGCCCAATGAGCAGAAACGGGAATTCGGGCAGTTGATCAACACCGCTAAGGAGCGGGCTGAACTGAAGTACGAAGTGTTGCGCAGAGACCAGGAAGCCGCTGCTGAGAGCGCCCAGGCAGCCCATATTGACCTGACTGCTCCGGGTGAGCCGCTCGATTTGGGCTCCCGGCACCCTGTTGCCATCACGCTCAACCGCATCGTGTCCATTTTTGAACGCATCGGTTTTGTAGTGGCCGAAGAGCGCGAAATCGAAGACGACTGGCACAACTTTACGGCGATGAATACGCCGGAAGACCACCCGGCGCGCGACATGCAGGACACGTATTACATGAGAAACAGCGCGGAAATGTTGCTGCGTACCCATACGTCTTCCGTGCAGGCGCGCGTCATGACCTCCCAGAAACCGCCCATCCGCATCATCGCGCCGGGGCGCGTGTATCGGAACGAAACGATTTCCGCGCGTTCCCATTGCCAGTTCCACCAGGTGGAGGGCCTATACATAGACAAGGGCGTTTCTTTTGCGGATATGAAGCAGACGCTGTACTATTTCGCGCGCGAGATGTATGGCCCCGATACGCGCATCCGGTTGCGGCCTTCTTTCTTCCCCTTTACCGAACCGAGCGCAGAGATGGACGTATCTTGCTTTATCTGCAACAGCAAGGGCTGTAACGTATGCAAATACTCGGGTTGGGTCGAAATTCTGGGCTGTGGCATGGTGGACCCTCAGGTGCTCCTCAACTGCGGCATAGACCCGGAGGTATATAGCGGCTTCGCGTTCGGCATGGGGATTGAGCGCCAGGCGATGATGCTCTACACCATCACGGATATCCGCTTGCTTTTTGAAAACGATACGCGCTTCCTGAAGCAGTTTGGCGCGGCTTTATAAACGATACCGGGACCTATCATGAAACCCAGCATACCCAAGGGTACGCGCGACTTTGCACCTCGGCAGGTGTATCGCCGCAACTACCTGTTCGATACCATCAAATCGGTGTTCGTCAAATACGGCTATCAGCCGATAGAGACGCCGGTGATGGAAAACTTATCTACCCTCACCGGAAAGTACGGCGAAGAAGGCGATCGACTGCTGTTCAAAGTGCTGAACAACGGCGACTACCTCTCGGAGGCAGATGCACAAGCCCTGGCGGATCGGGATTCCCGCCGCCTCACGGCGTCTATCTCCAAGCGCGGGCTGCGCTACGACCTCACGGTGCCGTTCGCGCGCTTCGTGGTCATGCACCGCAATGAGATTACCATGCCCTTCAAACGCTACCAGATACAGCCGGTGTGGAGGGGAGATCGGCCGGCCAAAGGGCGCTACCAGGAGTTCTACCAGTGCGATGTGGATGTGGTGGGCTCGGATTCCCTGGTCTATGAGGCGGAGTTGGCGCAAATTTACGACGAGGTGTTCACCCGCCTTCAACTGCCGGTGGCCATCAAGGTCAACAACCGCAAAATCCTGGCCGCTATCGCGGAAACAGCAGGTATCCCCGGTTTACTCACGGATATGACGGTAGCGATTGACAAACTCGATAAAATCGGTGCCGATGGGGTGCGGCGGGAAATGTCCGAACGGGGAATCCCGGATTCGGCCATCCTGCACATCGAGCGCGTGCTGCAATCGCGCAGCCTCGACGAACTGTCCCCCCTGCTCGAGGGCAATGCACAAGGGGAAAAGGGAATCGCCGAACTCCGCGCTTTCTTTGCCTATCTCGCACAGGGGCCAGCCCGGAATGAAGTCGTCTTCGACGTCACGCTCGCACGGGGGCTGAACTATTACACAGGCTGTATCTTCGAAGTGGAGGCCAAAACCGCGCAGATGGGCAGCCTGGGCGGTGGCGGGCGCTACGACAACCTGACGGGTATCTTTGGCCTGGACGGGGTCTCCGGTGTAGGGGTTTCTTTCGGGGCCGAGCGAATCTATGATGTCATGGAAGAACTCAACCTGTTCCCCGCGGAAGCGTCAGACCAGCTCAAAGTGCTCTTTGTCGCTTTCGACGAGGCTACCCATGCGTATGCCTTCCATTGCCTGAGCCGGGTGCGCTCCGCCGGTATAGCCGCCGAAATATACCCGGACCCGGGCAAGCTCAAAAAACAACTGAACTACGCCAACGATCGCCGGATACCGTTCGTCGCTGTGGTAGGGGAAACGGAAATGCAAAACGGGCTGGTCGCCTTAAAAAATATGGAGCTGGGAACTCAGGAAGCCCTCGGTATAGAGGCGCTCATCGCGTACCTGAACCAATAAGCGCATCTTTACATGGAAGTATATCAAAATTTACGGGCGATACAAGAGGCGATTCAGAGGGGTACCCTCAGCTTGTCGGCACTGGTAGAGGCCTGTCTGGAACGGATTGAAGCTACCCGACACCTCAATATCTATATCGAAGTGTTCGCCGAGGAGGCCCGCGCCCGCGCCCGTGAACTGGATGCCCGCTATGCCAATGACCCCGCCTCGGCAGGGCCGCTGTATGGTGCCGTAGCGTCTATCAAAGATGTGCTGTGCTATGCAGGCCACCAGGTGACAGGTGGGTCCAAAATACTGGAAGGCTTCGAATCCCTCTATTCGGCTACTGCGGTGGAGCGGCTTTGCGAGGCAGGTGCGGTCATCATCGGTCGGGTAAACTGCGACGAATTCGCCATGGGTTCCACCAATGAGCATTCTGTATATGGCCCTACCCGAAATGCAGCCGATCCGTCGAAGATACCGGGAGGCTCTTCCGGGGCCTCTGCGGTATCGGTACAGGCGCATACCTGCCTGGTTTCCCTGGGCTCGGATACAGGGGGCTCTGTGCGCCAGCCTGCTGCTTTTTGCGGACTGGTAGGGCTGAAGCCTACGTATGGCCGTATCTCGCGCTATGGATTGCTGGCCTATGGTTCTTCTTTTGACCAAATCGGGATTTTCGCACGGGAAGTGGAAGATGTGGCCCGCATCCTCGAGCAGATTGCAGGCCCTGACGAATACGATGCCACTGCTATACAAAACCCTGTAGAGCCATACCCCGCCTTGCTCGACTTGAAAAAGCCCGTCCGCAT
Organism: uncultured Haliscomenobacter sp.; assembly: GCA_964607915.1. GTDB lineage: Bacteria > Bacteroidota > Bacteroidia > Chitinophagales > Saprospiraceae > JADJPL01. The sequence continues at coordinate 8,341 of CAZSMU010000142.1, forward strand.
CGCCTGGATGGATGCGGCGATTCATCACCCAAGCCTGGATCCGGCTGTGCGGGCGCGCTGTCTGCACCTTATGGAGTGGCTTCAGAGCCAGGGGCATACCGTAGAGCGGGTAGGCTTTGAGTACCTCGACTACATGATTCCGGCCTATTATGTGCTCACTACGGCAGAGGCATCCTCCAACCTGTCTCGCTACGACGGGGTGCGCTATGGCTACCGCAGCAAAGAAGCGACTACCCTGGAATCCACGTATAAGAAATCCCGTGCGGAGGGCTTTGGCCGCGAGGTCAAAAAGCGCATCATGTTGGGAACGTTTGTATTGAGTGCCGGATACTACGATGCGTATTACAGTCGTGCCCAGAAAGTGCGCCGCCTGGTATTTGAGCGCACCGCTGAAATACTGGCCGACTACGACTTCATCCTCATGCCGGCAGCTCCCGGGACGGCCTGGAACCTGGGAGAAAGCATCAAAGACCCCTTGGCGATGTACCTGGCGGATGTATTTACGGTACAAGCGAACATGGCCGGTATTCCTGCTATCTCCCTTCCTGTGGGCCTTCACCCCAACGGGTTGCCCCTGGGCATCCAGTTCATGGCCGGTCAGGGTCGGGAGGCCCATCTGTTAGCGTTCAGCCATTCTATCCAAACGAATTATCCCATTGGCGATGCGGTTGTTCCCCAATAATCACCTGTTTGCCCCGGCGACTGTTCTGGTGCTTTGCCTCTGTTTTTTTTCCTGTGAAAAAAAGGAAAAATCAGCACAGGAGGCGGGGCATTTCGTAGAAGTACTCGTGCAGTTCCTCAACCCGGAAGGAGAGTACAAGGCGAGGCTAATGTTCTTCGAGGGGGATTCCCTCTCCACTGCCCGCCCGCTCAAGGTAGAGGATGGGGTGCGGTTCCAGGGGCAGCCGATGTGGGAAAAAGCCCGGGATGCATCGGCCTTCCGCTACGAACGCATCCTCCCAGGCCCCTACCAGGCTCGCCAAATCTTTGAATATACCGACCGAAAAGGCAAGGAACAGCAAATCTCCCTAAAGATGGACCCCATTGCCGATTTTTCACTGGAAAGCCCGCTGCGTAAGTCCACGGGTAGTACTTTGTCGCTGAAAAACGGGTCGCTTGAAGCGGATGAGTCGCTTTTGCTGCTTTTTACAGATGAAAAAGGGGCTTCTTTTTATGTCGAAAAAAATGGACCTGCCAAAGAATCCACGCTCCCCCTTTCGGTACAGGAACTCCAAGCCATCCCTCCCGGCAATTATGAGGTATATCTCGTAAAAAAACAGGCGCGGAG
>CAZSMU010000143.1:0-9599 GCA_964607915.1 uncultured Haliscomenobacter sp.
TGTAGTCGGTGCTATCGACTGTTTTGGCTATGCCGCCGAGGGATTTTAGTTCCTCCAGGCTTTTCATCACAGCCATTTTCTTCTTGAGCGGGGTTCCCTCCGGGCACCAGTGGATGAGTATGAATTTGTCGGTGCGCACGGGCGGCTTTTCATAGTTGTCATACTCGAACCACAAGAGGATCAAAGCCGCTTCGTCCAGGGGGATCTGGCGCAGGGCTTCCTCGGTGGAAATTTCAAAGCCGGTTTTTTGCATGGTCAGGCCCTGGTTGCTGCTGTCCACCCTGAGCAGGATGGCTCTGGCATTCTTTTGCTCCTTCATCGAGTGGAATGCCTCTACTATAGCTGTATTCAGCATGTTGTTATTTTGCTTGCTCTTTTCGCTTCGCAAGCACAGGGGTGCGCCTTTCTTTCCCCAAGACGGGACGGGTTCAGGGTATTCCGCTTTTCTTGCCTGGGCTCATAAGACTGGTTATGAAGGGGCAGCGAGGCATCGAAAAATGACCCCATTCTGGATACTCCTTCGCAACATGTTTATGTAAGAAAGGGGCAATTTATGCTATTTTTTCAGCCTGTTTTCTTTTTGGATATGTACAATTATATGTACAATTTACCGGGAGATGCGTTTCGCCTGTCCCAGAGGCTTTCAGAATAGGAAGAGCGTGTTTGAACCTCGCTGACCCCTCGCCACAAGTCTGTTAGACTTGTGGCGAGGGGAATCATCAAGGGGTCAAAAAGGCCCTTTTTCGCCCACACTGCGCCTTTTTTCGGTCATATAGCGCCGCTATACTCCCTCAAAAAGCCTTCGTGTGGATAAAAAATGACTCTTTTTTCCCTCCTCGCTGACCCCTCGCCACAAGTCTATTACAAATCACCCTCTCCCACTGACAGAACTCAGCGCACAGCCAAATTAAAATCCCTTTATTCGCTGTAAAATCGTATATTTAAGCGGAATGCTTAAACAGGCTTGTAGCAAGGGCCGGTAAGGAGACAAAAGCCCCTTTTTTGAACCTCGCCGACCCCTCGCCACAAGTCCAATACGGAGATTATGGCCGAAATGCAAAACAAACCAGGCACCGGAATGCCCAAATGGAGTGGTTTCTGGTGGATTTACCTTCTGCTGGCGATTTTCCTGCTTGGCCAGTGGTGGCTGACGGGTAGCAGTGCGCTAAAAGAGGTGGGCTGGAACGCGTTTGCCTCTGAAATGCTCCAAAAAGGCGCTGTAGAGAAACTGGTCGTCGTCAACAACGAGCGGGTGGAGGTATTCATCAAGCCCTCGCTACGCGGGAAGGGCTACTTCGAGGCTGTAGAACCGGATGACGCGGGCCCGCACTATTTTTTCACCATTGGCTCCGTGGAAGTCTTTGAAAAACAACTGGCGGAAGCTCAGTTGGCGTCCGCGCAACCCGGCCGGGCCGAAGTCCGCTACGAGCGCCGCTCCAACTGGATGCGCGACGGCTTGATCTGGATGCTGCCCGTCTTTTTGCTGATGGCCTTCTGGTTCATCATCCTACGCCGTTCCACCGGTGCCAACCCGGGCGGCGTGAACCCCTTCGAGTTCGGAAAATCCAAAGCCACGGAATTCGACGGTCAACACCACCCACAGGTGACCTTCGACGACGTGGCGGGACTGGAAGAGGCCAAGGAAGAAGTGCGCGAAATCGTAGAGTTCCTGAAAAACCCGGCGTACTACACCCGCTTGGGCGCGCGTATCCCGCGCGGCGTGATCTTGGTCGGACCGCCCGGGACAGGCAAGACGCTGATGGCCCGCGCAGTGGCCGGGGAGGCTAAAGTGCCGTTTTTCTCTATTTCGGGCTCCGAGTTTGTCGAAATGTTTGTGGGGGTAGGGGCTTCCCGGGTGCGGGATTTGTTCCGGAAAGCTAAAGACCGCGCGCCGAGTATCGTGTTTATAGATGAAATTGACGCCATAGGCCGCTCCCGCGGCGCTGCTTTCTCCATGCGCACCAACGACGAGCGGGAAAGTACGCTGAACCAACTGCTCACCGAGATGGACGGCTTTGACAAAAATACCAACGTCATCGTCATCGCCGCCACCAACCGCGCGGATATCCTCGACCGCGCCTTGCTGCGACCGGGCCGCTTCGACCGCCACGTCTATCTCGAACTGCCCAACCTGAAGGAGCGAAAGGATATCTTCGAGGTACACCTCCGGCCCTTACACCTGGCCGGAGACCTCAACGTAGATATCCTGGCCGCCCAAACCCCCGGCTTCTCCGGGGCCGATATCGCCAATATCTGTAACGAAGCCGCCCTCATCGCTGCCCGCAGGGGCAAAGAAAGCGTGGAAATGCAGGATTTCTTCGATGCTTCCGACCGCATCATCGCTGGCCTGGAAAAGAAATCCAAAATTATCAGCCCTGCAGAACGCAACATCATCGCCCACCACGAAGCCGGGCACGCCGTCGTGAGCTGGCGACTACCCAATGCAGATAAGCTCCTGAAGGTGAGCATTGTACCCCGTGGAAAATCCCTGGGTGCCGCCTGGTACCTACCGGAGGAACGCCAAATCTACACCCGCGAACAGTTCATGGACCGCCTCTGCGCCGGCCTGGGTGGACGGGTAGCCGAAGAGGTCGTCTTTCAGGAAGTGACCTCCGGGGCGCTCGACGACCTGGAAAAAATCACCAAGCAGGCCTACACTATGGTCGCTTATTACGGACTGGACGAAAAGCTGGGCCATGTCAGCTACTACGACAGTACCGGGGAGTTCGAACAGTCCTTCCAAAAACCCTACAGCGAAGCTACCGCCCAACTGATAGATGCCGAAGTACGCAGCCTCGTGGACGAAGCATACCGCCGCACCCGGCAAATCCTCGAAGAAAACCGGGAGGAGCTCGAGGCTATTGCCCAACTGCTGCTCGAAAAAGAAGTCGTACTGGCCACCGACCTGGAGCGCATCCTCGGCAAAAAAGAAGTGCGCAAAACAACCTGATTTCTCCATCTCTAAACCTTTCGCCATGGGCAAGATTCATAAAATCCTCTTTCCGACCGACTTTTCCGAAACCGCGCAAAACGCGTTTCGCTACTGCCTCCTGCTGGCCGACCGCTTCGAAGCGGAAATCGCCCTGCTACACGTCGTCTATCCCGAGTACGAAGTGATGGACCTTCCCGTCATGGCGGTGAAAGCGACCAAGGACAAGCTAGAGGCGGCCCGTAGCGCGCTGTCGAGCTTCAGCCTCCTCGGTGCGCGCGAGCTGGGCGACAGCCTTTCCCGCCTGCCTGTGGTTCAGGGCGATGTGGAGGTGGGCTCCCCGGTAGGGGCCATCGCCAAAGCAGCGCGGCGCGAGGAAGCCGACTTAATCGTGATGGGTACCAAAGGGGAGCACAATGCCCTCGAATATACCTTGGGCAGCGTGAGCACGGGTGTCGTGGAACACGCACCCTGCCCCGTGCTGGTAGTGCCCGAGGCTGCCGGATGGAAACCGATACAGACCGTCGCGTTTGCCACCGACCTGTCGGAATCCGATCCGTTCCACGTGTGGAAAACGACTCAGTTGCTGGCTCCCTTCCATCCGATAGTCCACGTCGTCCATGTGGCCAACGGAGAGCATCCCACCACTATCGCGGACATAGAAGACTTTTTTGCCCGCAACGGAAACAATACGGAAGCCCTGCAAATCGCTTTCCACGAGCTCAACCACGCCTCTGTCGCGGCTGGTCTGGAGGAGTTCGTCGGAAATCACAACATAGACCTGTTGGCTATGTATGCGCCCAAACACAGTTGGTTGGACCGCATCCTGCGCCAGAGCAATACCCGGAAAATGATTTTTGAAACGACTACGCCGCTGCTGCTGCTGAAGCACGAATAACTATGGAATTGCTCTACCACCCCATCTCCATGGAGCACGACACGGGTATGCATCCCGAAAACCCGAAGCGCCTGGAGGTCTTCGCCAAGCTTCCCCAAACGGAATTTATCAACGGGGAGGAGTTCCTGCCTTTGGTACACTCGCGGGAATACATCGAAAAAGTACGACATGCCAGCAATGTAGGGGCACATTTAGACCAGGATACCATCGCTTCACCGGGCTCGTACCGGGCAGCCTGCTATGCAGTGGGCGCCACTATCCAGGCGGCCGAAAGCGGTGGCTTTGCGCTCGTACGCCCTCCCGGGCACCACGCCTATCCAACCCGCGCCAGTGGGTTCTGTCTCTTTAACAATGTAGCCGTCGCGGCGCGCTATCTCTCTAACCAGGGTAAAAAAGTATTGGTCTTTGATTTTGACGGGCATCTCGGCGATGGTACCTCGGAAGTGTTTTACCGCGACAACCGGGTGCTGTACTGGTCTATGCACCAGTATCCGGCGTTCCCGGGCCACGGTTTCTGCGATGAGATCGGCGAGGGCAAAGGGCTTGGCTATACCTTCAACGTGCCGCTTCCCCCGGGGTCGGGAGACGATATTTTTCTCAATGCATTCGAGCATTTTCTCAGCGCTGCCCTTCAGTTCGGCCCGGATGTGGTGGCGGTCTCGGCTGGCTTCGATGCCCATCAGTACGACCTGCTGCTCGACCTGCGGGCTACGACAGAGAGTTTTTACCAAATCGGCAAGCGATTAGGGGAGGCTTTCCCCCGTATTTTCGCGACGTTGGAGGGTGGGTACAACGTGCAGGAGCTGGAGCGCGGGGTATATGCTTTCCTCGCAGGGATACACCAAGCGGAAAACCCGCATCCGGAGACGCGGACGCAGTCGGGCATGCGGGTGTGGGAAACGTATGAGATGTACCTGCACGCAACGATGGGCAATTTGCAGAAGTACTGGAAATTCTGACTATGCGCAGACAACTGGAAAAAATCCTGAACCCGGCATCTATCGCCGTCGTCGGGGCGTCTGACCGCGAGGACCGGGTTGGCTATACGCTCTTTGCAAACTTGCTGCAAGGCGGGTTCAAGGGAAAACTTTTCCCGGTGAACCTGCACCGCGAGACCGTGCAGGGCCAGCCGGCCTATTCAAAAATCAATCGGGTGCCGGAAAAAGTAGATTTGGCGATCATCGTCGTTCCCGCCGACAGCGTCTCCGGCATGGTCGAAGAGTGTGGGGAGGCCGGGGTCTCCGGCGTACTAGTCATCTCGGCGGGCTTCCTGGAAAAAGGCCAGGAAGGCAAAATCCACTACGACCGCATTGCCGCTCTTTGCCGTCGGTATGGTATGCGGCTGCTCGGCCCGAACAGCCTGGGCTTTCTCTTGCCCCGGCAGGGGCTGAACGCCAGTTTTGCTTCCCGCATGCCACTGCCCGGCAACCTGGCGCTGATTTCGCAAAGCGGTGCGCTGCTCACGTCTATCCTCGATTGGTCCGTATCCCATCGGGTGGGGTTTAGCCACCTCATCTCTATCGGTGCTATGGTGGACGTGGATTTCGCCGACTTGATAGACTACCTCGGTACAGACCCTCAAACGTCCTGTATCCTCATTTATATGGAAAGCCTGGTGAATGCGCGTCGCTTTATGAGCGCAGCGCGTTCTTTTTCCCGCAACAAACCTATTATCGTCCTGAAATCCGGCCGGAGCGAGGAAGGAGGCCAGGCAGCCCTCTCCCACACGGGCACCCTGGCCGGAAACGATGCGGTATATGATGCGGCTTTTCGCCGGGCAGGTGTCATCCGCGTGGATGCCATTGCCCAGCTTTTTAACATCGCCCAGGCACTGGCCCTGCAGCCCAGGCCGCGCGGCAACCGATTAGCCATTCTGAGCAATACCGGCGCGGCCGGTATATTGGCCACCGATTACTTATCGCGCAACGAGGGCCAACTGGCACGGCTATCTCCCAAAACCTACGCGCTGTTACCGGAGGGCGTCCCCGCGGGCAACCCCCTCGACCTGCAGGCCGACGCGACTCCCGAGCGCTATGCAGGTGCATTGAAGGCTTGCCTGCAAGACAATGGGGTAGACGGGATCCTGCTCATCCTGACCCCTCAATACAAAACCGATGCGGAAGCGTGTGCCGCGGCCCTGGTCGCTGCGGCAAAAGGCGCCGGGAAACCGATCTTCGCCGTGTGGATGGGGGAAGGCGCAGTTTCTAAAGGACGCGACGTGTTCGATGCCGGGCGCATCCCCAACTACCGGTTTCCCGAAAGTGCCGTAGATGCGTTCCTCCGCATCTGGAGCTATACCCGCGACCTGAAACTGCTGTACGAGACCCCTCCGGCAATCCCCAACGACTTCGCCCCCGACACGGAAAAGGTGCGCAACCTGATTCGGGAACTGCAGCAGGACCACGGAAGGCGCCTCATGTCTGAAACGGAATCCCGGCAGGTACTGGCCGCCTACCAAATTCCCGTCAATCCCAGTCAACTCTGCGGCAATGCGGAGGAGGCCGTCGCGTATGCCGAAGCAATCGGGTATCCGGTAGCCGTAAAAATAGTTTCGCCCGATGTCGCCCATAAAACGGACGTCGGTGGGGTCGTACTGGATGTAAAGAGTGCAGAAGAGGTACAGAGCGCTGTGGAACTCATCCGCGAACGCCTGGCTTTGCGCCGTCCCGCCGCCCGCCTGCAGGGTTTTATGATCGAACGGATGGTGTCAAAGCCTTTTGAACTACTGATCGGAGCGAGAAAAGACCCGGTGTTTGGACCCGTCATCGCCTTTGGCAGGGGCGGGGTGGGCGTGGAAGTCCATCCGGATATGCAGCTCGGGCTCCCACCGTTGAATATGGCCTTGGCGCAGCAAATCGTGGAGGGCGTCTCTATGTTTCCCCTGCTGCGCGGATACCGAGGTCTGCCCGGGGTCAACCTCAAAGACCTGGATTTCCTCATCTGCAAGTTCTCCTACTTGCTCATGGATTTTCCCGAAATCGGGGAGATAGATATCAATCCCTACCTGGCAGACCACCTCGGGGGGCTGGTTGTGGATGCCCGCATTATCCTGGATGGGCCTGTCATCTCTTCCACAGACGTGCCGTACCGCCATTTGGTGATTTCTCCGTATCCGGGGAAGAAGTACTCCAAAACGGTGGTGCTCAAGGATGGAAGCAGCATGTCTCTACGCCCCATCCGCCCCGAAGATGAGCCGGCCATGGAGGAAATGTTGTCCGGAGTATCCAGCGATTCCCTATACATGCGGTTTTTTGGCTATATCCCCAAGATGTCGCACGAATGGATGGCGCGGTTTACGCATATTGACTACGACCGCGAAATCGCCATTGTAGCCGAAGCGGAAATCGCCGGCAAGCGCCGGTTTGCCGGGGTCGTGCGCCTCATCGAGGATGCCTGGCGTGAAACGGCAGAGTACTCGATCCTCATCGCCGATTTTTTCCACGGACGGGGATTAGGTAATGTACTGACAGACTATATCTTCGACATTGCACGGGAGCGGAAGATCAAAAAAATTGTCGCCTCGGTGCTGTCCAATAATAAACCCATGATCCACATGTTCGAACGCCGGGGCTTCCGCTTCGACCGGAGCGGCCTGGATATCTACGACGTAGAGCTGGATCTTTGAGTTAGGGTACCGATTGGATGATGAGATAGTACAACGGCATGCCTATTGTGATGTTGAACGGAAAAGTTACGCCCAGAGCCATGGGGATGTAGAGCCCCGGCTCTGCGTTGGGGGCGGCAAGGCGCATGGCGGCAGGGACGGCAATATACGATGCACTCGCGGCGAGAATGGAGAAAATGAAGCGGTTGCCCACGTCATGGGAGATGTAATGGGTCAAAAAAGCCACAAGAGAACCGTTGAAGGCGGGTACCAATATCGCAAACCCAAGCAAAAACACCCCCTGGCGGCAAAAGGCGGCGAATCGCTTTGCCGTAATCATGCCCATTTCAAGCAAAAAGATAGCTAAGAAGCCCTTGAAGATATCGGTGGTGAAGGGCTTGATTCCTTCTGCCTGCTTGGAATCAGCCACAATACCTATGATTAGGCTGCCGATAATCATCAATACACTGCCGTTGGAAAGAGAATGGTGCAGGATATTTCTCAGGGAAATCGGGTGCTCTGCCTTTTCAAACTTCATCATCAACACGACCCCCATAATGATGGCCGGGAACTCCATCAACGCCATGACCGCTACCATGTGGCCGCCGTACTGCAGCGATTGCATTTCCAAAAAGGATACGGCAGCGACAAACGTGACGGCACTGACCGACCCGTACGCGGCGGCAATGGCACCGGCATTGCTCACGCTCAGCTTTTGCTTCAGGATAAAAAAGGTATATACAGGGATGACGGCCGCCACCGCTATCCCGAAGAGGAGCGAGTAAAGAATTTCCTGGGTGAAAGGACTATGCCCCAACTCCTGTCCTCCTTTGAAGCCTATGGAAAATAACAAATACAGGGAGATGAACTTGCTGGACGACGCCGGAATCTCTAAATCGCTTTTGATCGCGGTGGCGACGATGCCCAGCACAAAAAACAAAAGGGTCGGATTGGTAAGGTTGGATAAAAGTATCTGAAAATCCATCTTCGGTTCAATGTTTTGACTGGTTGCTAGGTCTCGGCGAGCAGTCAAAAAAGGGCCTTTTTGGCCCCTCGATGATTCTCCTCGCAACAAGCCTTGTGTATCGGGTGAAAAGTCTGCTTGAGGTATTCAGGGGTTGCAGTAATCGCAGTACCCGGGGTCTTCCCAGGTTTTCTGATGGGGAAACTCCCGCTTTTCCTGGAAGTGGCATTTCTGGCATTGGTACAAATGGGCGTAGGTCGAACGGGTAGGCCTCCCGCACTGACTGCAGGGCAACCCGGGAATAGCCTCCGAAACCCAAAACCCCGGAGACTGGCAGCGGGGGCAAAGCGATTGGATGCGTGTTAACAACTGCTGTGCGGCTTCTCCGATGACCCGCATCCGCGTGGGGTTGTATAGGGCGCGCATATCTGTTTCCACATACGCAGCTCCGTACTGCGTCTTCAGGTCCTTGAACACATACAAGAGCCGATTCTGATCGGTGATGCCCTTTGCCATGCCGTCCGTCTCGTCCTGGCTTTTGCGCAGGATGAGGCCATGGGAAGGGAAGCGCGCACCCCGGGCGAATTCGAGCAGTTCGGACTCGTAAAAGACCTCCTGCCCGCCGAAATTCGTATCGGCGCTCAAGCAGTGAGCCCTGATTTCCAAATCGTTTTTTGCATCTATCAAGAGGAGGAGTTCCTCGTTGCCGGGCACGAAAAACAGGTGGGGATGAGGGCCGAAAGAGCCCTCGCTGGCCAGTACGAGATCGCAACCGCTCTTCTCCATGCCCATGCGGCACTTTTCCCGGGCCGTCTGCAAAGGGTCGCTTTTTCTGGGTACTTCCCCGGAGAAAGTACCCAGAGCATCGGTGTCCAGACCCGGGTCCGTGAAGCAGCGCACGCCGAGTGCCTGCTCCAGGAGCGGGGCCAATACCTGTTCTTTACAGTGCCGGGTGGCGATAAAAAGCGATCTTCCTTCAAACATGCAGAATACGTGAAGTATTAGACTGATTGCGAGGGGATCATCGAAGGGTCGAAAAGGCCCTTTTTTCCCTCCCTGCAATAAGCCTGCCGAAATACGGGTGCAAAAATGAAAAGCACTTTTCATAAATATGTATTTATTTTTGTAATAAAAAACATAAATATTATTTATGAACTATACACTCAACCAGCTCCGCATATTTGTAGAGGTCGTGCGGAAAGAA
>CAZSMU010000144.1:0-9470 GCA_964607915.1 uncultured Haliscomenobacter sp.
CACTCCTGTTCATCCCAGGGAATGGGGCTTACGTCGTCGTGGTTCAACACGCGGGTGGTTTCCCGGTCTATGCGCAGGATGAGGCCACAGGCGGGATCCGGGCAGGTGACGCGCGCATCGGTCTCCATCCAGTCGGCAGGGTGGTTGCGGCGTTGTTTGGCGGGCAACAGCGGGATAGCCGATTGGAGCGCATACAAGCAAAAATCCGTCTCTGCGGGCAGGGATAATTTGCCTCCGCGCAGATAAAAACAGTCTCCGACGTGCATATTGCAGGTACAATGCCCGTTGATTTGCTCTACTACAATACGCAGGTCGTACAATTCGAACTGGTCGGGGCGCAAGGCAGGTGGTTGCTCGCTCATAATTTATTTTTTTTCCACAAAAGGGTTCCGATGGTCATAGCTGCCAGGCCCCAGGCGATAAAGTTATGGAGGCCTGTCTGCAGCGGCGCTACCGGGTCGAGGCCAAAGGGTTCACCGCTGCCCGTCGTGTTGGCCATGAGGATAACGGGGATAAAATAGGGCAGCAGGAAGGGAAACACACAGACGACAAGGCTCAGGAGGTTGGCTCTGCGGATGGGGCCAACACCCTGCTGTGCGCCGGTTTTACGGGCAAATTCGGCGACCATGAGGATAGCCACAATACTGTGCGTCGTGAGCAGCACCGCAGCGCTGCCGGCGGCGGCAATCCAGCCTTCTGCCTGACGCGGGCTGTGGCTGTGCCGCGCTGCCCAGGCGACCAGCCGTCCTATGAGGCCACCGGCTTTCAGGGTTTCTACGAGCCCCATGAGCAGGATGGTGAAAAAGCTGATGCCGGTCGCGCGGTTGATGCCCTCGATGACAAAGCTCTGGGCCCTGAAATTTTCCAGGTCCAGCGACAGGATTTTGGCGGGGGGGAGCAGTCCGAGTGCCCAACCCAGGAGTACCCCTCCCAAAAGTCCTAGCAAGAGGCCGTGTAACAAGTGTTTTCCCTTTAGGAAAAGCACTACAATGAGGATGGGAATGAGGAGCATGGGCAATCCCGCGGGGTTGCCGGTCAGTTCTTCGCCGGGGCTTGCCGAAGCAGTGCGCACCCGCCCCATAAAGTAGTATAAAGGCAAGGCGATAAGGGCGATAGGCAGGATGTAGCGCAGGCGGCTGCGCACGGCGGGGCCGATTTCGGCTTCCTGGCTGAGGGCGCTGGCGATGGTCGTATCGGAGATAGGGGCGAAAAAGTCTCCAAAGGTGGCCCCGGCGAGGATAGCCCCGGCCAAAAGGGGCAGATCGGCTCCCAGAAGGCCGCCTGCCGGATACAGCAGGGGGCCGCCAATCAGGATGGTGGCAAAACTGGATCCCGTAGAGAGAGAAATGAGGCAACATATCGCAAAGGCGGCAGCGGTAAACCCGGCTGCCGAGAGCTGGAGCTGTCCTGCTGCCCAGAGCAGAGCGTTCACAAAGCCCGTCTCCGACATGAGCACACCGATAGTAGAGGCCAGCATCCAGGCCGAGAGCATCACCATGACGATGGGTTGTGCCATGCCGTTGATCACGGTCTCGCTGAAGGCCTTGCGGTCTTTTGCCAGCAACAAACCAGCGGTGAGGGCTGCCAGCAGGACCGGCCAGAAGCCGCGTTCGTCCGGGGCACCGGAGAGGGCGATGGCGATTACGCCCCCTGCGAAAAGCCCAAAGGGCAGCAAGGCGCCGACGGTTCCTCCATAGAACTGCAGCAGCGGCGTATCGGGGGTCTCTGTCCTGGTCATGGGCGAGCGGCCGTTTGTCCGTTGAGGTTGTAGCGCATGATTGCGCCATGACGGCCATTTTTATCGCGCTCCAGCGCATATACCGGCCCGTCGGGGCCTTGCGAACGCGCCGTCACCTGCGCGATAGCGGCCAAATCGGCTTCATCGAGGGCGAGGGCGTCTATTTGCCGAAGCCGGGCCAGGTGGCGGCGGTTCCGGGCACCGATGATGACCCCGCCCACCTGTGGTTTTTGCAGGATATAGCGCGCTGCCACTTCTGCAATCCCGACACCGTGGCGCCCTGCTATGCGGTGAAGGGTGGCCAGCAGTTCCTGGAAGCGCTCATAGCCTCCGTATTCTTCGATGATGAGGCGATATTTGGTGAGGGAGCGGTTCTCCAGCGGCTCCTCCGGGGGCGGAGCGCCCAGGTAGCGGTCGCTCAGGAAACCGCCGGCGATGACGCCGTAGCAGAGGTAGGCGAAGCCCGCCTCACGGGCGAGTGCGGTCATATCGCGTTCCGGGCGGTGGTCCAGCGCGGAGTACTGCACCTGGTTGGCGAGGATGGGTACGCCGGCATCGAGGATTTCCTGCAGATGGGCGGCATCGAAGTTGGTCACCCCGATATGGCGGATTTTCCCTGCCTGTCGGAGTTCGTGCAGGTGTACCGCCGTTTCGACATAGCGGGGAAACCGATAATCCCACCACGCGAACTGCACGAGGTCGAGTTGTTCTACCCCCAGCCTTTGCAGGGAACGGTCTATGATGGCTTCTGTATCTCTTTTGCTCAGGGTAGCCAGCGCGTCGTAATCGGGCACGTATTTGGTGTGGATTTGCACCGCAGGCAGGTTGCCAGAGGCGAAGGCGTCGCGTTCTTCGCGCAAAAATTTGCCGATCAAGTCTTCAACGCCGGTATAGATATCGGCACAGTCAAAAGTAGTGATGCCCGCCTCCACAAAAGCGCGCATATCGGCGATGGCCTCCGCCTCATCCACCGGGCCATGGCCGCCAGCCAGGTGCCAGCCGCCTTTGAGGACGCGGGAAATAGAGTAATCGGGTGCGAGGGTGATGCGTTCCATGGCCTTGTTTTGTTAGCGAGAGGTCAAGTGTCAAAAATAAGAAAAAAGGCGGCTGTACTCCATGTTTTTCTACCTCACCACACGAACGTACCCACATTGCCCGGGTTGAGCGTTGCGACAAAGCGCCCGCTGCCGGACTCTACGTTGAAAGAAACAGGGTCGGCCCCGTCGTTGAGGGCGATCAGCACTTTTTTACCTTCGGGCGTCTGGAACGCCACATTGGGGAATTCCGTCCACTGGTTGCTGGCGATCCGCCGGGAGCCAGGAGGTACAAAGCGGGCTGCGTGGGCGATGATGTAGTAGCTCACGTTCCGGCTGTATGCAGATCCATCTATGGTGAGGGCGCCTTTGCATTCCGTACAGCCTCCCGGGGTGTGCGGATTGTACTGCGGGTCATTGGCCAGGTTCCATTCCAGGACGACCCGGCTCCAGTTGCGCGTGGTTCCGATGATTACGTTGCGGATATGCCACCTGAGATCTCCTCCAAAGTCTCCCTTGGCCCCTGTCCACTGCTCGGTAAAGTAGAGGCTTTTGTCGGGATGGGCATCGTGTACCAGCGACATGGCCTGTGCCTCCCCTGCGTACAGATGGAAGGCGCTGCCCTCGATAAAGCGCTTCGCCTCGGGATCATTGAGGATAGCAATCGGGTACTGGGGATTATCGCAGTTGTGGTCCCAGATAATGATTTTAGTAGAAAGGCCAGCTGCCCGGATAGCCGGTCCGAGGTGTTTTTTGACAAAATCGGCTTGCTGGGAGGCCGACATGAGCATGCTGGGATTGTTGCCGCCATGCTGGGGCTCGTTTTGGATGGTGATGGCCCCGACCTCCAGGCCCAGGCCCTGCATGGCCTGGAGATAGCGCACGAAGTAGCGTGCATACACGGCATAGCAGGAAGGCAGGAGCTGCCCCCCTTTACTGCTTTTGTTGTCCTTCATCCACGCCGGTGGGCTCCAGGGCGAACCCATGAGGGCAAGCCCGGGGTTGATGGCCCGGATTTCGCGCAGCAGCGGAATCAGATACGAGGTATCCGGCCCCAGACTGAACTTTTTCAGCTCGACATCGCTTTCCCCTGGTTTCAGGTCGTTGTAGCTAAACACGAAAGGGTCTAGGTCCGATGCGCCGATGCTGATGCGCAGGTAGCTGATTCCGAGACTTCCATCGCCCTTTCCGAACAACTCTTCCAAAAGGGGGGCACGTACTTTGGCATCCATTTGCATCAGCAAGCGGGCACTGCCGCCAGTCAGGGTGTAGCCAAAGCCCTCCATGGTCTGGTATGTGGTTGAAGAATCCACCTGTATGGTCTGGAACCGCGCATCGGCGTTGTCAACCAAGGGCAGCGATTTGCCGTAGAGCAGGTTTGCTTTGTCGGGCGACGAAATCCATACCCGGACAGGATGCGTTCCTTCCACCCGGCCAAAATCAGTTTCTCCTCCAAAATTGCTTTCCGGGGGGGTACATTCCCAAATCAAATGCGCCAAAAACAGAAAGACAAAGCTTGTTTTCATCCGGTCTATTGATAGGCATGGTTGCAAGAAGAATCCTCGCCGACCCCTCGCAACCATGCTATTGATAATTGATTTTCCATATTGCAAGGGCTTGATTGGCCAATTCCCTTTGTCGGGCAAGTACATATTTGGGCGTCCAATATTCAGAAGGTATTGTTTGAGTAGATAATCGGTAATTCGAACTTTGATAGATTAATTTTTTTTCATCAAAATTTTTTCTGTCGGCTTCCCGGTTTTTATTTGCCTCCAGAAGGGTGAAGTTTCCAATTCGGTAAACATACTGGTCAATATCAACTCCCTGGAAATTTAGTGCCCACTCCTCCGTTGGGCTCTCCGGTAAGATATGTTCGACGGACAACTGTTTTGAATCCAAATCAGGTTCGTTACCGCCGTATTGAACTTCGAGTTTGCCGAGTATGTATTTTACCAATCCATTGTATTTTTGGGTATTGATGATTTTATGGGAAAAATCGTTTTTGAAGCTATCGTCATCCAGATACGCTTCCTTTAAAAATGTATTGAATAGCACTCTGGCGGATTTAATCTCCCCTTTGAAAATGGAAGCGGAAGCCTTGCCGTAAATACGTTCTAATTCATTGGGGTTTTGGCCGCCAATAGTGTGGTATCGGAAGGATATGGTTATAATATTTCTGAGTAATTTATTGAACTCGGCCTCTGTCCACCTGGTTTTGGCCATCATCAGCAACGGGTAACATTGGCTTACTCCCAAAATATTCAAATCTTCAATCATTTTTGATTGCTCACTCGTCCAGATTTCGCTTTGCGGGGTTTCTAAAGCGACATATATACTTACACTATTATCTAAATCATTCAGTAAATGAATGGCATCTGATTGCTTTTGTACGGCGTTTTTGATAGTTTTAAACAATGTGGATTTCCGTTCACCCGGGTAGTAACGAGCATTCCAGAAGTGCCTAAGATAAGTGGTCACATCCGTTTTGCCCAGTATATCGTTGATGCGATGCCATTTTTTTTCTTCCTGCGTGATAGAGCCTGCGTTGGGGGTGTAGATGATCGAAAACAAAAAATTCTTTAGTAAATCTGCTGTTGATAATTTAACTCCTCTTGCATTCAGGGTTTCGAAGACCTTGAACGCATTTAAATCATCTTTAACCGTGATGGAGGTGAAGAATAATTTCAGGTCTATTTTGCTTAAAATAAACTCGGTTACAGATTGGGTACTCTCATTTTTGAATTGTTCTGAAAACTGTTTTAAAAAGTATTTATACGCCTCGATCAGTTTTTTTTCGGATGGCTTCAGTCCTACCGTATTTTGTGGCAAATCAAGTTGCATCAATTTACCGCCATAGATATACTCGTTGTTGTAGTTCAGTTTTAATTTCGGTATCTCAATTTGTCGTACTAAGTCCCGGCTGCTCAGATAGGATTTTTTTAAATCCTCTGCTCTTTTAGCATCTCCTCTTCCGTTCAAGTATTGTACAGCCGCTAAAATCAGCAAACTGATGGTGGTTATCCTTTGCTGCCCATCTATAATGATTGATTTTTTGGGTTCCCGGGTTTCCTGTAAAACCAGATATCCCATGTAATGGTCGCCCTCCTCGTCAATTCCCAGCACGTCGAGCCACAAGTCCTCCCACTCTTCTTTACCCCAGCTGTAATCGCGCTGAAAAGGAGGTACTACGTATGTTCTACCATTTCCGCACAGTTCTCCAAAGGTAGGCTGCGCCTGTTTTAGCAATGTTGACATGTGGTTTTGCCCTTGATCTTTGAACCGGCAGCAGGATTTTTATGCGAAAGCGCCGTACAACCGTCCCTGATGCCAGAACCGGATAAAGATAGACGTTCTGCCTGAGAATTTCAAGATGAATGGGTGCTTTGTAGTGCAGACTTTTAGGGGTTCAACGCCTCTTTGTCGTATAGGCTTGCGTTGTAGGGGGAAAAGTGCCTTTTCCCCCTACAACGCAAGAGGCTATTTCAGGTCTTTGAGCAGGGTGTCCACAGCGGCCTTCAACTGTTCGTCCACGCCGCGGGCGATCCAGTCGGGGCTGTTGCGGACGATGATGTCCGGCACGGCGGGGCCGAGTTCCTGGTTTTTATCGGTCGCTTTGGTGTACCAGGCCCGGAAGGGCAGGCGTACGAAAGAGCCGTCGAGCAAGGCGCGTCCGCCGGTAGAGATGACAGAGCCATTGGTGGGCAGGCCGACGAGCTTTCCGATGCCAAGGGTTTTGTAGGCATGGGAGAAGATTTCGGCGTTGGAGTAACTCCCTTCGTTGCAGAGAGCGATGGAAGGCTTGAGCCAGGGGGCAAAAATGAGGCGTTCGCCGGTCGGGTAGTAGTCCCTAAACTTGAGTTTATCTTTTTCCAGGTCTTCGCTGGCCCCGCGCGGGATGGTGTAGGCGTGTTGTTTGTAGTTGAGCACGGCCATGAGGTAGTCGGTGGTGGAGCCGCCCCCGTTGTAGCGCACGTCCACGATGATGCCGTCTTTGCCGTAGCCGGCGGCGGTGAATTCCCGCTCCATAGCTTCGAAGCTGGGCATGTCCATACCGCGCACATGGATGTACCCGAGCCGGCCTTTGGAGTACTCCTCTACCAATTTTTTGCGATCGGCCACCCACTCCTGGTAGAGTTGGTTCCCGAGGTTGGCGACGGGCCGGATGGCCACCTCTCGCGCCTCCCCTGCCGGGTTGCGCACTTCGAGGAGTACCTTTTCGTTTGCGGTGGCCTGTAGGAGTTCGTAGAAATTGGCGCTTGGGCTATATGGATTCCCATTGACCGCAACAATCAAGTCGCCCGTACTCAGTTTGCTTTCCGTCCGGGCCGCCGGCGTTTCGGGGATGACGCGCACGACGCGCATGCCCTGTTCGCCGGGGCTTAGTTCTGCGCCCAGCATTCCGGTGGATTCGCGTTGGGTTTCTGCGCGGTCGGGGGCGCTCAGGCTCATGTGGCTGGCGTTGATTTCCCCGAGCAGGTAGTTGAACATATCGCGGAAGTCATTGGACGTAGAGGCTTGGATACAGCGTTCCCGGTATTTCTCGCGGAGTGCGTTCCAGTCGTAGCCGTGGTGTTGGGGATCGTAAAACCCGTCGCGGATGGTGCGCCAGGCCTCTTCGAACACCTGTTCGCGTTCGGCGGGGTAGTTGATTTCCATTTTGGCGGCGAAAGGCAGGGATTCCTGTTGTCCGCTTTTCGCATCTAATCGGGAGAACGCCCCCATTCTTCCGAAATAGAGGTATTTTCCTTCTCTATCCATCTGGACCTGCGAGGGGTTGGAACCGCCTTTCGTGAGTTCCTTCAGTTCTTTCCCATCCCATTTGATGCTGTACAGGTCGCGGCCGCGGGCGCTGCTGCTGGAGGCGGTGTAGAAGAAGGTCTCACCGTCCTGGGAGATGGCGAGGTCGCCCTCTTCGCCGGGGAAGTTCGTCACCTGTACGACCCGCTCGTGGATATCGTCGAAGTCTATTTGCACGGTCGGCACGGTGGATTTGCCTTTTGCGGAGGCAGCAGGGGCGGGCTTCTCCATCTCCTGCCAGTCCTGGGACGCTTTTTCCCAGTCCGATTTTTTCAGCCATGCGAACCACACGTCGTTACTGCGGTCGCTGCGGGCTGAGATAAACCCCAGTTTGGAGCCGTCGGGGCTCCACACTGGGCGGCCGTCGGTACGCGGGTGCATAGATACGTTGACCGGTTTGCGGGAGTTGTCGGCGGCATGGATAAAGACTTCCTGGTTGAAGTACAGGTCGCTGAGTGCGTATGCCAGCCATTTGCTGTCGGGACTCCATGCGAGGCCCCCGGGTGTATCCCAGGTATCCTGTAGGATTTTTTCGTTGCCCAGGTGGCCGGTGGAGTCAATATTTGCCACGACCAGCGTACCTCTACCCCGCACGAAAGCCACTTTTTTGCCATCGGGCGACACGACAGGGTTGGACTCGTCGCCCGGGGTGGTGGTCAGGCGTACGGTTTCGCGCTTGAGGGTTTTGAATACATTGCCCTCTTTGGGGTCGGCGGAGCGCGCGAGATAGAGGTCAAAGTTGCCATTGTTGCGGTCGGAGCAGAAGAGCAGGGTGGAATCGTTGAGCCATGCCGGGTTCATATCGCGATAGGCATGGCCAGAGACGTTGGCGCTGCGGCTTTTTTCTTTATCTGCTTCTTTGACAAAGACTTCCCCTCGAAGAGTGAACGCCAGGAATTTGCCGTTGGGCGAAATGGCGAGTTCGCTGCCGCCCGTGCTGAGGGTTTTGGTTTCCACAGCGTCGAAGCGCTCATCAGGGTTGATCTGGATGTTGATTTTCTGGCCATTGCCCTTACCTGCTTTCATCAGGTAGAGGTGCATATCTTTTTCAAAGACGATAGTAGAACCATCTGCCGAGATGCTGAAATGGCGGATGGCTTCCTCTTTGAAGTTGCTCAGTTTTTCAGGGGTGCCCGGTTTGCCCTGGCCGTCTATGCGCATGCGGTACAGGTTGTAGGTACCATCGTTGGAGGACAGGAAGTACAAGGTGCGGCTGTCTCCCCACTGCGGGAGGATATCGTTGGTTTCAAAAGCGGGCAGGGGGCTGAATTGTTTGCTTTTGGTGTCGTATAGCCAAAGGTCGCGGTTGGAAGGTCCTCGGTAGTCTTCGCGGAACACGGGGTTGATATCGCCCCGCACGAAGGCGATGAACCGCCCGTCCGGAGAGTACACCGGATCGAACCCTACCGCGTCGAGGACGCGCTGTTCCGTGCCGCCCTGGGGATGCACGGCGTACACCTCTTGCGGGCGTTC
This sequence comes from uncultured Haliscomenobacter sp., assembly GCA_964607915.1. Classification (GTDB taxonomy): domain Bacteria; phylum Bacteroidota; class Bacteroidia; order Chitinophagales; family Saprospiraceae; genus JADJPL01. Next base: position 9,043 of record CAZSMU010000144.1, read on the forward strand.
GATTTGCCGGAACTCCCTTGCGCTGGAGAACAGGATTTGGTCGGGTAGCGTCCAGCTGGCCACATTGTCGCCGGCGGAATGGTAGGTCAGCCGCTTGGGCAGGCCACCCTCGGCAGGCATGACGAAGATATCGTTGTTGCCGAAGCGCGCTCCGGAAAATGCAATTTGCTTACCATCCGGGCTGAAGACCGGATTGCTTTCGTAGGCTTCGTGGATGGTGAGCCGGGTAGCTTTACCCCCTGACGAGGGCACCGTCCAGATATCCCCCTGGAAAGAAAAAGCGACCAGGGAGCCATCTTTATTGATGGCCGGATGGCGCAGCAGCATAGGCGTCTGGGCCGAAAGGGCCGAAACCGACAGTAAAACGCCTGCAAACATGGAGAAGACTCTTTTCATATCGCGTATATAGATTTGGTGTGTGGTAGAAT
>CAZSMU010000145.1:0-4468 GCA_964607915.1 uncultured Haliscomenobacter sp.
CGCGTACCGTTGGCTTGTACATACCTCTTTTTTCGTAGTGCCGTTCTAAAAAGCGGGCATACTGGAGAATCAGGTCGGGCTGCATGGCCATCTGCTTTTCCTGGTGCGGCCTCAGAAATTCGCTGTTGTCCACGATTCCCTCCCTTCCGCTGCGGCGGTCTTTGATATAAAAGGTTGCTGTCCCTGCTTTTTCCATCAACATGACCCTCCAGGAAAAGCGATACCCTTCTTCCGTCCAGAATACATCGCCGGGGTACAGCAGGTAACGCCAGGGAAAGAGGACCTGGAAGCCGAGGTATAGAAAGAGGAAAAGGGAAACGGCCAAAGCGCGCCGGGGAGTAGCAGGTGTCGCACTTGCCGCGGCGGGAATGTCCACGCGATATACAGCGGTCTGTACCCGCCGAATCAGGTCCTCGTGGAAGCCGGGCGGGAAATATACCCAGGTCGCTACCACCATGACCAATGGAAAAATGCCAATCTGAAATAGGGCAGCGGTCAGGCCGTGAAAAACGAGTACCGAAGCGTACGCCCACGGCCTGCTCTTTGCCCGGCATAGCCAAAACACAATGGTTGTATCGTAGAGCATGCCTGCCCAGGCGAATACCCAGGGTAGGGCGGGCCATTCAAAAAGAGGACCGATGAGGGGTAAGCCACTTTGCGCGGGAAGCCATATCCGCAGAGGCATCGCCTCAATTAACCAACTACTATTGATTTTGGCCAATCCGGCATATACATAGACGAGCGCGATTTGCACTTGAAAGACGAAAATAGTCCAACGGGGCACTTCGCGCACCGCAAGACCTGGCCTGCGGAGACAGTCGAGGGAAAATCGGCGGTGTGCAGGCACCCATACCAATAGAAAACTGACCAGGCTGACAAAGTAATAGTGGTTGAGGTAGTACGTAAGGTCAATGAGCTCGGCATAGGTGAACGTGAAGAAAAACAGCAGGGCAGAAAAGCGGTACCACAGCCCCAGAGTTAGGCCCACCGCCCCGGCGAACATGGCGCCGTACAGGATGTACATCCCCTCTGGCGGCAAAAGCCCTACCCATTCGAACCCGTAATATTTGAACTGTACCCGGGTGTTCATGAAGTGGTCTTCTATCCAGCCCAACGACCAGAACCGCAGGGTCCCGTACGCCATCGCCAGCCCAAACAGGACGCGGAAGGTCGCCAGCGGCGCACTGGAAACGGGCTCCCAGAGCCAGCCGCCGATGCGTTCCAGAAGCTTAATCGCCATCGCCGCTGTTGTACGTGATGGAAATGCCTAACAGAGAAGACATATCGCTCTTGAAAAAGCGCGTGAGTTTCTGCAGCTCGGTATGCAAATTTTCTACGGAAGGGTGGGCGTTGGCGATGAGCCGGGAAAAGGGCACATCGGCAGGGATCTCCTCGATGGCTTTGCGGGCGGCCTGCAACTGGGCCAGGGTCAAGGCTACCAATGCCGGACCTCCTTCTACGGCATCGAGGTAGTCGCGGAATCCTATTCCCGCCAAACCCGAGGTGCTGCGGCCGAGGTACAGGTTTTCCAGGGCGTCGAAGTGGCTTTTCAGCAGCGGTAGCGAGAACCCGGAGTAATAGGCTTCTACCAGTTGAGGCTCGGCTCTGATCTGGCCGGGCCGTTTGCCCGCAGGTAGTCCCACTTTAAAATTTTTCAAGTGCTCAAAGCTCCGGACAAACGCATTGTACAACAGCGAAGTCGAGCTGCCGGCATCGGTCCCGGCGTTCTCGGTGAAGGTGCTGCGATAGGCCGTCCACGCAGCGGCCACTTCCTCGGCCCGCTCTTTGAGGTGCCCGGTAAGCGCTTTGAGGTGTATCTTGCGGGTTGGGGATGCGGAGAGCTGAACCATGGCCTCGTAGTCCGGCTCCTTGCCAAAGAGCAGGTACTCCACGGCCAGCAATCCTCGTGCATCGCGGTCGAAATTGTTGAAGAGATGATCCCCGCGGGCAATGGCCGCCTCGATTTTAGACTCTGATATGGGAAAAGTGCCGATTTCTTCCAGCAGGGTCTTGCGCAGACCAGACTCGCCTGCCGGCCCGAAATGAAAGGCATTGACTTGCTGCCAGCTCAACATGGCTTCTTTCCAGGCCTTGCGCGCGGCGCTCAGCGCAGCAGGACCGGGAGCGTCGGCATAACTCCCCGCCTTGGCATGTAGCTCGCCTGCGCTGCGGCGCAGTTCGGCAAAAGCGGGTTCTATGAACTGCAGCGCATAGCGCTCGAGCATGGCCTTGCGGTCGAACGAATTGGCGGAATCGCTGCTTTCCGGTGCATTGCAGGAAGGGGACAACAGGAGAAAACCTGCTAAAAAGACACAGTGGGAAATTTTCATGGCTGGATGTTTTTTTGACAAGTGAGGAGGGGCAAAAGGTCCTGCAAGAGGGCTTGCTCAGCGACCTTGCTCAGTGACCCAGTTTTTCTTGAAATCTTCCATTTCCTGCTCGCTGAACCCATATATCTCCTGGATTTTCTCGGTGGCTTGCAACACGTTACCCAGGGTTTGTACAGGCTTGGTAGCTATGGTATATACGCTGGCTCTGACGCCGGGCTTCGCGTAGAGGAGGGTCAGCACCTGGTCTATTTGCTCGTCCGTGGCGATGCGGAAGGGGGAATTTAACTGCCGGAAGCCCCAAACGAAGGCGATGGCCTCACTGTGGGCGTGCAAGGCAGCCGCTTTCTGGGCATCGGTGGGGTTGGTAGCGCTCATAGTGGACACCACGTTGTACAGATAGTTGACCGATGTGGCCGCCGCTGCTTTTTCCCAGTTCTGAAAAATTTGCTCCAGGGCTTCCTCTTGCTTCTCCGCATAGGCCGGACCGGCTTTTACGGCTGCCTGCAGTTGGAGAAAGCCTTTTTTGATGCGCTCGTACAACCCCTTGCCATCGTTTTTATCGCGCCGCGCCGCATAGCCGGCCATAAATTTATCGGAATTTGCCGTTCGGGTATTGGCGTTGGTATTCGGGAACTCGGGCGGGGCACCGTACAGGCACAGGATTTGATCCACGGTGGCCGGAGAAAGGGCATTTTGGGCGAGGCTGACGGCGCGGTAGTACCCTGCAGCCCCATAAAGGCCCTTGTCTATGATTTGCTCCGGCTCTATCCCGTCTGGAGAGAACAGGTAGGCTCCATACGTTCCACCGCTGTTGCCTCCGGGGGTGTAGGTTTGCCCGCTGGCGCTTGCGAGGGCAGCTATCCAGCCGTTGCTCCCGCTGAGGAGGCTATTGTAGTAACTCGTGGCAACCGCCTGCAGGGATGGGTTGCCAGAGGTATATAACGCGAGGAGCTTGTCGGCAGAGACATTCACCCCCGGGGTGCGCCCTTTTTTCATCTCGGCTACCAAAGCTTCTAATTGGGTGCGCAGGGCCTGTTCTTTTGCCGTATTTGAGGAGAAGCCGGAGGTATCGTACGTCTCGGAGATAATCAGAGGGTCTTTGCTCTCTTTCGTACAGCCGCTCAGGAGGGCAGTCCACACAAAGAAGGACAGGAGGGCCAGGATGCTCTTGTACAATGTATTCATTTGTATAAAAAATTAACCTTATTAAGACTAAATCTAATTAATATCGCAAACATACAAGCCGCTTTTGAAAAATTATAGCGCACCGGATAAAATACCTATTTTTAGAAGGAAGCCTAAGGATTGAATCCCCAAAATTGGGTAGGGAGAACGGGTTGCGAGGGGTCAGCGAGGAAGGAAATATGGCACAGGAAGAAGAGATTAAATTTCCTAAGGGGGCATTATACGGTAAGGACGATGGATCTAATCCCAAACATACTTCTCCTCATATTCAACTTTGTACTTCTTTAAATAGGTCCGGTACTCATCTTGAAAAGTTTTCTTGCGGTGGTGTTCGTACTGGTTGGCGATGTACGCAGTTACGGTATGTACTCCAGATGGATTAACGGAAAACGCTCCGTAACCGTCCTGCCAATAGAAGTTTTCGTAACCCGCTCCTTTTGTTTTTATCCATTTGGATGAATGTGATTTCAGTTCTTCCATCAATTTAACCAGGGCTATTTTTTTGGATAGCATGCAGAGTATATGGACATGGTCGGTATAACCGCCTACTTTTATAACCGTACAGCCTAGTTTGTCGCAGATACCTGCGAGGTAGGCGTGCAGCTCTGCCTCCACAGGTGGGTGTATTAGTGGTTGGCGGTGCTTGGTACTGAATACGATGTGTACGTAGTTTTTTACGAGCGATTGTCCCATTGCCTTTGTATTACGCCCCTTCGGGGCTGGTTATAGTTTTCGTTTTCTTATCTGGGTCGATGGGGTGCCCGTCGTTTCGAAGGGCTGGGCTCATCGTTGGTGTTCGATGGGCTGGGCCCGTCGTTGGTGTTCGATGGGCTGCGCCCGTCGTTGGTGTATTACGCCCCTTCGGGGCTTGGGTGGCTGACTTGATGGGCTGGGCTCATCGTTGGTGTTCGATGGGCTGCGCCCGTCGTTGGTGTATTACGCCCCTTCGGGGC
>CAZSMU010000145.1:4568-4735 GCA_964607915.1 uncultured Haliscomenobacter sp.
TTATGGCGGAATTCGATGTGCTGACATATATGGCTTCGAGGCTTTACGTCTAAGCCCTGAAAGGGCGTAATTTATCAGCGAGGCGGTAACGCCCCTCGCTGGGTTTTCGCCACCACGCACGATTTGCCACGCACGATTTGCCACGAATCATTAACCATGAATCATTC
>CAZSMU010000145.1:4835-9390 GCA_964607915.1 uncultured Haliscomenobacter sp.
CCACGCACGATTTGCCACGCACGATTTGCCACGAATCATTAACCATGAATCATTCACGATCGTGAATGATTCATGGTTTTAAATTATTTATTACAAATCAACGTTTTATAAAGATTTTTTCCACATAGCGGGCACTTTTCGCAGAAAAAGCCAGGGTGTAAACCCCCTCCGGCAGGTGAGCCAGTGAGATGCGTTCCACCAGGCCAGGAAGGGCTCCCGAGGGATATACGCGGCTCGTCAGTACGCGCCCCTGCAAATCGCGGAGTACCAAGGTGAACGGTTCCTGCACTGCCTGTCGGAAATCGAGGGATATTTCGTCCGAACTTGGGTTGGGGTAGGCGAGGAAAGGCTTTTCGGGTGCGATATCCATCAGCACTCCTTCATCGGGGCCCAATTGGGCCGGGCTGTTGAATTTGACCCCCAGTTGCTCGACGGTAACCTTCACAGTAGGGGCACCGGGGCCATAAATTGTGACCGTACCGCTTCTGGGGACAGAGGAGGCCCGAGGCTGTAGCTTCAGGAATATGGTATCGGACTGGCTCCCCGAAGCAGGGGTAATGGAGAGCCAGCTCAGCAGTTCGGTTGCCCTCCACGTCGTATTGGATTGGACGAACAGAGGGATGGTGCCGCCTTCGCTGGGGCCTTGCACGAAAGTCGAAGAGACAGACAGGAAGGCTTTGGTCCCGTTTTGTACAATGCCGATGCTTATCGTATCCAGGTTGGGCGCTGCCAGTTTCAGCCGCGCTACCCGGTTGGCGGCATTGGGGTTGGCAGCACAGTTGAGGACAATCGTTTTATCCCCATAGCCGCTTGTATGCGACAAGTTGACCCATTGCGGGATGCCGGAGATCGTCCAGTTTTGATTGGAAGAGATGAGCAGGCTGATGCTTTCCGCTTTTTCCGAAAAGGTGAGCGAGTTCAAGTTTATCGTCAGGTAAGGGGTATTGCCTTCCTGCTTGACAATGACTTGGCGCGTGGAGCCATCTGCGGCGCGGATGCTCAGAGAAGCGCTGCGTCCCCAGCCAATATTGGGTGGACAAGCGACCACAATTCGGTTGTTGCCGCTACTGCCGGCTAACCGGGAAACTTCGACCCAGGAGGAGGAAGGGGTGAGCGTCCACCCGCCAGAGGTCCAGAAGCCGATTTCCTGCTCGCCGCCCTGGCGGGAGAAATACAGCGTATCTGTTTGTAGGAGCGCCATAACCGGAATGCCCTGGCGGATTTGGACGCTTACCGGAGCCATCCCATTGGCCTGGAACACTACCCGTCCCTGTCGGGCGGCGGTATCCTGGTTTTGCGTGTATGATACCCGCACCGTTCCGGCGCCGCTGCCCGAGGAGGGTTGCAAAGAAATCCATCTATCCGCTGAGCTGGCCGTCCAGGGCAGGTTGGCATCTACGCTGAGGAAAACAGACCCTGCCGGGCCGTTCACGTCCCATTGGAGCGGGGATACGTTGAGTCGCCCCGCGAAGGGCGCCTGTTCTACCCGGATGGTCCGGGTTGCCGACCCGGCATACAGCACGGAGATATCGGCCCTTCTCGTTTCAGCGCTGGTATTGGCGGTACAGAAAACGGCCACTTTGCCGGACAATTGCCCACCGTTCGTGCTCAGACTGAGCCAGTTGCTCGATTCGCTGATGTTCCAACTGCCATTGGATTCCACATAGATGGTGTCTCTGCCCCCGGCAGTAGGGAAGTAAAGGCTATCGCGCTGCAGATTCAGGAACAACGCGCTACCGTCCTGTGTGACGGGAACGTTCTTGATTTCCGTGCCATTGCACAGGAAAGAGAGGGTACCGTTCCGGGTTTGGCTGTTGCCGTTGACCGAGCAGTTCACGTTTAGGATGGCGTTGTTTTGTCCCGACATGGGGCTGAGCGTGAGCCAGGCAGGCTTGCTGTTTACTACCCAGGTGCTGTTCGATTGAAGGTTGAGGGTGCCTTGTCCGCCGCTGCTTTGGAAAGAGAGGGAAGCGGGCGCAAAGTTCAATACGGCAGAGGCTGCAGCCTGTGTAATGCTGATGAAGGCTTGCTGGGAGCCGGACTGGATGGTGACCAATGCCGTGCGCGCGCTGGATGAAGCATTGGCCTGGCAATTGATCACCAGGCTCACATTGCCGTTTCCGCTGATTTGATCTACGCTCAGCCAGGCGGCAGAGGAACTTGCGCTCCAATTGCCCACTGCCTGCAAGCTGGCCAGAGTGGCCCCGCCTGCCGACGTAAAGGCAATACTCGATGGATTTACGGATAAGGGGCTAACCTGTGCGCCGCTTTGGGTGAGGAGGATGGTCCGGGAGCTGGTCTGGGAACCATACACATAGATAACCCCCGAGCGCGACAGCGTGCTGCTGTTAGGAGAAACGGTAACGGTTACGATGCCGTTCCGGTTGCCGCTGGTCGGACTGAGGGAGGCCCAGTACATATCTTCCGAGACAAACCACGAAGTGTTGGAAGTTACGTTGAAGGTCAGTTGGCCACCGGCGCTGCCAATGCTCAACTCATTGGAAGATACGACCAGATTGGACGGCAGCGACGAGTTCCCCAGCAGTAGGGTGATATTGTCGGCCACAACGGTAGATGTACCGGTACACCAGTCTGTACTGCTGATATTGACATTTATCCGGCGGCCGCTTTCACAGGCCGGATCCTGGGAAACCAGGCCTACGGAGTAGCTCATCCGCTGGCTCAGCATTTTTTTGGCTACCCCAGCGGTGACCGCTTCCTGGAATATGCTGTACGTCTCTGTAGTGGGTTCGCAGTGGAAAGGGTCGTTGAAGACGGGTTTGGGTTGGTTGGCACCATTAGAAATGGACGGGTAGGTACCCTCCTTGAACTGGGTAATCATCTCGGTAGGCGTGAGGAGGCAGGCCGAGCCATTCAGAATGACAATCCGGTTCTGGAACCAGGAATTGAGGCTGGCATTGATCCCCGCCATAGAGGGCGTTTTAAACAAAATAGTCTGTTGTATCGTCACCTGGTTGCCCCGGCAATCCCGCCCAAAGAAGGTTCGGTTGATGCGGGCAAATACGCGGTTCAGGATCCAGTCGGCATCGTTGCAGGACACATACGTAATTTGATCTGAGGCCGATAGGGTGACATTGCATCCATTACAGGGTTCTTGGAAGACCGGCGCTCCTGAAAAATAGGTGTACGAAGTATCGTTCCAGCTGCTTTCCTGGTTCAGAATCAGATTGATGTCCGTGCTCATGAACGTCGCTGTCTGGAACGCAGGGTAACTCGTCGAGGCCTGATGGGTACAGGGCAGGTAATAAAAGCTCAGCACGGGCCCGGATTTGTCTTCGGCATTGATGGTACCCCAGCAGATGAGCTGGCTATCGGCAGTGGTCAGGATACGGTAGGGCCAGGTGCCTGGTCCGTCAATGACCGCTCCGTTTTGCGGCTGGTCGTCCTGCACGACGATTCTATGCGTGTTGGGGGCGCAGCCATCCATTTGCAGCATAGGGAAAGAAAGCGTTTTCGTACAAGTGGCCGGATCGAGCGTGATGTTTACATTGGTTGGGCAGCCGGTTGAGATGGATTGTATCGTATGGACCGTAAAGTTCGCATTATTGGCACATACCGGGTTGCTTGGGCTAACTGCGTTGGAGTTGGGTACGAACGTATAGGTTATGGAACCGGTCGTACTGGTCAAGGCGGTGGTGACTACTGCGCCATTGAGCCGCCAGGTACCTACCACACCATCTTTCGAACGGGTGGGCAGCAGGTATGCTCCGGCCCCTACGCAAATCGTCGTGTCGAAAAACACAGGTGTCGTTTTCTGGGTCACCACTATGGTAACGGTGTAGGGCAAACTACCCACACTGGGCGTAAACGTGTAGGTAGTGGCCCCTACGACAGAAGTATTGATCGTCGCCGGGCTCCAGGTGCCCGGTATTCCATTCAGGGAGACGGCGGGCAGGGTCTGGGGCGTTTCGCCCTGGCAATAGGTTTGCTGAATGTTGTTAAAGGAGGGCGTCGCAGGTTGGATGCGGAACATGACGGACAGGGGCCGCCAGCAGGACTGGGTTTTCGGGGGGTTGGTATTGTCCCGGAACCGCACGGAGTCTATACTTACTTCCGTAGCGGTATTGCCCCGCATGACGTCTATCACGAAACGGCTCGCCCGGTAGTGGTAGAGTATGTCGGTCACGGTATTGGCGCCCGTTTCTACCAAAGGCACTGGAACATTGTTGTGGAACCAGCGGCCGACGTATGTAGTATCCCGGTAGAGGTAGTTGAGTACATCGTTTGACGGATCGGTCGGGTCGTAGTGCACATCGGAACTGTCTGCGAGCGGGAAGGCAGTCCCTTCCCACACATCGTATGTTTTTGCGTTGGGCCCCGTGTAGTCAGGGGCAATCTCGTTTCGGCGCAACGCGCTGAAGGTGCTGCTGCCCGGCCATCCGTTTGAAGGGCCGTACTCCTCCTGACATCCTCCGTCTACTTCCCAGAAGCGGGTGGACAGGGAGGCCTGGTCCAGAGGGGAGCTGGTGGCGACTACATTGCTGAGCGTGGTCAATGTACCTACCTGGTCGGGCTTGTTGACCCAGGATCTTCT
>CAZSMU010000146.1:0-9190 GCA_964607915.1 uncultured Haliscomenobacter sp.
CGACCCAGAAAGGTTTATCGGGGGAGTTGATCAGCAGGGAACGGATGATATCTTTTGAGCGGTTGGCGTAAAAAAGGGCCCATTTCCCTTTTGAATAGGCGTAAATCCGGCCATCGTCCAGGCCGGCATACAAGATTCCATCGCGGAATTTGAGCATTTGGATGCGCAGCTTGTTGAACGGGATATTTTTTCCAATGGAGGAAGAGAACGGCAAAATGCGTCCTGATTCGGGTTCGAAGAGGTAAATGGTATAGATTTCTTCCGTGTTTTTTTTTCGGTCATCGTCGTTGGAGTTGATTCCTTTTTCCGCGACGACGAGCTTACCTTCCACATCCCCTACGATATCTATGCTGGTGTTGATTTTCCCTATGAATTTCGGGTCGTTGTAGTACAGGAACTCATATCCGTTGAAGCGCGCCAGGCCGCCGGGGGTGGAGACCCAGAGGAAGCCCTTTTCATCCTGGTGGATGGTGCGGATGATCATGCTCTCCAGCCCGTATCGGCCATCTATCGACTGGATGTCTATATGGTAGTCGCTGCTGTAATCGCCCTGTGCGCGCCCCGTACGGGATAAAGCCAGAACCAGTAGCCAGATGAAGGCAGTTCTTCGGAAGAGAATCGGAGCTATGGTTTGTGCCATGGGTTGATCTGTTAAAGCGTGCGCAGCCGCTCCAGAAAGGTGCTGCGGAAACTCGTGCCGATTGGGATGAGCTTGCCCAGTATTTGTACGAAGTTCTCTGACAATTGGATGCTTTCCACCATAGAGAGGTTGACCATGAAATTCCGGTGTACCTGTACGAAGAGCGGGGAGGGCAACTGCTGTGCGATGCGCTTGAGTGAGTTCTTGATGACGAAGCGGCTGAGATTCCGGACTTGTATCGTGCAGTAATTCCCATCGGATTCGAGGATGCCGACCTCTTTGAGCTCCACTTTGACGAGCTCACCTTTGGGGTTCTTGAGAAAGATAAAGTCGTTTAAGACCGTTCCTTCCTGCCAGGGGCGGTTTGTTGTATCGCTTGGACCATCCGGCTGGGCGTTGCGCAGAAGGGCGCTTTCCACGATGCTCTGCAGGGTGAACTGCCCGACCGGTTTGACGATATACCCGTGCGGTTTGAGTTGTCGCGCTCGCTGGTAAATGCCGGGTACGTCGGCAGAGGTGATGAAGATGACGGGGATACCAGTCATCTGCTCGGCTAATCCGATGCCGTCGGGCTCGCCTTTGAGGGAAATGTCGAGCAGGGCAAGGTCGGGCCTCGTGGCGGCTTTGGCCAACCAGTCCAGGGCTGCTCGGGCATTGTCATGGCAAGCGGCTACCTGATACCCCAGGTTTTCTTCGATGATGCGGGTGAGTTCCAGCGCAAACAGCGGATCATCTTCTGCAATCAGGATTTGTACGCGTTCCATATACTTGGTCTCGAAGTCCCGGCACCGGAAAGGGAAGGGGTTGAAGCATACTTCGTTTTCCCTGATGTAAAACGGCCTCGGGATGGTTGAAGGGGGATGCCACAAGATACGCGTTTTTGATATATTCTCCCCTTTTTTTATTGCGCAACAAAACCTGACAAATTTGCAGGTGTTTCTTAAATTTGCAGGCTTAAACGTAAAAATATGCAAAATTCCCTATATGCTCCCGATGACGCGCTGGTATATGCCGGGCAGGAAACACACCCGCAGGTGGGTTCAGCGGAAGAGGGCAAACGGTTCTACATCGAAAGCTACGGGTGCCAGATGAACTTCTCCGACAGTGAGATCGTGGCCTCTATTCTCTCCGGGCTGAGCTACCGGCCCACGCGCGACCTGGAAGAGGCCGACCTGGCGCTCATCAACACCTGCTCCATCCGGGAAAAGGCCGAGGAGACCGTCCGCAAGCGCCTTTCGGCGTTCAACCAGGTCAAGAAAAAACGCCCGGGCATGATGATTGGCGTACTGGGCTGTATGGCCGAACGCCTCAAATCGAAATTCCTCGAAGAAGAAAAATTGGTGGACCTGGTCGTCGGGCCAGATGCCTACCGCGATCTGCCTACTCTGTTGGCCGATGTAGAAGATGGGGAAAAGGGAATCAACGTCTTCCTGTCACGCGAAGAAACGTACTCGGACATAAGCCCCCTGCGCCTCGGGTCAAACGGGGTCAGCGCATTCATCTCCATCATGCGGGGCTGCGACAATATGTGCTCCTTCTGCGTCGTGCCCTTCACTCGAGGCCGGGAGCGCAGCCGCGACGCCTTCAGCATAGTGGCTGAGGCAGCAGGACTGGTGGAAAATGGTTTCCGCGAAGTCACCCTGCTCGGGCAGAACGTGGATTCCTACAAGTGGGAAAACCCGGAAACCGGCCAAATCGTTCCCTTCGCCCAACTGCTCGCCATGGTGGCACAGGTGGACCCCCGCCTGCGCGTGCGCTTTTCTACCTCCCATCCCAAAGATATCACTGATGAGGTGCTCCACACCATGGCTGCACACCCGAATATCTGCAAGTATATCCACTTGCCGGTGCAGTCGGGCAACAGCCGCGTGCTGGAGCTCATGAACCGCACCTACGACCGGGAATGGTACCTCGACCGCATAGGGGCCATCCGCCGTATCCTGCCCGATTGCGCGGTATCCTCCGACATCATCGCCGGCTTTTGTACGGAAACGGAGGAAGAACACCAGGATACGCTGAGCATGATCGAACTGGCCGATTACAGCATGTCCTATATGTTCGCCTACTCGGAACGTCCAGGCACCCTCGCCGCCCGGAAATACCAGGACGATATCCCGGAAGCGGTCAAAAAACGCCGCCTCCAGGAAATCATCCGCCTGCAAACCCAGGTTTCTTTCCACCACAACCGCCGGGATATTGGGAAAACCTTCGAGGTACTCATAGAAGGGGATTCCCGGCGTTCCGACCAGGACTTCTGCGGACGAAACTCCCAGAACAAAATGGTCGTTTTCCCCAAAAGGCCGGGCCTCAAACCGGGGGACTATGTACCCGTGACCATACGGGATGCCAGCAGCGCCACCCTCTTGGGCGATATCGCCCTCTAACCCTCAAGCCCTCCCCCCCTCCGCTATGGAACACTTGCAAGCTATCAAACAGCGCTTTGGCATCGTCGGCCAGTCTACCTTGCTGGACAGGGCGCTCAGTACCGCAATCCGGGTAGCCTCAACCGACCTGAGCGTGCTGATCACCGGGGAAAGTGGGGCCGGAAAAGAGGTTTTTTCTAAAATCATCCATTCCCTTAGCCCCCGCAAACACGAGAAATCCATCGCCATCAACTGCGGCGCCATCCCGGAAGGCACCATCAACTCCGAACTTTTTGGCCATGAAAAAGGAGCTTTCACCGGCGCAACGGGCGAACGGAAAGGCTATTTTGAAACCTACGACGGCGGCACGATTTTCCTGGATGAAATCGGCGAAATGCCCCTCGATACCCAAGCCTATCTCCTGCGCGTGCTGGAAAGTGGCGAATTCATCCGCGTGGGCTCGTCGAAAGTGCTGCGCACCAACGTGCGCATCATCGCGGCCACCAATGTCAACCTCGAAGAGTTTATCAGAAAAGGGAAGTTCCGGGAAGACCTCTACTACCGCCTGAATACGGTCTCCATCAAAGTGCCCGCCCTGCGGGAACGCCGCGAAGACATCTACATGTTGTTCCGAAAGTTCACTATTGATTTTTCGGAAAAATACCAGATGAAACCTGTGCAGGTGGACGAACAGGCCCGCAAAATCCTGGAAAACTACCCCTGGCCCGGCAATATACGAGAGCTGAAGAACGTCGCGGAAAAAGTATCCATCCTCTCCGAAGACCGGCACCTGAGCGCGGAAATGCTGCTGGAGTACCTGCCCAACCTGCGCGGCCCAAGCATGCCGATGCTGCCAAAGCCCCACGGGGAAAGCAGCGGCCTGCAGGAGCGGGAAATCCTCTACAAGCTGTTGTTCGATATGAAGGCCGACCTCAACGACCTCAAAAAACTAGTGCTCGGCCTGATCCGGAGCAACGACCTCCGCATGCCCGACGCCCGTACCTTAAAGGCTCTGGAGCCCGGGTCAGCCCTCGCAGTCGCCGACCCCTACACCGTCCTTGCTCCCACCTTCGACCCACTGGAAGAAGAAGTCCAGCCCGATGAAGCAAACGAACCCCACGGCCACCGCCCGGTCATTTTGTCTGCCGCCCATGAACACCCCCCCGGTCGCACGGGCAAAGCAGAGATCCTCGATGACAACCTGCGCCTGGAAGACCAGGAAAAACAACTCATCCAACGCGCACTGCGCAAATTTAACGGCAGACGGAAAGAAGCAGCTCAGGAACTGGGGATATCGGAACGCACCTTGTACCGCAAAATCAGACAATACAACCTTTGAACGATATGTATAGAGCCCTCGCTATCTCCCTGCTGCTGCCCCTGCTCGCAGGCTGCTACTCCTTCCGGGGCGTCAGCCTGGATCCGGCCATCGAAACGTACTACGTGGCACCCTTCGCCAACAACGCAGAAAACGCACTGCCCTCCCTGTCCAAAACCATGGAGGACGCCCTGCGGGAAAAAGTGCGCACAGAATCTCGCCTCCGATACGACGATACCGACCCGGATGTCGAGTTTCGGGGTACCCTGGTCGAGTTCCGCATCTCCTCGGAAGCGCCGCGCACCGGAGAGGTGACCGCAATCAACCGCCTGACCATCAACCTAGCAGTCGAATATTTCAACAACCAGACCGATAAGCAAGTCTGGAAGCGCAATTTTTCCTTCTTCTTCGACTATCCCAACGATCGCGATTTCTCCAGCGTGGAGGCAGAAGCCATCAAGGCGATTACCAACCAGATCATGGAAGATATTTTCAACGCCGCATTCTCCGACTGGTAAATTTGAAAATACCGGCCCTTGTACGTACCTTCCACATCAAAATCCTTTTGTATGCAAACCATCTTCCGCGTATCCCTCTTGCTGCCCGCAGCGCTGCTCTTTGTCCTTCGCCTGTCCGGACAGCCCGTGCTGTCGCGCAGCGTCAGCGCCCATCCCGATGTTGACCCCGTGCGCCTGGAGCGCGTCAAGCAGGTCGTCGAGGGGTATGTGAAAGACGGAAAAATCGTCGGTGCCGTGGCGCTGGTAGCCAAAGACGGAAAGCTGATCGTCCACCAGGGCTTTGGGCTGGACGACCGGGAAAAGAAAAAGCCCATGCCGGCAGACGGGATCTTCCGCATCGCTTCCCAAACCAAGGCCCTGACCTCCGTGGGCATTATGATGCTGCTGGAAGAGGGAAAGTTGCTGCTGACCGACCCGGTGCACAAGTTTATCCCAAGTTTCAAAAACGCCCAGGTCGTCGCGACCTACGAGCCGAAAGATACTACGTACACCACTACACCCGCTAAGCGCGACATCACGATCAAAGACCTGCTCACGCATACGTCGGGATTGGGATATGCAGCGATTGGAAGCCCTATGATGCAGGCCATTTACGCCAAAAACGGCATTTCTGCGGGCATCGGGGATTTCAAGGCGGACATGCTGCGCTCTATGGACAAACTGGGTACGCTGCCTCTCGAACACCAGCCCGGGGAGCGCTGGACCTACGGCCTGAATACCGACGTATTGGGGCACATCATAGAGCGCTTATCTGGCATGTCGCTGGAGGAGTTCTTCCGCAAGCGCATCTGCGAACCCCTCGATATGCAGGACACTTGGTTTACCCTCCCGTCCGACAAACACGCCCGGCTGACGGCCATCTACCGCCGGGAAAGCCCGGGGGTGTTCGCGCCGCTGCGCGTAGAGACTTCGGGTATCTTCCCGGATTTCCCCAACCGACAGAAATCCTACTTCTCAGGAGGGGCGGGGTTGTCGTCTTCGGCCTGGGATTACGCTGCTTTCCTGCAAATGTTGCTCAATAAAGGCACCTGGAACGGAAAGGTCCTGCTCGCGCCCCGAACCGTAGAGATGATGGTGCAAAACCAGGTGGGAAGCCTCTGGGGCGGAAAACAGTTCGGCCTGGGTTTTTCAGTCGTCTCAAATGCCGATGCTGACAATATCCGCAACGTGGGCACCTTCTCCTGGGGCGGTGCTTTCGCCACCGCCTATTGGGCTGACCCTAAGGAAAATATCGTTGCCGTCCTGATGACCCAGCAAGTCGGTGCCGGACCGGAATGGGGCGAAATGCAGGAAAAATTCGCGGTCGCTATTTACCAGGCACTGCGTTAGGGCAAGAAGCTATGAGGGGTAAAAATCGAATCGGCGGGGTAGTGCTGTGTACCCTGGCCTTTCTGGGCATTGGGTATGCACAGCCGCGCGAGCTGGGTTCCTGGAACATCCTCAACGTGCGTTATGCCTTGAAGGGGCCTTGGAGCTTGTTTGGGGAAGCCCAGGTGCGCTCCCTGCGCTTTTACGACCATTTTCATTACCACGAAATCAAATCGGGGCTTACCTACAGGGCTTACCCCAATCTGCGGATCTCTCTGGCCCTCGGCAAGTACGACACCTATCGGGCAGGCGGGGATTTCGTCACCCCGAAAAACAACAGCGAAATCCGCCTCTGGCCCCAGGTGTCGCTGACCCAGTCGGCGGGCCTCCTGGCTATCGAACACCGATACCGCGCTGAACTGCGATTTACCAGCAATGGTTATCGCAACCGCTTCCGCTACCGACTGGGTTTGTTGTACCCCCTGGTCGAGGAACGCCAGGGCGTGCGGGCCTTGCATATCGGGGTTGGAAACGAGGTGTTCCTGACCGATAAAGCGCCCTATTTCGAGCGCAATCGCTTCAATGCGTCGCTGACCTACCGCCTATCCCCGTCGCTCAGCGCAATGGCGGGCTACCTGCGGCAGTTCGATTATAAAATCAACGATGAAACAGGACACAGCTTCCTGCAGGTGGGGTGGTATCTCGAATGGGCAGGGAAAGCGTCCAAACCTACGCCAGGGTTCCGCGAAGACAACTAAACAGTCCGATTTACACCGTTTTGTTTTGCCTATAAAGGTGGTTTTGGAATATTTTTTTATAATAAAAAGCTGAAAAACAAAGAACTAAATTTTATCTTTCGCGAATTATTACACGGTGTTCTCCGGCTGTTTTTGCCGTGTTGTGTACATTCCTGTTTTAAAACACAAATGTTTTTTGCATCTTGTGGGCGATTTTAAAAGACTTGTTGCGAGGCGGATTATTAGGGGCAAAAAGTTCCTTTCCTGCTCATTTCCCTACTTTTTGGTCATAATAGTGTCCTATACTCCCTCAAAAGCTTTCGTACGGGTAGAAACGGTTGTTTTTTCCGTGCTTATCTGAATTCCTCGCCACAAGTCGGATAGTCGTAATTCGAATTTGTTTTCTTTGGCAAGCCTTGGCCAGTGCATGTAAAATTCTTCGAGACTGCCGGCCATAGCCTATTCCAACCTCGTTGCATTTCCTGGTGGCGACAGGGCATGCGCATGTGAAATGGGGTTTTTAATCCGGTGGTGATAAAACGCCGGTAAAATATTCAAAAATAGCTTGCATGTACTTGATTTTCAAAGTACCCCGCGATTATTCATTCTCGCGGGCCATTGAGGGGTTAAAAGATGACCGAATTATTGAACTCTTTTCGAGACCTGTATTGCACAGGGCACATCGGAATGCAGAGCGCTTTGACCTCATTGATATTCAAAAGGGGCGGGTAGAGGCTGAAATTGCCGGTGTGCCCCGCTATGAACAAGAACTGGAGTTTCGCGACAGCCAGGTGTTTGGCCGTTGCTCCTGCCCGTTTGGCGACCACTGCAAACACATCGCGGCCTTGTTGATTCGGCTCCGGCAAATGGGGGCCGAGGCATTGCGCCCGCTCGATGAATCGCCTACGAGCCCTTTTGGTGGAGGTGCGTTCGACTTCGAAGCTTATCTGGAAACGCTGAGTGTGCCCGAACTGCGCAAGTTGTTGCTGGAGTTCACCCCGAAAGAATACCGTCGCAACCTCGCCCGCCAATTCAGGGGCGACAAGCAGGGGGGAGCCTTGCTCGAACAGGTGTCCGAACAGTTGAAGCAGATTTTCATACAGGCCGAGGCATCGGGCTCCGCGCGCTTTGAAGAGCAGCTCATCGAAGAACTTGAAAAACTCCGTCCGATCTGGTCGGTACAGAGCATCGCCGTCCTGCATGTGCTGAAAGACGCCGTCCGGCAAATAGATGCTTTGATAGAAGCAGGGTACCTGCGCGACCCTTCCACCGGATTGTATTTCGAAGGGGAAAAACTGGGTTTGTACCTGAGCGCGTTTGTAGCTGCCCAGGACGAGCCCAACGTCCTCCCCACGCTGGAGGGGTTGACCGATATCCTCAAAAACCTCGAACGGCCCTTCGCCTTGTCCGGCTTCGTCGCGCTCCTGCGGGACACCTCCGGGCTGAAAATCGAAGTTCTGAAACCGTACTTGTTGTCCGCCCGCTTTGCCGCCCTTCCCGCTTCGCATATCCAGAAACTGGCCTGGAAGCGGCTCGAGCCCTTGTTGGGTCCTTCCCATCGGATACAGTTCCTGACGCTGCGCCAGTCCGATGCGTTTTTTATCAAAGAGTTGGCCGTGTCGTACCTGGATGAGTACCGTCCGGAAAAGGCGATCCAAACCCTGGAGGCAGCCCTCTCCTCCGGGAAGAGGATTGCCGGGAATACGGCAGACCTGTTTCGGATGCGCATCGAACTCGAGCGGGAATACCGCGAGGACAGAGAAATAGACGTCTGGCTGTCGCGCTTTGTACGGGAAACGGCTACGAAGGAGAGCCTGCAATACGCGCTCGGCCTGCAGCCCTCCCAGCGCGCCGAACTGGAACAGGTACTCCAACAGGCGAATGTGCTGGACTTCCTGGCTTACCTCGATGCAGAGGGGCGATACGATGAGGTTCTCCCCTTGCTGACCCGGATAGATGATCAACCGCACGAGGCAAAAGAATGGAAATACCAGTTCCTGTTGCGCCACAAAAAGCGATTTCCGGAGGCGGCCAAGGCGGTTTGTATTGATGTACTGGACGAAAACCTCCCCTTGGCCAATGAACGGGCGTATATGGCCGCAGCAGACGCACTGAGGCACCTGAAGGATATGGAACCCGCCCAGCGGTTCTCCATGCGCATGCATGCTATCTGCAATGAGTACCGTCGCCGCGCCCGTTTTATGGAAATTCTGGAGCGTGAACAATTGCTCGAGTTGGTGCAGTAGGGAAAGGGAATCTTGGCAACTATTTAGGGGTTGGGTGAAAAGCCTCGTCGTTGCCCTGGG
>CAZSMU010000147.1:0-664 GCA_964607915.1 uncultured Haliscomenobacter sp.
CCCCTCGCTCTCCTCGAACCCCTCTATGTGAAGGGAACCCCCCTGGAAGCCTTTGAAGCGGCCCTGATAGAGGGAGATAGCAGCGGCAACGCCGTGGAGATCAGCGCGCAGTTGCGCAGCATTGCCATTTCCGGTGAACAGCCCAACTACAGGGCCAAGCTGGTTATCGTGGGCAATGGGCGCGTAGGGAAAACCTGCCTCGTCAATCGATTGAGCGGGAAGCCCTTTAATGCCCATGAAGTCTATACCCATGGGATTGTTATATCAGACATGGACAAACGCGACTTCCCGGGTGTGAAAACCGACAAGCTCTATTTGAAAGTCTGGGATTTTGGCGGGCAGGAGGTGTTTTATGCGACCCACCA
Organism: uncultured Haliscomenobacter sp.; assembly: GCA_964607915.1. GTDB lineage: Bacteria > Bacteroidota > Bacteroidia > Chitinophagales > Saprospiraceae > JADJPL01. Next base: position 366 of record CAZSMU010000147.1, read on the forward strand.
ATTCTTCATGTCAGAGGAAGCATTGTATGTCTATGCCTGGACGGACAAGGCCATCGCGGAGCGGAACCAGGAAAAGGACCAGGTCAAATCGCCCAAGCATCGCTGGCGCAGGCATGAATACTGGTTGGACAATGTGCGGATGCACAGCAAAAACAGCCCTCTGCTGGTCGTAAAAACGCACACCGCGGAAGCCCGGGAATCTTTTCCGGATGATTTAGGGAAAAAATATCAGAACGGGCCCTCCCTCACTTTCGATGCAAAAAGCAATGATTCCGGCTATGTGGACAGCGTGAGACAGG
>CAZSMU010000147.1:674-9059 GCA_964607915.1 uncultured Haliscomenobacter sp.
GCCATTACCGAGGCGTTGAACGGATTGCCCCTGCTTGGCAGCTCTTTCCCCAAAAATTATTACGACCTGATAGAAGCAATTGCGGCTTACCGGAATAGCGGGAAAGAGGAAATTTCCCGTACGGAGTTCAATACACTGGCCTCCAAATACCGGATTCCGGAAAAAGATCAAGACGCAGCCCTGGGCTATCTCCACAAAACTGGTGAGGTAATCTATTTTGACAAAGAAGGGTTGAAAGAAAAAGTGTATATCAATCCGCTTGCGCTGACCAAACGCTTGTATAAGCTGATAGAGGGAAACGATGTGCTGGAAAAAGAGCGAGGGGAATTTGACACGGTGTACGCGGAGCGGGTTTTTGCAAGCGCGGATTGGCGCGAACTGCTGGAATTGCTGGAAAGTTTCGGACTGGTATTCCGCAAACCGGGTGGAAAAGGATTGTACGTCGCCCCACAATACCTGCCGGACCTATCGGATTCTGACAAAGTTAATAAACCCGAAAGAAAGCTGTTTGAGGGCCATCAATCAGGTCTGGAATGCCGATTCGCCTTGTATTACCCCTCCATTCTTCCCGAGAACGTAATGGTGAACCTTCTCTGTTATTTTGGGCCTTCTGCTGTGGATTCGTTGTACCGCAATGCTATTTATTTCAAGCTGCCCAACCATTCAGATGGCTGTGTGATTTGCACAGATGAAGAAAACCGGCTGGTCGAGGTGTTCACCAAAACGAACCCGGAGGGGGATTCACTGGCAAGAGGCGTTTTTGAAAAATTCAGGGAGCTCAGCAAGAAAACCGAAATCCACGTCGCCGTAGAAAAGGACAAATGGGTAAAAGCCTCAAACCTCGAGGACAATAACAAAGAAAACTTCTACCCTACCGCAGACGGTACCGGTGTCGTCAAAGCAGAAATATTCCATTTTTTGACGCGGGATAGGCATCTACATCGTGAACCTTCTCAACCCATTGATATTATGACACCAGAAGAACTCAAAAAAACCGTTAGAAACCACATTGCACTTGCCCAGACGAATGACGCCATCCGGGTCTTCAAAACATGGGCCGAAACGCAAGGGCCGGAATCGCTGCTGGATGGCCTCATCGCGCTGGAGAGCGAGTGGAATACTTTGCAAGCCAATAATAGAAGAGGGGTTATTTCGCCAGCCGATGAAGGCTTAAAAACCAACCAAATCGTCAGCCGCTTGCTGGGTTACCTGGGCGGAGTTGGGGAGAACACCGGGGGTTCTCGGTCGGGTCCAAATGGAGGAAGAGGAGAAATAGGGCTTGATCCCCCCAAAGGCCTGCCGATCATCACGGCAATCAACACCCCCGGCCCCACCCCCGGCCCGGCCAAAGTATTCCTTTCTTATGCGCGCGAACTTTTTGACGATGCAGAAAGGCTTAAAAAATACCTTGCCGTGCAAGAGGAAAACAGAAATATCGAATTCTGGTACGACCAGAAAATTCAACCCGGGGACAACTGGGATGAGGCTATCAAGGATAAGATTATGGGGGCCGATATTTTTATTCTGCTGCTCAGCATCGATTTTTGGGCTTCGAAGTATATACGAACCAAAGAGTTGCCGCTGATTGCACAACGCCACGCAGAAGGGGCCAAGGTGCTGTGCGTGATGGTGAGCGATAATGACTTCGAGAGCACCGCCTGGTCAAAACTACAGGCTGCGCCTCGCGAAAATGGGAGGTTGAAACCGGTTCGGGACTGGGAACGCGAAGACAAAGCCTGGAAGATTGTCGCAGAGGATTTGAAGACAATGTTGGGTTAACGTACAGCCAACCTGGATAGACGGTATTGCGAAGAACCCGCGAGTGTTCAAAATGGACCTGGAACGCCCCCTGGACGCCGATTCCCTGAGCGTCGGGTATCCGGAAGAAACGGGCACAGCCCTGATTTTGACACATTTGTGTCAGGTATGATTCCCGCAAGCGGTCTATATTTGTTTTTCCCTCCTCGCTGACCCCTTGTAACAAACCTAATAATCCATACCAGTATGAGAGTACTCCTCCTCGGCGCCACCGGATATTCGGGAAAAGCCGTTTTAGCAGAAGCCATCAAACAAGGCCATAAGGTAACGGTTTTGGTCCGCGACGCATCTAAAGTTCCCATCCAGCATACAAACCTGACGATCGTCGAGGGAGATGTGCTGGACCCCGGGGTAGTCGCATCCGTTTTGCACAAGCAGCAAGCCGTGATCCAGTGCCTGGGCCTGGGCGGAAAAGGCGATGGAAAGCCCAGCACGTTTATTTCGGATGCTACGAAAATCATGGTGGCGGAAATGGAAAAGCAAAATGTCAAGCGCTTGATTGCGATGAGCAATGTGGGCGCCGGAAACAGCATTGCCTTTCAGCCCTGGTTTTTCAGGAAAATCATTCTCCCTTATTTCATGAAATGGCTGCAAGCGATCATTGACGACAAAAACCGCATGGAGCCGATTATCATGGACAGCAATCTCGACTGGACCATCGTGCGCTGCCCCAATATAGTGGATAAACCGACCCGGGGAGGTTGTATAGCAACGCTGGATGGAAAAGGTTTAAAGCTGTCTGTAACCTTGGAAGATATGGCAAAATTTATGCTCCTTCAACTTACGGATGATATATTTGTAAAGCAGGCACCCTCTATCAGTAATTGAGAAAGGACTTGTTGACCCCTCGATTCGCACAAATTGAGCGCATCCTGCCAGAAGCCTATTTTTCCGAGTACTGATGCCGGAAAGAATAAGACAGGACCAGGTTCCAGGCAAAGTTTTTACTTCCTTCGATTCGTGTCTTTATTTCCTTGTTCATAATGGATGATAACGCAACGGGGAACTGGTCATGCGATATCCTGAAATGGTTGGCCAGGTAAAAACCATCCTGGCCATCTATATTCAAATAATACCCTTGTGGCGTCCATGAAAATCTGACATGACGGGCAATCGGGAACCTCGTGATATTGGTATTCAATGCCAGGAAGTAGGTTGATCTGGGGCCATCTTTTTGCAGCCCCATTCCTCTCAACAAATAGGGCCCGATGCTCAAATACTTCGACAGGGTAAAAGAAGGGGCTACCTCGTATGCTATGAACCTCCTGGCCTGAGTGATTTCCCACATCTTGTCATTTTCCTCTATGGTACGCAGAGCCAGGTTGTACGCTGGATGGATGCCGGCACCAAGTTTGAAATTTTTACTGCGCACAACATCATAGCGGAACCAAAACAACATCCCGCCTTTCTTGCCGTCGAGCGTCACGCGCATGTCCGGATCGAAAGAGAATCTATTCCTTCGGATAAAAAAGTTGAAAATAGCCGCCGGGGCATTCAACGAAAATGTCGGGATGATGGAAATCCCATTGTTGGTCACACCGATCACACCATTAATATGCAATAGCTTGGACGTGCTGTCAACGGACTGTGCCCCTCCGGTGTTGGCAAGAAGGACGAACAGGAGAGGTAAGCATAAGGACTTCATACGGTTTTTTGAGCTCCAAAGGTAATCCTGTTTTGCTGCCTTAAAAGCGACTGTTTGAATTTCGTAATGATTCGTTTGATGTACGGTGCCGGTACAGCCTGATTTTGACACATTAGTGTCAGGTATGATCCCCGCAAGCAGCGATTTGCTTCCGCCTGTTTTCTATTCGCGCTGCGCAGGTCCGGTTACAAATAAAACGACCATCAGCAGACATGGGCTTGTTAAACCTTCCGGCGCTCCTCGGGTCGAACAAAAGTGCACTAAAGAGCATCAAACCATGAAACTATTTTTACTCCTTATCCTCCTGCAGGTGGGGGCTACGAGTGTTATAAAAGCTCAGTCCCTGCCTCCGGATTTGGCGAATCAACTGCAAAGTAAAATTGAAAACCTGCGGATTGCCAATAATTTAAAGGGCATATCGGCCTGCGTAATGTATCCGGGAATGGGAACCTGGCAAGGGGTAAGCGGTATTTCTCATCCGGGGGCACCCATCACTTCGGACATGGCCTTTGGAATAGCGAGCAATACCAAGTTATTCACAGGAGTACTGCTTTTAAAGCTGGCAGAAAAAAAGATTGTTAACCTCAATGATTCTCTGCACCGGTACCTTCCCGTGTTTAAAAATATAGATCCAAACATCACCATACGCCAACTGCTCAACCACACGAGTGGTTTAGCCGATGTGACAAGCGTGACGGGCTATCCGGATTCGATACTGACGAACCCCAACCGCATATTCACCCCAGCCGAGCTAATGACCTGGGCCGGCCCCCCTTTGTTTCCCGCCGGTACGAGCTGGAATTATTGCAACACCAATTACCTGCTTGCGGGCATGATAGCGGAAAGTGCAACCGGAAAGCGCTATGGCCAACTATTGCGCGATAGCATCTTATCTCCCCTGCATCTGGACAGCACCTTTCTTGACGTTTACGATAGCCTTGCCTGTACCATAGCCCATCCATGGCAAGCAGGGGTCGACAACATTTCAATTCCGAGAAAGTCGCTCAATAGTGCAGCGGGGGCGGCAGGGGCAATGTACTCCACATCCGGTGAAATGGCACAATGGTACCATGCCTTGATGAATGGCAAGTTCTTGAGCGCCCAATCGTTTACGGAGTTGACCACCTTTGTGGGGGCCGGGAATTACGGAATAGGCATCAGCAAAGCTACGGTATTCGGCAGGACCGTCTGGCAACACGGCGGTACCATCTGGGGGGGATATAATTCTTTTATGTTATACGACCCTGCTTCTGGTGCAATCATTTGTGTGCTAATCAATCAGCTACCCGCACAGGCAATCCAGGTTGCAGTACAGCTCTTTTCGGTTTTGGTAAATAATGCGGTGGGTGTCCGGGAAGAGGATGAGGAAGGGGAAGGTATTGCGGTATATCCCAATCCGACCAGCGGCCTGGTCAACGTCAAGGTGCCCGACCGAAAGCCGGCAAGCATTAAAATCTACAACCTGTCTGGTCAGTTGATGAAAGAGACAACTGAGCCTCAATTTTTTATATCCAATTTTCCGAGCGCTGCGTACTTTGTGCAGGTACAAACCGGAGCTGGAACCTATTTGCGTACTCTAATCAAGAAACGTTAGATTCATCGGGGCCCTTTTTGAACTGTTCTTCTATCATTTTCAGGCCATAGTTCCGTATGGTCGTGATGAGTTCAATGATATCCCTGCCCTGTTCGGTCAGGGAATATTCCGTTTTGGGCGGTACGACCGCATACACTTTGCGGTGGATGTATCCGTCTTCCTCCAGCTCCCTAAGCTGTGTGGTCAGCATTTTATCGGATATGTGGGGAATATCCCTGCGCAATTCCCCATAGCGCATGACGCTTTCTTTCAGGCGCCACAATATGGGGGCTTTCCAGGTACCCCCGATTTGTTCCATCACGAGTTGAACAGGGTTGTAGTACACTTTTCCCTTGTACTGAAAGTCTGGCATAGCACTAAATGAGCCGACCGGTTGCGAGGGGGTATCAGCGCAGGATCAGAAGGGGCATTTTCTTTCCACCTGGCTTCCACCTCGCAATAAGTCGTTGATTTACAAAATACTTTCTAAAAAGTATGTATCGCACTTTTGGGTTATACTGTTGACAAATATACATATCGTTTGAATATTTGCGATAAAAAATTCAAAACAGGAAAATGAGAACAACGATTTCAGTCGCTTTGCTCATGACGGTTTCCGCTTTCGGACTGAAGGCTCAAAACGGGAACCACAAAACGAACAACCATATGGTAACAGAAACAAACAGCTATGTGCATTTTCACGGGGCAGCACCAAAAGGGAAGATTTTGATGGTGGCGAGTTCCCCCACTACGAGTAAACAGACGGGTTGGCCTATCGGCTTTTGGGCTGCCGAACTTACGCATCCTCTAAGAGTGTTTCAAGAGGCAGGATATGAAGTAGAATTAGCATCTACCGGCGGGGGCAAGATCGAAATGGATGGCTATTCCAATCCGACCGACCAGAGCGGCTATTCTGCACACGACGTGATTTCGTTGGGCTATATGCAACAGAAGTCCTTCCAGGATATGTTGGCCAATACCAAAAAACTGACGGAGCTGAACGCCAAAGACTATGAGGCGATATTCCTCGTAGGTGGCCAGGGCCCCATGTACACGTTCAAAGGGAACAGTGATCTGGAAAAACTATTCGTTTCGTTTTATGAGACGGGAAAGCCCAGTGCGGCGGTTTGCCATGCCGTTGCGCTATTGTTGGAAGCCAAAAAAACAAATGGTGAACTGCTGGTGAAAGGCAAAACCTGGACGGGCTTTGCGGATGCAGAAGAGGATTTCGCCGATAAAGCAGTTGGCATGAAAATTCAACCGTATCGCATCGAAGAGGAAGCTAAAAAAATAAAGGGTACCACCTTCAAAGTAGCGGCCCCGTTTAGTTCCTATGCCATTCAGGATGGAAATTTAATGACTGGTCAGCAGCAAAATTCCGGAGCGGCTGTGGCGGAAATGGTAGTGAAAGCCCTGAATAAATAAACAATGAGTTTTCGCCTCAAATATCTACTTGCTGCATCTGCCATGCTCCTGCCGGGAAGCGTGGCGGATGCGCAAATACCCGTCGAAGTCTTTGCCGGGCATAAAAAAGCTACGCTGGACATTATGTTCTTCAAATACTTTAAGGACAAAACGGGAGGTAATACGAGGTTTTTGTTTTTCAACCGAAACAGGGCGAGTCTGGATTATACGATGACCAGCACGAGCAATCTGCCCCAGTTTGGCTTCACGGAGGCGGTTTCGTACAACCACCCCAAGTTAAGAGGGCTTGCCCCGGTAATGGTGGGCCAGGTCTTCGGTTCGGGCTTTTTTCCAAAAGCAGGGATACAGTTGGCGTATATCAAAAAAGAAATAACGTTATTTTCATGGCTGGTTTCAGAAACCAGAAGAGATCCAACGCTTGACTTTTTCTTTTTAGGGCGATATACCCCCCGGTTGACGGAGAAGGCAAATTTGTTTTGCCAGATGGAGTTGCTGAATGCCTTCCCCACCTCAGCTCAAAAAAGTTTTGCGTTTACGCAAAGGGTACGTTTAGGATCAAAGTTGAAAGCATTTCAATTTGGTGTTGCTGCAGATTTTTCGGCAACTGGAAGAAAAGACTACAAAACGGCAAACAACATCGGAGGATTTTTGCGCTATGAATATTAACATGAATAAAAATAGGCTGGAGGCCTTCAGCGACGGGGTTATTGCCATCATCATTACGATTATGGTCCTGGAGCTGCATGTTCCGGAATGGGAGGACCATGGCGATGACCAAGCCGTATGGATTGCTTTGTTTGCGCTGGTCCCGCAGCTATTTTCCTATCTGTTGAGCTTTGTGGTGGTAGCCATATTGTGGCTCAACCACCATGCTTTATTCGATAAGATACCGCATTCTACCTCTAAGCTGGTTTGGTACAACGCGTTCCTGCTGTTCGCCATGTCCCTGATTCCCTTGCCTACTGCATTTTTGGCCAAGCACCCCATGCTGCCCCAAGCGGCCGTTATGTACGGTTTTGTGATGCTTCTGAACGCTCTGGCCTTCTTCCTGATGCGCAGGTACGTCGAGGTGATTGCAAAATTGATTCCGCACAATGAAAGAATTCAAAAAAGCAATATTCTTTCTGTAACGTTATACCTGATTTCGATGCCACTGGCTTTTGTATCCATTTACCTGTCCTTCGCAATTTTTATAGGTGTGCCGGCATGGTATTTTATTCCTGATAAATTTCACAAAAAATAGGCTGGTCGCGGGGGGAATCATCGCAACAGGTCTAATCAACCTATTTCACATGAAAATAGCCATCATAGGAACTGGAAACGTAGGGGGCGCTTTGGCGACCAACTGGTCTAAAAAAGGACATACCATCCATTTGGGTGTCCAGGATACAGACCATTTCAAGGGTATGGCATTATTGAAAAATGAGAATACCCACGTATTTTCCATCCGCGAAGCCGTTGCCGCGTCGGAAGTGGTGTTAATTGCCATCCCTCCGACGGCAATCTTTGAGGTACTCGGGCAAATGGACGATGTATCGGGAAAAACGATAATAGATGCCACCAATTCCGTCCGCCAGGGTCCTGACCCGTACAAGACCGTGTACCATTGCATCGCCGACAAAACCCATGCGGAAGTGGTAAAATGCTTCAACACTACCGGCTTTGAAAACATGCTTGACCCCGTGTACCAGGGGCAGGGCATTGATATGTTCATGGCCGGCGACAGTGAAGAAGCGAAGAAGGTAGCCACCCGATTGGCATTGGATGCCGGCTTCGGTACCTGCATGGATTTTGGCAAGGCGGACAAAGTAGAGCTTTTAGAAAAATTCGCGCTCTCATGGATCAATCTGGCCATCATGCAAGGCCACGGTCGAAATATGGCGTTTAAGGTGCTGCGGCGCTGACCCCGCGCCAAAAGTCTATT
>CAZSMU010000148.1:0-8959 GCA_964607915.1 uncultured Haliscomenobacter sp.
TCGTGTGGACAAAAAAGGACTCTTTTTTCCCTCCTCGCTGACCCCTCGCAACAAGTCTACTAACGCTATAAACACCTTTACCCATAGAAAAAGCAGGAATCAATGGCCACATCCAGCACATCGTTTGCCGATTCAAAGCAGCATTTCTTAATCCTTGATGCGTTGCGCGGCATAGCCGCCATTATCGTATTGTTCATGCACCTGTTCGAGGTGTATTGTGGTGGCGACTACCATAAGATGATCATAAACCACGGTTACCTGGCCGTTGATTTTTTCTTTATGTTATCGGGGTATGTGATGGCCCATGCGTATGACGACCGCTGGGATAACATGACGGTTTGGGACTTTTGCAAGCGCAGGTTGATTCGCTTGCATCCCTTGATTATTTTGGGGATGTTGTTGGGTGCGTTGTTGTTTTATTTCCAGGAGTCCACTTTTTTCCCAAAGATAGCCGATGCGTCAGTTGGGCAGATGGTATTGGTGCTGGTGATTGGGTTCACTCTGATTCCGATACCTCCCTCTATGGACATTCGGGGTTGGAACGAGATGCACCCGCTAAACGGGCCTGCCTGGTCTTTATTTTTTGAATACATAGCCAATATTCTCCATGTATTGATTTTGAGGAAACTGTCCAAGCCCATATTTTCCGTCCTGGTATTTTTTGCAGCGCTGGCCTTGGTTCGTTTGGCCGTCCTGGGGCCGTCCGGCGATTTGATAGGCGGATGGTCGCTTGAGCCGAAACAGTTTGCCATTGGCCTCACCCGGTTGTTGTTCCCGTACATGGCCGGGATGCTTCTGCGTAGGATGGTACGGGTTGTCAGTGGTAAATCGACGTTTTTATGGGCGGGGCTGCTGTTGGTGGTCGTTTTGAGCATCCCGAGGATAGGCGGTTATGATCATTTGTGGATGAACGGGTTGTATGAATCCTTTGTGATCATCCTCGTTTTCCCCCTCATCATATATCTCGGTGCCATTGGAAAAGTCGAGGGGGTATTTACCCAAAGAATCTGTACTTTTCTGGGAGATGTCTCTTATCCGTTGTACATCACCCATTTTCCTTTCATATGTGTATTTTACGCCTGGGTAGTAAACCATAAAATCCCCTTTGAACAAGGGCTTTGGGTGGGCATCCTGTTGGCGGCGGCGGCTGTCGGTGTGGCATATGCTTCGTTGAAAGGGTACGACGAGCCTATTAGAAGAAGGCTGGCGAAGCGCTTTATGAGAGGTTAAGGGCCGGGGAGGGGGTACTGGCAGCAAGTCCTCTGCATCGCCTCTCCAAGGCAAAAACAACAGACTATGCACAAACTACTTCTTCAGATTGGCCTACTCGTGGGCCTCGCCGGGATCTTTTCCTGTACTTCTACGCTTTACCTCGTCCGTCATGCGGAGAAGAGCGCTGAAGCACAGGACCCTGGCCTGACCGAGGTCGGTCAGGCCAGGGCAGCGTCTTTGGCCGAGCGGATGGCCCGAAAGAACATAGAGGCGATCTGGTCCACTCCTTATCGGCGGACGCTTATGACGGCGGAGCCCCTGCGTTTGCAAACCCAACGGCCTATCCAGACCTACCGGAACCTGGACAGTCTGGCTGCGGTATTGCGGGGGTTTGGAAAAAATGCCCTGATCGTAGGGCATTCCAACACCACGCCCGACTTAGCGCGCAGACTGGGGGCCAGTCCTTCGATGCAGATGATTCCGGACAGTACCTACGACCTCCTTTTTATCGTGCGGATTCCCGGCAATTCCAAGGGCCGGGTGCGTCTGAAAGAGACTACCTATTGAGTCTGATGGTGCCAGTTCTATGACGCGATGTGCTGCCGATGGGCCGTTATCTACTGCGGCGCAGAGCCATTTGGATATCCATCCAACCCCCGCCGTTGAAGACTTCTGTTACGCCTTTGGCTTGCAGGATAGCGGCGGCCATTCCGCTGCGGTTGCCGGACTGGCAGAACAGGACGATGGGTTTGGGCATGTTTTTGAACTCTTCCACCTTGAGTGGTATTTCGCCCAGCGGTATATTGCGGGCTCCTTCTACTTTGTGCATGCTGAGTTCCCAGGGTTCGCGTACATCAATAAGGGTTGCCTGGGTTTCTTGGAGCAATTGAACGAGGCTCATAGCGGTCGTTGTGTTTATCGGGGCTTTGGATAGAAAGCCCGTTTGGGTGAATGATGGCGCAAAGGTAATGGATTGCGGCGTTTCCGATTCGTAACCGCGATTACAAAAGACTTGTTGCGAGGGGTCATCCCAGGCTTTGCACCATTTTTTTCAGCATATCGCCTACCTGGGCGGCTACTGTTTTGAGGGTATCGTTGGGAACAGCGGACATAGAGGCGACTGGGTCAATGGCTGCCACTTCTATCTGGCCGGGGGCTATTTCCTGTACGATGACATTGCAAGGCAGCATCGTGCCGATTTTATTTTCGAGGTGCAGGGCCTCAAACGCGTAGTTTGGGTTGCAGGCCCCGAGGATGCGATAGGGGCGGAAATCTTTGTCCAGCTTCTTCTTGAACGTAGCCTGGAGGTCAATGTCGGTGATGATACCAAACCCATTGGCTTGCAGCGCTTTCGTAACCATTTCAACCGCGGTGTCGAAATCGGTGGACATTGTGTGGGAAAAATAATAGGCCATATTGTTTTTTTTTACAAAAATAAAGGAGTCTGTACCCGTAGTCAGTGAAACGGGTCACAATTCGCCGACCCCTCGCAACAAGCCTATGGTTCTTTTGCCTATCTTTGCTCTGCGCTGGTCCCAGACGGTAGTTTCGGTTGTAAAGTTATCTATATGCGCCTGATACGCTTCCTTTTTTCACTTGCTTGTATCTATATGTATTCCACCCTGCAGGCCCAACCTGCGCAAGGCCGGGAGATTCCGCTGTATCCCGGGGAAGTACCCAACTCCAGACGGGTGCCATCTGCCGAGCAGACGGAGCAGCGCGATGTCGGGGGGCGTTTTATTTCAGGTATTTCCATGCCTACACTGACGATATTCCGGCCCGAAAAGCCCAACGGGCAAGCGGTGGTGATTTGTCCGGGTGGCGGATATCGCGGGGTTGCCTTCGACAAGGAGGGCATTCTGGTGGCGCAGGAGTTAATCCGCGAGGGAGTTACGGCCTTTATACTCAAATACCGATCCCCTTCCGACCGCACGAATGTGGATAAGTCGCTCGCGCCTTTGCAGGATGCGCAGCAGGCCATTCGCTTTGTGCGCCAACATGCAGTGGAATATGGCATATCCCCTGTAAAGGTAGGTATCCTGGGCTTTTCTGCCGGCGGTCATCTGGCTGCATCTGCCGGGACGCGCTTTCGGAAAGGGGCAGATGCGAACAATGCCGACACGACCTCTCTACGTCCCGATTTTCTGGTCTTGATTTATCCGGTCATCAGCTTCTCGGAGAAGCTGTCCCACGCAGGCTCCCGCCGCTTGTTGTTGGGCGAGCAGCCCACGGAGGCTGACATTTTGCTTTGTTCCGCAGAAAAGCAGGTGAGCAGCGCTACGCCCCCGGTCTTCCTCGTACATGCGGCTGATGACAAGTCGGTGCCGGTGGGCAATAGCCTTGTGTTCTACCAGGCCTGTATAGATCAGGGTGTATCGGCAGAAATGCATTTGTATCCAGCGGGGGGGCACGGTTTTGGGCTCAACAACCCGACGACGCCAGACCAGTGGATGGAGCGCCTAAAAAACTGGTTGAAAACGCTGTAGGGGACCTTTCTAAAAAGGGCTTACTCCAAATAAAATACTTCCCTGAGCGGGATGGCGACCGGGGAGTGGTCGGGATGTGCCTCCATGATATCCGACATGTAGGCCCACCATTTTTTCACGACGGGGTGCTGTGGCAGCTCTGCATCCCGTGCATCGTCGTTTAGCTTCTGGACGGCGAAGAGCGTAAGGGTTTCTGTGTCTAAAAAGATGGAGTAGTCGGAGATACCGGATTCGGAGAGCAGGGTGGCCAGTTCGGGCCAGATTTCGTCGTGGCGTCTTTTGTATTCCGCCTCAAACCCGGGCTTGAGTTTCATTTTGAAAGCGTGGCGTTTCATAAGGTGTTTTTTATGAGAAAATCATATTTCCTTTAAAAATCCCATCTTGTCGGATTTTTCGGACACGGCCAGGGCGGCACCCAGGGCGGAGCCCAGGGGCAATCGGTTAGGATGCAGCTTGTACGGGGCAAAGTGTTGGGCGGCCAGCTTGACATAGACCTCATTATCTATAAAACCGCCGTCGAGGTATATTTTTTCCACGGGGGTATTGCCGATGGCGCGGTGTGCGGAGCGCAACTGCTCGTCCATGAGTTCGATCATCAGGCGGTGGAAGGCTGCTTCGAAGCTCCCGAACGCAGAGTGCACGTTCGCGTCGGGTTGTGCCTGAGCCACGGGCAGATATGCGAAGCGAAACGCTCTGTCGGCGCGGTCTTTTTGTGCCTGGTACAGGTGTTCGTCAAAGCGGACTGTCCGGTCGTAGCCTTCTGCTTTGCCGAAATACCGGCAGAGTTCCTCTACCTGGACTTCGTATTCTTTGCCAAGGAAAAGCCGGGAAGCCCGGACGGGTTTGCCGTCGGTACGCATATAGTTCAGGCTGTCGTTGCGCAGGTCTTCTTCTGTGAGGGGGGCTTCGCTAAACGGGTTCAGGGAGATGCTCCAGGTCCCGGTGGAGAGGAGCAGGAAGGGCCTATCCTCGGAGTAGAGGTAGGGTAGGAGGGCGGCGGAGCTATCGTGTATGCCTGTTCCTATGCGCACCGTTTTCCCGTGGTATTCTCGGTTGATGCTGAGGCGAGCAGGAGACACGGGCGGCAAGACGCGGTCTATGCCTTCTTCGAAGACCCAGTCGTGGTACTCCCCTTTTGCATAATCCCACAAGCTGGTATGGCAGCCTATGCTCGTAAATTCGCTGAGGGCCACCCCGCTGAATAAGTAGCACAGGTACTGCGGGAAATGCAGCGAATAGCGAATCTGGGAAAACACATCGGGTTTTTGCTGTTTGAGCCAGTACAGTTGGAAGCCGGAGTTCAACATGCCGGACGCAGGGGAGGCGGTGGCCCGGGCAAAAGCCTGTGCTTCGCCGTAGCGCGCATAGAAAGGGCGCAAGACCTCTTCCGGCATAGGTTTCGTATAGTTGTACAGAGGGGTTAGGGGTCTGCCGGAGCGGTCGAGGTGTACTAAACTGGCGCCGTAGGTAGAAAAATTGACCGCTTCGACCTGGATGCTCTCGTCGCGCAGGAAGTGTTGGAAGCGGCTGCTCATCCATTCGGCGATTGCACTCAGGTCATCGCAGGGATGGCCGTCTTCGTCCACGGTTTCAGGGAAGCATACGTATTCCTGGTGTATTTCTTTGAAGTTCGGGTCAAAGAGGAACAGTTTTTTGTTTGTTTTCCCGATATCGAAGATCAGGGTTGTTTTCATAGGCCGGTGGCGACGGTTTTGCTTCCCCGTTCGCGGATCAGTTGTTTCCGCACGTCGAGGTCACGGTAGAGGCGGAAAGGTTCGATAGCGGCTCCTTTTTCCAGGCGGGCCTGTCGGAGGAGGGGGCGGACGTCGGTGCGGTAGGCGTCCTGCAGGATTTCCTGGCAGCGGGCGACGTCGTTTTCCATTTGTGCGGCTTCGAGGTCTTTTTGGTTGATGAGGAGTGCCTGTGCGTAGGCCAGGCGGATGGCTTCGAGGCTTTGCAGTAGGTCTTCGAGGGGGTCTTTCAGGTTGTGGCTGGCATCGATCATCCAGGCCAGGGCTGGGTTTCCGGCGTGGTTATGGTTCATTCCATATACCAGTTCGTTGAAGATCAGGAATAGTTGGTATGGTTTGATGCTTCCGACGGTGAGGTCGTCGTCGCCGTATTTCGAGTCATTGAAGTGGAATCCGCCGAGTTTGCCCTGTGCGATGAGGGTGGCGACGATTTGTTCGATGTTGGTATTGGGGTGGTGGTGGCCCAGGTCCACGAGGGAGAAGGCGCGTTCGCCGCACTGTTGGGCCAGGAGGTGGGAAGTGCCCCAGTCCTGGATGACCATGGCGTAGAAGTTGGGTTCATACGCTTTATATTCGATGAACATACTCCAGTCGGTGGGGAGTCCGGCATAAATTTCCTGGAGGGCCCTGCGGGTATGGTCGAGGGCGCGCCGGAAGTTGAGCTGGCCCGGGAAGGAGGCGCCATCTGCCAGCCAGACGGTGATGGATTTGGAACCCAGCATCTGACCGATTTCAACGACGTACAGGTTATGGTCTATAGCCTGGCGGCGCGTAGATTCGGAGACATGGCATAGGGAGCCAAACTTGTAGGAGTGCCCCTGATCTATCTGATCCTGGAAGGTATTGGAGTTGACGGCATCGAAGCAGAGCCCCAGGGCGGCGGCCTGTTGGCGGATAGCGGCGGCATCGCCGGGGATATCCCAAGGGATATGGAGGGAGACGGCGCCTGCGGAATGGGTCAGGGCATGGAGCAGGCCTACGTCGTCGAGTTTTTGTTCCAGGCTGCCCGGCTCGCCTCCGATGGAAAAGCGGCCGAAGCGGGTTCCGCCGGCGCCCAGTGCCCAACTGGGGATAGCTACCTGAAAATCTTTGATTTTAGCTACGATCCCAGGTACATGTATGCCGCGTTGCTGCAATTGGGCGGAGAGCGATGCGTATTCGTCTGTGTGCCTTTGGTAAAGGGATTCGTTGTGTGCGTCTATCAGTGTTTTTTGGATGTGCATTGCCGGTAAAAATTTTAGCGTACGAAAGCGTTCGCCATGCCACCATCCACGTTGAGGGTGTTGCCCGTGCTTTTATCGAGGAGGGCGAGGAAGGCAAAGACGCCGTTGGCGATATCTTCGGGTCGGATGATTTCATTGAGGAGGTTGCGTTTGGCGTAATAGGCGGGCAGTTCGGCTACGGAGATGCCATAGGCTTTGGCTCTGCCCTCTGCCCATTCGCCTTCCCATATTTTGCTTCCGATAATCACTCCATCGGGGTTGACGGTATTGACGCGGATTTTGTCGGCGGCCAGTTCGGCGGCTAATAGGCGGGTCATGTGTTGTTGGGCGGCCTTGGCTGCGCCGTAGCCCACGTTATTAGGGCCGGCTACGAGTCCGTTTTTGCTGGCGATATTGACGATATCCCCTCCCAGGGCTTGTTTGCGCATAATGCGCACCCCTTCCCGGGCGAGTAAGAACTGTCCTTTTACCAGTACGTCCTGGAGGATATCCCAATCTTCGAGGGATGTTTCCTCTATCGGTTTAGAGATGGCCAAGCCGGCGCTGTGCACGAGGATATCCACGCCCCCGAACTCGAGGCAGGCGCAGGCGCAGGCGGCGGCTACGGATTCCGGCTGGGTGACATCGCAGACGACATACCTGACCTGGTCTTCGGAATGGGTTTGGCAGGCTTCCCGCAGGCGGTTTTCGTCCCGGTCGGCCAGTACGACGTTGGCACCTTCGGCGACCAATTTATCGGTGATGGCTTTGCCGATGCCTCCCCCGGCGCCGGTGACCAGGGCGATGCGGCGGGAGAGGGGTTTTTCTTTAGGCATGCGCTGGAGTTTGGCTTCTTCCAGCAGCCAGTATTCGATATTGAACGCTTCCTGCCGGGGCAGGGCGGTATAGGTGCTGACGGCTTCCGCGCCCCGCATGACATGGATGGCATTGCGGTAAAACTCGCTGGACACCCTTGCGGTTTGCTTATCTTTGGCAAACGTGAACATACCGATGCCTGGATAGAGGAGTACGACCGGGTTAGGATCGCGCATGGCCGGGCTATTGGAGTGTTTGCAGGATTCGTAGTAAGCAGCGTATTCCCGTCGGTATTGTTCAAAAGCAGGCTTAAGCTGCTCCCTGACGGCGTCTGCCTGGCTGAGGTCGGCATTCGGGTTTAGGGGCAGCACAAGGGGTTGGATTTTGGTGCGCAGGAAGTGGTCGGGGCAACTGGTACCCAGGGGAGCCAGGCGTTCCAAATCGTGCGAGTTGATAAATTGCAAGGTGGGTTCATCATCGGCAAAATGGCCGATCATGCGTTGGGAAGAGGAGCACAGGCCGCGCAGGATGGGCGCCAGCAGAGCCGCTTGCCGACGGCGTTGTTCGGGCGGGAGGCTGTTTATTTTTTGGCCTCCGAATACCGGGCGGTTCACCCCTTCGCGGGCTGCGATGTAGGCCGACGCTGTTTCTATGACTTCCAGGCTGTTCAGGTAGCACTCGAAGGAGGTATTCCCCCAGGTAAAAAGCCCGTGGCTGCCCAGCACGATGCCTCGGATACCGGGGTTGGCGGCGAGGCATTCCTCTAATTTCAGAGCCAGGTCGAAGCCGGGGCGTTGCCAGGGTACCCAGCCCATGCGGTCGCCCCATATTTCGCGGGTGATTTGCTGTCCGTCTTTTGCGGCGGCCAGGGCGATCAAGGCGTCGGGGTGCAGGTGGTCTATGTGTTTGAACGGCAGCAACCCGTGCAGTGGTGTATCTATGGAAGGGGCTTTGCTGTTGAGGTCATATAGACAATGGTTGAACAGGGCTACCATTTCATCTTCGTGGGCCAGCCCGCGGTACACTTTTTTCAGGTTGCGCATGCGCTCGGTGTACAGTCCTGCGATGCCGCTCCGGGTGAGGGTGCCTATATCCCCACCCGAGCCTTTGACCCATAAGACCTCGACCTCCTGTCCGCTGAGGGGATCTTTTTCTATGGTCTTACAAGAGGTATTTCCCCCTCCATAGTTGGTGATGCGCAGGTCTGCACCCAGGATATTGGAGCGGTACAGAAAGAGGGCTACTTCGTCTCCCACCAGACTGGCCTCTTTGGCCTCGTCCCAGAGGTATTGTACGTGTTTGAACATAGATGAGGGGACCATAGGTAATCGCGTATTATGACGTATGGCGAGGGCTCGTCGGAAAAAACAATCAAGCACTCCTTTTGCAACAAGTTTAATCAAATAATTTGCAAAATTGCCGAATAAAGTTTTTTAAATAGTAGACTTGTTGCGCGGGGGATCATCAAGGGGTCAAAAAGGCCCTTTTTCGC
>CAZSMU010000149.1:0-8863 GCA_964607915.1 uncultured Haliscomenobacter sp.
TGGCCCGTTAGCTCCCGGAAGGCACGGTTGAAGGTAGGCTTGGAGTTGAACCCACTCTCGGTGGCGAGAGATTCTATGGTTTGTTTTTTAAGAGCGCCCTCCTGTATTCGAGTACAGGCATACTCGATTTTCAACTTGTTTTTCCAGTCAGTAAATCTTTGCTGCAGAACCTGGTTGAAATAAAAACTCAGGTGGTGGGCTGGTATGTCAATCACCATGGATAACTCGTGAAGCGATATGTCTTTGGACACATACGCTTGGGTTCCGATCCAGAGATTAAGTGCAGTTTCAACTTTGTCCTGATAAAAGGACGAGATGGGTGATGGATAGGATCCATCATTTTTAGCCTCTACGCGGTCAGCGTCCACCTCCCCTGTTTTATGCAGAGAAGCTGAAGAGCCCTCTTCCAGTTGTATCCCTTCCAAAAGAACGGGAAGTCCATAAAAAATATGGGGAAATAAAAGCAGTGCAATATTCAACAACACATACCCTATCCCACATATCAGGATTAGATCACTGGATACTTGAAAAAACTGATCTTTGTTCTTAATCGTCAGCATATAGTAGCCCTGAACAGCCCTGATGGCCATCAGTAGAGAAAACATGAGGCAGAGCAGCACAATCCATCGTTTTATCAACCGGACATGCGGACTTTTTTTGCTGTTATAGAATAAATTGGCTCGGTACCTGAACAGCAGCCCCCAGCATAGCACAGCATACAATAATCCGTGTACTATGCGCAGCCGTTCGTTCCAGTACGGGGAAATCAGGCGATTGGGATTGGGGAATTTGGCGGGTAGGTTGTGCCAATTTTCAATGATGGCAGCACCGATCTTCAACTTATACGCCCAATCTGTAAAAAAGGCATAGGGCAGGATTCCAAGGAAAACATAGACAAAGGGGGCAAAGTGCAGGTAATCCCAACGGTTGAGCCGGGTATTGTCCCTCAGGATACTTCGTATGTAAAAGAAAAGAAAAGGGCCGACGAGTAAAAACAACGCTGGAAAGCCCATGCTCAGCAACGCAAGGATTACCGGATTCTTTGAAAACAAGATATTGCCGTACGTCAATACAAAGAACGACCCAAAAAACAGGAAACCAGCCAGATAGCGGTTAGCGCTTTTGTATCCCTTATTGTGAAAAAGGGTCAGCAAGGAGAGGAACATCCCCGTGCAGGCCATATACAGAATGATATCCAATGTAACCTTGGTTTTTTTAGAGACACAAAGCTATCCTAATTTCGAGAGAGTATATTTATGCAGTACCCAAACCACTAAAACATTACATCTTTTTACATAAAGTTTACTTTAGGCAAAGTGCCTGTCCCGTCAAGACAGCTAGAAATCCTACCCCCTGTGCTAACGTTCTATGGACCCTCCGGAATCCTTCAACAGGCTGTTGGATCAAGCCTGCCGTTCCAGATGGTCGTACCAATACCGCTTGAGCAGCCAGGAGGAGAGCAGGAATACCGCAAACGTTATAGCCAGCGCCTGGAAGTTGCGCATCAGCAGGTAAAAGGGGAGGATGACCTGGGTCATTTGCCAAACGATACCCACCCCGACGTTGCCCATATCCCTGGCAAAATCTTTATTCTCTTCAAAATGCGGGTCCTCCTCCTTGATTTTTGCGATGACCGGTCCCCAAAAGCCCCAGGGGCGGGTCTGGCGGTAAAAGTGTTTAAGCGTTTCCTCGTCCTCGGCCGGTTTCAGGAGCACCCCGGCGATACACCCCGCAAAGGACAGGGAGAGGATCAGAGGAAAGACGTAGATCGCCGGAACGCCCGGGAATAGGCCAGGCAGTACCGTAGCGCCCAGCAGACCGGCGAGCATGCCCAGGAAATAGCCATAGCCATTGAAGCGCCACCATATCCATTTCAATACGTTCGCGGCCGTATAGCCGCCGTACAGGGCGGAGGTGATCCAGAGGGTCAGGGAGTTCAGGGAGTCGGCCATGAAGCCGAAGACCAGGCCTATTCCCACCAGCAGCACACTTGACCCGTAGCTGTAGCGAATCAGTGTTTTCTCGCTCGCGCCGGGGTTGATGTACTTCTTGTAGAGATCGTTGACCAGATATGCCGGGGCAGAATTGATGAAGGCTGCAAAAGTACCCATAAAAGCAGCCAAAAGTCCTGCCAGAATCAATCCTTTAAACCCGACGGGTATAAAGCGCTCGATAGCCAGAGGAAGTACCGTCTCAAAATCCGCCTGTGCACCCATCGCGGAAAGCTCCGGGACCAGGTAGCCCAACGCGAGGAGGCATAAACCAACCACCATCAAATAGCGGGGTGCGTATAGCACCAGAATGGTCAGAGCGCTCATTTTTGCCGCTTCAGCGGGCGTTTTGGTGGACAACACCCGTTGCATATCGTAGCTCGGTACGGGGCCTGCGAGGCTCGCGAAAATCCCTTTGAATACCATCATCATCACCAGGAAGCCAAAGAGTTCGAAGCCGTCGGACTCGATTTTTCGGTTGACCGCCTCCAGGGCCCCCGACCAGTTGAGGTTTAACTCCCAGCCGAAGAACAGACTTCCCCAGCCCTGCGGCACGACGGCGTAAATCATTTCCGGTTGTACCTTATTCCAGGCGATCACGCCGACCACGATACAGGAAACCGTCATGATTACCAACTGAAGCACTTCTGTAGCTACTACGCTCCACATGCCGCCTTTTATCGTGTAAACGGTGGTAATCCCTATCAGCAGCAAGGCGTAGGACTGTTCCGAACCCACGCTCCACGGACCGAGATGCCAACTCAAATCCCAGGGAAAAAAGATAGCCGCAAATTTTCCAATCCCCTCAAAAAAATAGGCTATGAACCCAAATACGCTGATGATGGCGAACACCGTGACGATGATGTGGGAAAGGCGGGCTCCCATCCCCTCCCCGAAGCGAAACGTGATCCACTGCGCGCCCGTCAGCACACCGGAACGACGCAGCCAGAGGGCCAGGAAAACAAACACAAAAACCTGGTTCCACACGGGCCAGAGCCAGGGGATCCAGGCACTTTTGAGGCCATAGACAAACAAGATGGTAACCGTCCACATCGTGCCGGAGATGTCGAACATGCCGGAAGCATTCGACAAGCCCAAATAGTACCAGGGTATGGAGTTGCCCCCCAAAAAATACTGGCGCATATTGGTATTGGCCCGCTTGGAAATCCAGAAGCCAAAGGCGAGGGTCAGGGCAAAATAAAAAAGGACTATGCTTAAATCAACGAGCGAAAGTTTCATAAAAGCGGCATTTTTCGCAAGATATCAAAAAAGGCGGATTACTTGACGAGGGGTCGGCTTAAAGCAGGTCTAATGGTTCCGCATACGCCTGGGGCCATACCACAACCAGAACCCGGTTACAGTGAACAGGATAAGCGCCAGGCCGAGCGTAGTGGAGTAGAATAATTTGAACCATCCCCCGGAAATCCCGAGTAGTTTATCCACTAAGGAGCCATCGTGCAAGTTTTCGATAAAGTCGGAGCGCCTCCGTTCGATATGCAGGAGGGCACCTGTGGCCCCGTCGAGTTGGAGGGCCCAGTATTTTTCCACAAAAATGAACTTGATCATCCCTTTGTCCGGGCGGACATCCACCCTTTCCAATTCAGTGGATAGGCTGGACGAGACGGAATCGCGCAGGAAGCGGCAGGCATTGGCGTACAAGCTATCAAGGGGGAGCCACTCTTTCAGGTCCGTTGAACTGCCGGAGTAGTTTTTGGAAAAAATGAGGGTGCCGCTGTGTTTTTTCAGTCCGAGCAAGACCCCGGTGAGGCCCATCAGAAACAGGAACACAAACGCGTAGATCCCCGTGATTCGATGGACTTTTCGAAAGCGGCGCAGCGCGAGGGCTTGTTTGGAACGATATGGGTTATCCGCCATGGTGTACCGAGTTCATCAACGCACGGAGAAGCGGTAGGTGGTGAATTGCACGTACATTTGGGCCGGCTGGAGGATCGTATTGGGAAATACCGGCTGGTTGGGCGAATCTGGGTAGTGCTGGGCTTCGAGGCAAAGCCCGTAGTGTTTGGTCATCGGCTGTCCTCCTTTGCCTTTAAGCGTGCCGTCCAGGAAATTCCCGGAGTAGAACTGCACTGCGGGCTCGGTGGTACTCATCTCCATGAAGCGGCCCGATTCCGGATGGTAGAGCGTAGCTACCGGACCCTTGACCCCGGTATTGAATATAAAATTATGATCGTAGCCTCCCGGTACCCGGGAGATATCGAGTCCTATCAATTTAGGGAAAGCGAAGTCAAAAGGTGTTTGGGCCGTAGGCGCGATCTCGCCGGTCGGGATGAGTTTTGCGTTGACCGGGGTGTAGTAGCTGGCCTTGATGCGCAGTTCGTGGCCGAGGATATCGGTGGCCTGGCCTGCGCTGAGGTTGAAATAAGCATGGTTGGTAAGGTTGATTGGGGTGGGCTTGTCGGTTTGGGCGGAATAGGCGATTTGTAGCCCGTAGTTATTGTCCAGGGTAAAGGCTACTGTCGTACTCAGGTTGCCGGGGAAGCCTTCCTCCATGTCCGGGCTGGTGTACGAAAGGGCCAGAGTGACCGTGGAATCGGTGCGGTTGAACGACGCTCCCCAGAGCACTTTGTCGAAGCCTTTGCGTCCGCCGTGCAAGGTGTTCCCATTGTCGTTGGGTGCCAAGGGGTACGACTTGCCGTTCAGGGTGAACCGGGCGTTGGCAATCCGGTTGGCATAGCGGCCTACGGTACAGCCGAAGTACGGGTTTCCAGCCTGCAGATACCCGGAGAGGGAGTCGAAACCGAGGATGACATCCCCCAGGTTGCCCTGTTTATCCGGGGCCAGCACGGATACCAGGGTAGCGCCATAATCCGTTATTTTAACGGCAAAGCCATTAGGGGCGGTAAGGGTGTATAGCGATACCGGATTCCCTTCGAGGGTACCCCAGGGTGTTTTTTCGATGGAGAACTCTCCGACGGGAGTATTGGTGTCCCGGGTTTCGGTGGAGGGAGTTGATTTTTTACAGGAAAACATGCCAAAAACGCACAGCACAGCCGCCCCGAGGGTTGCAGAAGAGAATACTTTATTCATCGCTTTATTCGTTAGTTTGCCGCGTAAACATACCAAATGTTCCGGTATAATCAAACAACAGGATGTTCTGCGGGGATAAAACCAGGCGTGTAGAACGGCACACAAAAATGCCCTGTAATCCGGAAAAAAGCCTACTTTTGAATTACCTATCTCTATAGACTTGTTGCGGGGGGAATCATCAAGGGGTCAAAAGGCTCTTTTTTCCCTCTGCGCTGGCCCCGCGCAACAAGTCTTATGATTCAACCATAAACAACATACTATGAGGCCTCTTTCAAAAATGGTTGCCCTTTTGGCCCTGGCAGGTGCTTATGGCGGCTGTTCCACCCCTGAGCCCGTACTCACCATTCCCCGTCCCGGACCCGAAAAAATCAATTTCAAAGCGGTACCGTTCAATCTCGAAGACGTACAGCTCCTCCCCGGGCCTTACCTGCGCGCCATGGAGTTAGACATGCAAAGTATACTGGCGTATGAGCCCGACCGTCTGCTGGCCAAGTTCCGCAAGGAGGCCGGTTTGGCCCCGAAAGCGGAGCATTACCATGGCTGGGAGGACGAAACCATTGCCGGGCACACCCTGGGGCACTACCTGAGTGCCTGCGCCCACCTGTACAAATCCAGCGGCGACATCCGCTTTTTGGAGCAGGTGCGCTACGTCGTGCAGGAACTCGCCGAATGCCAGGACGTGGACGGCTCGGGATACGTAGCCGCCATCCCCAATGGGAAGCGCATCCTGGGCGAAGAGGTAGCTTCCGGGAATATCAAGGCGCAACCTTTTTACCTGAATGGCCTTTGGGCCCCTTTTTACAACCTCCACAAGACTATGGCCGGCTTGCGCGACGCCTTCAGGCTCTGCGGCAACCGCCAGGCACTGGTCGTGGAAAAACGCATGGCAGACTGGATATACGCCATGGTTTCCCGAATGACAGCGGAACAGGTCCAGACCATGCTCGCCTGCGAACACGGAGGCATGAACGAAGTACTGGCCGACCTCCATGCCGATACCGGGGAAGACCGATACATGGAGCTGTCCGACAAATTTTTTCACAAAGCCGTGCTAGACCCCTTGGTCAAGGGCGAGGACGCACTCTCCGGGCTCCATGCCAATACCCAGATTCCCAAACTGATCGGGCTGGCGCGGCGCTATGAGCTGACCGCCAATGAAAACGAACGCCAGGCCGCCTGGTTTTTCTGGGACCGCGTAGTCTATCACCATTCCTACACCACCGGCGGACACGGCAACCACGAATATTTTGGCGACCCCGACAAACTCCGCGATCGACTGAGCGACGAGACGACCGAGACCTGTAACGTATATAATATGCTGAAATTGACCCAGCGGTTGTTCATGCAGGAAGCTGCCCCCGAATTGGCAGACTACACCGAGCGCGCCCTGCTCAACCACATCCTCTCCTCCCAGCACCCGCGGGACGGGCGGGTCATCTACAATCTCTCCCTCGAAATGGGCGGCCGCAAAACCTATCAAAACCCCCTGGATTTCACCTGCTGCATCGGCAGCGGCATGGAGAACCACAGCAAGTATAATGGAGATATCTATTACCATCTCGAGAATACCCTTTTTATCAACCAGTTTATCGCCTCCGAACTCAACTGGCGGGAAAAGGGCCTGGTCGTACGCCAGGAAACCAGCTTTCCCGAGCAGCAAAAGACCAGCCTGGTATTCCGCTGCCAGAAACCGGTTGACCTGAAATTGAAAATCCGCTACCCGAAGTGGCTCAAACCCGGGCAGTTGTACATCCGCATCAACGGGCGTAAGATCGCAGCACCAGGCAACCCCGGATCCTACATCGAACTGTTCAGCCAATGGAAAAACGGAGATCGCGTGGACATAGACCTCCCCTTCGAACTTCGCCTCGACCCCATGCCAGACGACCCCAACCGGGTCGCTGTCTGCTATGGCCCGCTCGTGCTGGCCGGCGACCTCGGCCCGGAAGATGTGCCCAACCCCTATGACCGCGAATTCGTGCCCGTACTCAAAACGACGGAGCGGAACCCCGCCCGCTGGCTCGCCCCCGTCGAAGGACAACCCAACACTTTCCAAAGCCGCGGAATCGGCTACCCACAGGATATAGTGCTCCGGCCTTTTTACCTAACCCATAACCGCCGCTATTCCGTTTACTGGGATATCATGTCGGAAGAAACCTGGAAAAAGCGGGAAGAAGAATATCTCAAAAACCAGGTGTACAAAAAACTCCTGGAAGAAAAGTCAGTGGACTATCTGGTTTTTGGCAACGAGCGAATGGAAATGGTACACCAACTCAACGGCGCAGGAAGCAATGTCGGGCGGCACCAGGATCGCAGCTACCGACAGGCCGAGCGCGGAGGCTGGTTCTCCTGCCGCTTGAAAACAGACCCCGAAAGTCCCATGATGCTGGAGGCAGAGTACTGGGGCGGTTTTACCGGATCTAAGACCTTCGATATCCTGGTGGATGGGCAAAAGGTTGCTACCGAAAATATTACCGGCAAAGCCGAAGGGCGTTTTGTGCAGGTCAAATACCCTATCCCCCCGGCGTTGACCAAGGGCAAAACAGAGGTGGAACTGCGCTTTGAACCCCATTCCGGGCACCGGGCGGGGCCTGTGTTCACCGTTTGGATGCTGAAAACAGAAACTAATTGATAGGGAAAACCTGGGGTTTATATTCGAGCCTAATTCAGTGTCTTAACCATTCGTTCTCTGCTTACTTTCTTTTTTTGCTCGCCCAAAAAAAGAAAGTAAGCAGAACCCCACTTATCGCCCACCGTAGGCGGGTGCTAAATAGTTACTAACACCTTATCATAGAACCATGATGTCCTCTCCTGTACTCCGTGTAGCTATCATAGGCTTCGGCCTGTCGGGCAAGACCTTACAAGCCCCATTTTTTGCCCGCCATCCCTCCTTTCAGATTCGGCGGATCACGACCAAAAGCCAGGACCCCACGCGCCTGTACCCCGGGGTTATCCGGACGGATTCCCTTGAGGAAGTGCTGGAGGATCCCGATATTGATTTGGTGAGCATCTGCTCGCCGGATGCTACCCATTTCCCCTATGCACGCCGCGCCTTGCTCGCCGGAAAACACGTGCTGGTAGAAAAACCCGTCACGTCCAGTTCGGAAGAAGCCCTGGAGCTTGTCCGCCTGTCGAGACAAGTGGGCAAAAAGTTTTTTGTCTTCCAGAACCGACGCTTTGACAGCGACTTCCGCACGGTCCGGGAAGTGCTGGAGCAGGGGTTGCTGGGCACGGTGGTGCGCTACGAAGCCCACTACAACCGCTTCAAACCGGAGCTCAGTGCAAAACCATGGAAGGAAGAAGTGACCCCCTCCAGCGGCATCCTCTACGGGCTGGGCACCCATATCCTGGACCAGGCTATTGCCCTTTTCGGCAAGCCGCTCGACACATGGGGGCAGACGACCCGGGAACGGGAGGGCTCTATCATTGACGATGCCTTCGACCTGCACCTCGACTACGGCAGGTTAAAGGTACATCTCAGTTCCAGTTTACTCGTGCGGGAGGAGACGCCCCGCTACGTCCTCCACGGAACAAAAGGCTCTTTCGTGAAATACGGAATAGACCCGCAGGAAGACCACCTCAAAGCCGGTCTTATGCCCGGAATGCCCGGCTTTGGGCACGAGGAGACTGCTACCCGCGGCATTTTACACACCCAAATGGGAGCACTCTCTTTCCGGGGGCATGTGGAAACCCTCCCGGGAGACTGGGGTATCCTCTTTCAAAACCTGGCCGACAGCATCCTGCACGATGCTCCTTCGCTTATCCCTATGGACGATATACTGGAGCAGATGCGCATCCTGGAACAGATCAAACGATGACCCCTC
>CAZSMU010000150.1:0-5904 GCA_964607915.1 uncultured Haliscomenobacter sp.
TCAAGGCATCCCTCAATTTTGCAGGCAAGGCATCCTTTTATGCCGGCCTTTTCCCGGAGGCAGCCCGGTTTTTCAGCGAGCTGTCCGCGTTCATCGGATCGGATGCGCCCCCCTTGGAACTCGCCACTACGTACAACAATATAGGCTCTGTCCAAATGGGAAGCAGTATGAGTAAGTACAGCGCAGAAGCCCAGAAATCTCTCCTCAAGGCCCTACACTATCTGAAGCAGCACGATCGCAGCGCCAAAGACCAAAAACACCACGCTGCCCTGGCCGGGATTTACAACAACCTCGCCCTGAATCTACAGTATAAAGGGGACTCCAAACGGGCTGAGGACTATATCAACAAAGGACTGGCCCTTACCCGCGGGAAACCGGATTTTTACCAGTATGAGCTCCGGCTCATGGCCAGCTATGGGGGGGTGCTGCTCCATCAAAAAAGATATCAGGAATCCCGGGAAATATGGGAAAAAGGGTTGCAGTTGAGCATGGCAAACCAGGACCCCCTAATGGAGTTCGCTTTTATATATTACATAGGCACCTGGCACGACCAAATGGGCAATTACCCAGAAGCACTGCGCTACTACACGCGCTACTACGAACACACCCGGGCAGAAGGCAACCATACCACTCTCCGCGAAGTCGCCCGACAACTGTCCGCCGTATATGAAAAGACAGGCGATGCCGCAAAAGCCCTGAAATTCCTCCAAATCAGCAACGACAGCGAGGAAAAAAGCAAAATTGCAGAGACCACCCAGGAACTCGCACGGGCAGAACTCAAAGCAGGTATCCAAGCGCTGGAACAAGAAATGAAAGCCGAATCCACCTCCATGGCAAAGCGCTACCGAATCGCCCTGGGGATATCCGTATGGGGCGCTCTTGGCGGCCTGCTCTTATACCTTATCTATCGCCGCAAGTACCGAATCGCCCAACTCTCCAATATGGAAAAAGAACGGGCTGCCCAAGCGCTGCAACTCGAAAAAGAACTCCTGGAAGCCGAACTGGAAGCCAAAGACAAACACCTCGCCGCCGAGCTCATGCAAAAACTCCGGAAAAATGAACTAATCGAAGATGTTGTAAAAAAACTATTGCCCCATACCCGGGCTACCGGGGGCGAAACCCGCAAAACCATCGGGGATGTCGTCAAAAACCTGCAGAGCTTCCAGGATAAAGCCGCTATGGAGGAGTTTGAAATGCACTTCCTACAGGTAGAACGGGACTTTTATCAAAAACTCAACGAACTATGCCCCGACTTGAGCCCCTCCGAACGCCGTCTCTGCGCTTTCCTCAGGCTCAACATGACGACCAAGGAAATATCCGCCCTTACCGGCCGTAGCATCCGGGCCGTTGAAATCGGACGTACCCGCATCCGAAAAAAACTCGACCTCACCCACACCGATTCCAGTCTGGTCGAGTTTCTAAGCTCTCTCTGAGTTCGAGGCTCTCTTACCCAGGATAAAAAAACTTGTTGCGAGGGCTCAAAACATGCATTTTTCTTACATTGATTCGTTTTTTTACAAAAAATTCATTTTCAATAAATTAAGCATTAATGAGATATTTTTGAGATATAGAACGGACACATCTTTGTAGAAATGAGATAGTCCAAAATAAACGTGGTTTCAATCTTATACATACTTTCGCCGCTCCCCCCTATCCTATTTTCATGTGCAGATTTATGTAACAAGACTTGTTGCGAGTGGGCCGCAAGAAGGGATAAAGGAGTCTTTTTATCCCCCTGATAATCCCCCTCTTTCGACAGGCCGGATAGCGAAAACATTTTAAACTGTCTTATATGAAGCCACTGGGATACCTTCTTATGCAAGGGGCTGTAATCTTGTTCATCTCCAGCAGCAGCGCCGATATTCTGCTCACCTTTGTTTTTGGGGGTATCTTGCCTTCCCACCTGGCGTATCTTGAGCTGCATGCCCATACAGCCGTCACCCCGCAAATTGAAACCCTGAACCTCGCCATGGTACGCACCATTGGAGCCCTGTTTCTGGCCATTGGCCTGGCGGGCCAGGTAATTCTGTACGAATTGGTACGTACTGGCCACAAGCGCGGTCCTTTGTATTTGGTGAGTATATTGAGCGTAGGGGTAATCATGTACACCCTTTTAATGTCTGAAATCCAGACACCGCACTATTTCGCCCCCCTGTTGTCGCTCGTCCTCCTGCTGTTGGGGTCAGCGCTGTGGAGGAGTACTAAAAGTATGGGATAGGCTTGTTTGCAGCCCGGGTCGTCAAGCCCAGCCCCCCTAACGCAACAAGTATAGTATCCCGCTCTTTTGAGGCCGCCCTTTCTCATCGGGCATACCGCCCCAGTAGCTGCCGTCTATGAAGCGGGCATATTGCACTTTCCACACGTACACGCCTGCGGGCATCTCCTCGCCCAGAAACATCCCGTCCCATGACTGCCCCGGACTGCCCTCCTTGTCGAGTTCAGTACTTTCCCAGATGAGTTGTCCGCCCCGCGTATATACAGCGATATGCCAGGACTCCAGACCAATCCCCTTAGGGGTGAATAACTGCCTTTCAGAGTTCCTATTGCCAGGTTCCAGGGTATTGGGTACGAACAAGCCACCCAGCGTATCCAAGTCCAACAGATAACGCACGGTATCTGTACAGCCCTGCTCATTGGATACCCAATGCCGGATTTCCCGGTCAAAACGGGAGATATACCGCTGTACTACGTTCTTCTGCGAGGAATAAAGCCCATCGCTCAAATCCCAGCCATAGCGGATGGCATCGGGACTCGAATCATCTATGAACGAATAGGTACTGGGGGGTGCTACGAGAACTTGTTCCACCCGCATCCCGGCACGCGGCGTAGGGAAGACCCGGAGATAATCCTTTAAAAGCAAGGTGTCGCGGCATCCGCTGCCATTTCCCGCAACCATTGCCACGGAATATACGCCCGGACGGGCAATGCGCAATAGAGGGCTCCAGACCGTATCGGTTTTTCCTTCGGGGAAAATCCATCGCACCCAGTCTGCATGTGTTGAACGGTTGGAAAACTGGAAGTGCCCTTCTGCACAGGCCCAGGGTTGCGCGACCTCTGCCTGTGCGATAGGTTTTTCATACGCAATCACCTGTTTTTCCAAGGTATCGCTGCACAGGAAACTGTTCCGGGCAATCAAACGGACGCGGTATGGCCCTTCCCTGGTATAGGTGACACAAGGCTCCTGGAAATCCGACGGTGGAGTATTGTTCCCAAAATCCCAGATGTACGCATCCGCTCCTTTCGACTGGTTCTGCATACATACCTGCTGCGGAATACCACAAGGCACCAGAGGGGCAAGGGCGAACTGTGCTTCCGGTTCCGGGAAAACGCGCACTATCCCTGCCGTAGTATCGTTTGTACAGCCGAACCGGTCAACCGCACGGAGCGACATGGTGTAAGCTCCTGTTTTGGCATACGTGTGGCTGCCCGGGTTCTGGCCCACCACAGCCCGGCCGTCGCCAAAATCCCAGGCGTAATAGTATGCGTCCGGATTGGGGGTCTTGTTCTCAAGGGTTATCTGGTGCGGGGGGCAGCCCGACAGAGGGCCAGCCTCCAGTACCGGAGTTGGCAGGGGGCGTATGTACACCTTTTGAGAGTCTATGCCCGGGCAGGCATTGCGCGCAGAATAGGCGGTCAGTTGCACCCGATACTCCCCCGATATGCTATAGCGATGTACAGGCGAGGTTTCTTTCGACGTATTTCCATCCCCAAAATCCCAGGTATAGCCGCTAAGCGCCGGGGTAGGACTGGAAAAACGCACCTCTTCCCGCATGCAGGCGTAGTCCTGTGCAAGCAGTTCCACCCTGGGCGAAGGAAAAACCGTGATATCGGTCGAAAAAAGGTTCTCTGAACATCCATTGTTTGCCAACAGGCTCACCGTATAGCGGGTAATCGTGTCTTTTTTTGCAAAAAATGTAAAAGCCGTATCTTTTGTATTGCTGGTATGGCCGTCTTGTTGAAACGACCAGTTATAGACCGTCAGGGAATCCGGGGAAGTACTGTTTTTGAAACCGACCTTGAGCGGCTCACAGCCTTCCGTCACATCTATTTCGAAGAAAGCGCGGATGCTGTCTGGCTTTACCGTCACTTGTTGTAGCGCCGTATCGGACCCACATTCGTTATGGGCAACCAGCGCTATGGAATACAGGGAGTTCCCGGGACCGGTAGCCCGCAACACCTGAGCAGGTGCAATGGAATCCTCAGAAAACAATATGCCGTCCATATACCATTCGTATCTCCTGGGAAGTCCTTTGCTGAGATTGTTGAATACGACCCGGGAGGGCGTACAGGCGAAGCGTTGGTTGATGCGCAAATCCACCAATGGCGCAGGAAGGACGCGTACGGAATCTATCGCTACGTCCGTGCCGCAATAGTTGGCAGCGCTGAGCCGGATGTAATAAGTAGTGTCCTGTGTGCCTTGTGGGTAGTACACTGTACCCGGCTGCTCCTTCGTACTCAGCGGATCGCCATTGCCAAAGTCCCATGTATAGCGTAGCGAGCGATAGCCCGTCGTAGTGTTGGTCAACCGGACGGGGAGAATAGCGCAACCCATAGTGGTATCTTTTTCAAAAGTAGTCAAGGGAGGCCTAGCGACATATACCTCCTTCTGTAGAGAGTCTATACATCCATACAGACTCCCCACCCGCAGGCGAATCTGATGGTATCCAGTATCCGTGAATGTATGCCGGGGGCTTTGCTGGTCATACACCGCCTGCGGGGATACCTGCCAGCGATAGGTGGCTCCGCCGGTACTCCGGTCGTTCAGCGTCAAAGGTACATTTACACATATACTATCCGTAATTTGAACGGCAGGCTTGGGAAGCGGTCGGACATGTATCTTGAAGGGATCGCTTTGGATGCATTTCGTACCCTGCAATTGGTATGTGTAGGTAAGGGTATAGCTGCCCTCTGCAAGCCTCCCGGGGCTGAACCGCCCAGCCAGCGTATCCGTGACGCCATCCCCTCTGTACCAGCCTCCCAGGGGGGTACCGCCTTTCAAAAACACCAGAGAATCGGAAATGCAGGTATTGAGGTCAGGCCCCGCATCTACATAACTCAAATCTACTACATATACCTCCTTGAAGGCTGAAGCTGTACAAGCCCCCGTAGTGTATTGATACTCTATTTTACTCGGCCCACCCCTCGCTTTTTCAGGGTCAAATACGCCCAAGCTGGTCACTACCCCTGGACGTCGAAGGGAGTCCAGCCAGGTTCCACCGGCCGGTTGTGCAGCAGGTAAATTGAATATCCCCTCATTCATACAAATGGTATCCGTAGGCCCTAAATCGAACGTCGGTATCGTATCCACATATATCGTATCCGATAATAGTGTCTCTCCGCAATAGTTAAAGGCCCTCATGGTGTACCGATATTCCCCACCCTGTCTATAGGTTATCCCAGTAGGCTTGCGCTCCGTCGAAAAAGCAGGTGTACCGCCGGCAAAGTCCCAGCGCACGCTGTCCACACGATACTTTAAATAATCAATTTGGGGCGTCAACGATACCTTGTCACAGAATCGGTCTTGCCCCACCAGCATAGGAATAGGTACCGTCAAAACCGTGATAGTATCCTTCCACGTCAAGGAACCGCACACTTCGTTGAACACTTCTTGCTGAATGACATATACCCCCGTATCCCGAAAAGTCATCTCCGGATTAGGCAGCGCCGCCGCAAATACCACCTTATCCGCAAATTCTCCGGAAACGGTCCACTTGAAATTGAGCTTATCTCCTTCCGACTTATTCGTCACCTGTATCCTGGCCGGCAACCCGCAAGTGGTGTCTGCACTAACTTCCGCAGACACGATAATGGGCTTTAATATAGAAAAGCGTTGCGCTGCCTCCGCCGCGCCACAGCGGTTCGACACCTCCACTTTTACGGAATACGTGCCCGTCTTTTCAATCA
>CAZSMU010000150.1:6004-8781 GCA_964607915.1 uncultured Haliscomenobacter sp.
TGCCGGGAAAAAGCCGCTGCCCGACACCGCACCCGTCTCCGCCGGAAACGTCCACTTCACCGAGTCTATCCGGCTCAGGGTGCTGTACGTCGCCCGCGGCGTGAAGCGCAACTGGCCGCACGCGTCCGCGATGGGTGCCAGCGCCACGGTCGGCGGCTGGCCGATCAGGATGGTGTCGCTGACGAAAATGGGCGCACAAACCGGGTTTTTCAACTCCAGACGAACCACGTAAACCCCTGTATCCGGAAACTCAATCCGCGGCGACCGGACAGACGGACCGCCTTGAATCAGCGCCGTCGGCTTCGGGCCCGTCACCGTCCAGGCGTACTGCAGGCTGTCGCCCGTGGATCGGTTGGTCAAACCGATTTCCGCTTTTTTACATACAAAATCCGCATCTAGTGCAAACTCCGCTCTAGGCCCCGCCAACACCCGGAATTCGCGCTCCGCCGCCGCCACCCCACAGCGGTTCGACACCTCCACTTTTACGGAATACGTGCCCGTCTTTTCAATCACCTGCTCTGCCGGGAAAAAGCCGCTGCCCGACACCGCACCCGTCTCCGCCGGAAACGTCCACCGCACCGAATCTATCCGGCTTAGGGTACTGTAGGTCGCCCGCGGCGTGAAGCGCAACTGGCCGCACGCGTCCGCGATGGGTGCCAGAGCCACGGTCGGCGGCTGGCCGATCAGGATGGTGTCGCTCAGTCGGATGGTATCGCATCCCGGGTTTCCGATGGCAAGCGTAATCACATAGAGGCCGGAATCTGGAAAAGTAAGCGCAGGTTGGGCGGTAGTTGTGCTGGAAAAAATGACTCTGCCCGGACCTTTCGCCGACCAGCGGTATCCGAGGCCTGTACCGGAGGAAGTGTTTGTCGTTTGGATAACGGCGAGGGTACAAGCACTATCTTTTTCCAGTTGAAACGCGACATTTGGACCTTCGTACACTACGAAGGTATCTTTGGTTGTGGAGGTTCCGCAAGCATTCGCCACGATGAGTTCGACGATTTGCGGGCCCGGGGACCGGAAGGCTATCGGAGACGGATTTTCGGCGGAGGAAGTGGCTGGAACTCCCCCGCTGAAGGTCCAGGAGTAGCGGTTTATCGGTGCGTTACAACTCTTTACCATCGCTTTCGGGATGATAAGGGCAGAAGAGCAGGCGTCTTTTATCGCCTCGATGGCTGCTTGAGGGGCCGCTCCTACCCGGATAATCTGCTTGGTACTATGGGTTCCGCAGGCGTTGGTTGCGCGCAGGGTTACTTCGTACTCGCCGGGTTGTTCAAAGCGGATGACGGGCTGGAAAGAGGTAGCGTTCCCGGAAGCAAAGCTCCATTTACCGGTACTGTTCTGACATTCGGCGCCGTTGAAGGCTACGCTCCAGGTATAGGAAGCAGCCAGACAGTCGTCGAGGGTACTCGAGGTATTGGAAAAACTTACTTCAAACGGGGCACAACCCTGCACTGCCGACGCTGAAAAAGCTGCCTGTGGGCCTTTTAGGACGCAAACGGTATCCGTGGCTGCCGGGGCTTTACAACCGAATTTACTGGTATAAAAATACGTTACGGCAAACTTTCCTTTTGTATTAGAAGAAAAAACACCTGTATTTGAAATTATTGCGGGCAATGCCGTACTCCAGGTTCCTGTTCCGCCTGTCGTACTGCCTTTCCCTTCCAAGGTCAGCGGGATACCGGTGCAGGCCGTCTCCGGGCGGACGATAGTTGCGGTGGGCAGGGCGTGTACGATTACGACAGCAGTATCGTTTGCCGCGCAGTTGATGCCATTGGCCCCGTTTACTATGAACGGCCAGATTCCCACCGGTGGGGTGACGCTCACGCTGGCACCTATGCCGGTGGGGGGAACCATCGTAGCCGTGGGTGTCCAGGTATAGGTTTGGCCACCGGTGGCGCTCAGGGTAGCCGACTGTCCGATACAGATATGCGTGGTGTCCTGGGCAACCCGGATAAGCGGTGAGGCCAGCAGGCTGACGGGGATACACTGTTTTTGCGAACAACCATTTTGGTTCGTCACGGTTACGCAGTACTCCCCGGCCTGTTCGGGGCTAACCTTCCGGATGATGGGCGCACACTCGGTAGAGCTGAATTGGTTGGGGCCCGTCCACTTGCAGGTCAGCCCCAGGGTATCCGGATTAGAAAACACCAGATCCGAGCCCGGGCAGGGTGAATTGACGCTGACTTTAGGCAGGGCGGGCGGAGTAAAAACGGTAAAGGTGTCCCGGGTCAGGGTATTGGTACACCCTTGCGTCCTGAGGGAGACGACATAGGTTCCGGGCTGGCTATACCTTTTTACAGGCGGCTCGGCACCGATGAACGTATCCGCATGAGGAGCGGGAAAAGTCCAGATATAGGTGGGGGGAGCACTGGGGCAGAGGTTGGTACTCTTGATACCGGGCTTAAACGTGACGCTCCCGCAGGAATCGGGGATGGGCTGAATGGTAGAAATGACCGTCCCGCTCACTGTGACGGTATCGGTGAAGGTGTGGGTACCGCATTTATTGGTCACTTTCAGGCTGAGCACATACTCGCCCGGGGCATTGAAACGGATCTGTGCATTGGGCGTCGAAGCCGACGTAGGGCCGATGAACTCAAAATTTTTGTCGGCCCCGCAACTCGACGAGGCAAAACCCACCGTCCATTCGTAGGTCGCCGGCTCACAAGACCCCAGCGTATTCGAAGTGTTGGTAAACGTACCCGTCATCGGCACACAACCCGAACGCGCCGATTTCGTGAAACTGCTCTTGGGAACCGGGAGGACGCAGATGGTTT
>CAZSMU010000151.1:0-8658 GCA_964607915.1 uncultured Haliscomenobacter sp.
GGAACTCTTCCTCATCGGTGTCGGGGTTGATACCTTTGACCGCATCTACGTCCACCGGGGAGGGCAGGAAAGCGCAGACGGCGTCGAGGACGGCTTGAACACCTTTATTTTTGAAAGAAGAGCCACACATCATCGGAACGAACTTCATGTCGCAGACGGCTGCGCGGATGGCTGCGCGCATTTCGTCGGGCGAGATAGAATCTGCGTCCTCGAAGAATTTCTCCATGAGGGTTTCGTCGTATTCTGCGACTGCCTCGAGGAGTTTTCCGCGATATTCATTCACCGTTTCCACCAGGTCGGCAGGGATGGGGATTTCCTCATAGGTCATTCCCATATCGTGCTCGTTCCAGATGATTGCTTTGTTCGTGATCAGGTCCACTACGCCTTTGAAGTTTTCTTCAGAGCCGATGGGTACCTGGAGAGGGATGGCGTTAGAGCCCAGTTTTGTTTTCACGTCGTTGACGACGTTGAAAAAGTCGGCACCCGAGCGGTCCATTTTGTTTACGAAACCGATGCGGGGCACTTTATAGTTATCTGCCAGGCGCCAGTTCGTTTCCGACTGCGGTTCCACGCCGCTCACGGCGCAGAAGAGGAACACCAGTCCGTCGAGTACCCGCAGCGAGCGGTTTACCTCTACGGTGAAGTCCACGTGGCCGGGCGTATCGATAATATTGACTACATAGTCCTGGTCTTTCCAGATCCATTGCGTTTTGGTGGCAGCGGAGGTAATGGTGATACCGCGCTCCTGTTCCTGCGCCATCCAGTCCATGGTTGCGGCACCGTCGTGTACTTCGCCGATTTTGTGGCTGATACCCGTGTAATACAATACGCGCTCGGTGGTAGTAGTTTTACCGGCGTCGATGTGTGCGGCGATCCCAATGTTTCTGGTGAATCTAAGGTCTTTTGACATGGCTTAAGCCTTGAAAAGGATGATTTGATTTATGGATGATACAATCTGTTTGTTATACTTTGTAGTGTGCGAAGGCGCGGTTTGATTCGGCCATGCGATGCGTGTCCTCTTTTTTCTTTACCGCGCTGCCTTCGCCTTTGCTGGCTGCGATAATTTCCGCTGCGAGTTTTTCCGCCATGCCCTTACCGCTGCGCTGGCGGGAGTATTTGATCAGCCATTTCATCCCGATGGAAACTTTGCGCTTGGCGCGGATTTCCGTTGGGATTTGGAAGGTGGCGCCCCCGATGCGGCGGCTGCGCACCTCGACTTGGGGCATTACGTTATTCAGAGCCTTTTTCCAAAGGCCGTGCTCATCCTGCTTGGTGCGTTCGGCGACCAGGTCGAGGGCATCGTAGAACACGCCGAGGGCGGTGCTCTTCTTACCTTCGTACATCAGGTTGTTGACGAACTGGGTGACCATCGGGTCGTTGTAGCGGGGATCTGCGGCTATGATCCGCAATTTTGGTTTCCTCTTTCTCATGGAAGGAGCGTTAAGCGGTTATGACGAGAACTGAAATTATTTCTTGGGAGCTTTCGTTCCGTACTTGGAGCGGCTCTTCTTCCGGTTGTTGACGCCGGCGGTGTCCAGGGCGCCGCGCACGATGGTATAGCGCACGCCTGGGAGATCTTTCACACGACCACCGCGGATGAGCACGATAGAGTGTTCCTGGAGGTTGTGTCCTTCACCCGGGATGTAGGCGATTACCTCGATTTGGTTAGTCAAGCGGACTTTCGCCACTTTGCGCAAGGCAGAGTTGGGTTTCTTGGGCGTGGTCGTATATACGCGGGTACATACTCCGCGGCGCTGCGGGCATGCGTCCAGGGCACGCGATTTGCTTTTGTAAACCACTTTTTCCCGGCCTTTGCGCACCAATTGGTTGATAGTAGGCATAAACGAATCTGTTTAAATCTTTGCGGTTAAATTACCGGTTTATTGCGTTAAAAACACCTCGCTCAAAAGCGAATGCAAAAGTACAAACTAGAAACGGGAAACCAACTTTCAGTGGAAGATTCTTTTTGAAATCTTCTCCGAAGCAGGTTGTCCCCTTTTCTCTTGCCGACCAGGTCCATTCATTGGAGTCATGAAGCGGGACCCCCGGCTAAAAGAGCGCCGCAAAGGTAAATGCTTTTTTTATTTTTCCAAAAAGAAAATAAAAAAAGTCTGTTACTGGAAGTCCATTACGTCAAACGCGTTTCAAAAATCCGTTTTCGCGCTGCGAAAACGGATTTTTGAAACGCGTTTGAGGAAGCATATTTCCCACCGGAGGCGGATTCCCCTACCCTATCGTTTGCCTGTCGCCGAGGAAAGGCTGATGATAGACTCGCTTGCCGCTTGCTTTGTACCAGGCATTGGCCAGGGCGCCAAACACAGGCGGGAAGGGTGGCTCGCCCATTCCGGTTGGATCTATGTCGTTTTGGACAAAATGGATATCCATGTTTCTGGGCGCTTCGCTCATGCGGATCATGCGGTAGCGGTCGAAGTTGGTCTTCTCCGGTACGCCCTCTTTAAAGGTCATAGCGCCGTACAGGGCGTTTCCGACCCCGTCCACGATAGCCCCTTCGGCCATATTGGAAGCGGCATCCGGGTTGACGACGATTCCGCAATCTATGGCGCAGCACACCCTTTGGACGCGGGGGTTTCCGTTTTCGATAGCCAAATCCAATACCTGGGCGACATAGGAGTTGTGGCAGAAGTACGCGGATACTCCGCGGTGCGCCTGGGTTGGGCCCTGGCCCCAGCCCGATTTTTCCCGGACCAGTTTCAGGACGCCGGCATAGCGCGCCGGGTCGTAATCGTTGTTTTTACCCACCGGGTTCTTTTGGGCGCGTTCCAGCAGTTCCAGGCGGAAAGCGATGGGATCTTTCCCCGCTGCTTCGGCTAATTCGTCGAGGAACGACTGCTCCGCACCGGCGAGAAAGTTGGACCTAGGTGCGCGGAAAGCCCCGATCGTGATATTCGACTCCAGGGCCCATTCCTCGGCGAGGTAGTGGTCCACGGCGCCTGCGGGGAAGCGGTTAGCGCCTCCGCCGAGCGGGCTTTCCGGGATACCGCCCGCTTTCACGTGAAAGGCGGTCAGGTTATTGCGCTCGTCCAGGGCAGCCCGGTACGTAGCGTAGTAAGCCGGGCGATAGATTCCATAGGACATATCGTCCTCACGGGTGTACATCAGTTTGACGGGGGCGTTCATCTGTTGAGAGATGAGCGCTGCCTCGACCAGGTAGTGGGAGTATGCCCGTCGTCCGAAGCCACCGCCCATGCGGGTCATGATGATTTCGATGCGATCTTTGGGCATACCCAGGCGCTCCGACAGCGTCTGCTCTATGGTTTCGGGGGCCTGCAGGGGGCCTGCCACTTCTGCCTTTTCCGGAGTTACGTGGGCGAAGAAGTTCATCGGTTCCATGCAGTTGTGGGCCAGGAAGGGGGCGGTGTAGGTTCGTTCGATCACTTTTGCCGCCTCTTTGAACGCCTTTTCGGGGTCGCCGTCTTTGCGCAGCAAGGCTGCGGGTTTCGCGGCAGCAGCGGCCATAGCCGCTTTATGCTCGGCGCTGCCCTCCAGGCGGCCGGGGACGCGCACTTCTTGTACGCCTCCACCCCAGGACTTTCTTTTCTCCACCAGATCGCCGGAAGGTTCCCATTCGATGCGCAGGGCTTTTTTGGCATTCATGACCTCCCAGGTCGTATTGCCCACCACCACGACCATTTCCGTGAAGGTAAAGACATCGAACATTTGCCTTTCATACTCATCGCGGAGGGCTTTGATGGTAAACACATCGCGGATACCGGGCATGGCCTTTGCCGTGGAGTCGTCTACAGATTTCAGTTTCATACCGAAAGCCGGGGGATGTGCGATCATAGCGATGAGCATTCCGTCGCGGCGGAAGTCCATTCCGAACAAAGGTTGGCCGGTCACGATTTTCAAGCCGTCCACATTTTTACGAGAGGAGCGGACGATTTGGAAGTCTTTCGGGTCTTTCAACTGTACCTGGGCAGGCAGTGGCAGGGCGGCAGCAGCGGCGGCCATTTCGCCATAGCCTGCCGATTTCCCGCTGGATTTGTGCAGGAGCAGTCCTTGGCGGGTAGTCACCTCGGCCACGGGCACCTGCCAGGCCTGGGCGGCAGCCTCCCGCAGCATCTGGCGAGCGGTGGCACCGGCCATGCGCAGCCCTTTCCAACCGCGGCGTATCCCCTGGCTACCTCCGGTGAACTGCCGGGTATGCGTATAGATATCGATATTGAACGGCGCCTGTTCCACGACTACCTTTTCCCAATCCACGTCCAGTTCTTCCGCGACCATCATCGGCATGGTCGTTTTGACATTCTGGCCGAACTCCGGGTTGGGGGAAAGGATAGTAACGGTGCCATTTTTGGCAATTTTCAAGTATCCGTTGATCGGGAACCACTCCTCCGGTGCCGACTGAGCGGATTCGAGGCTGGTATTGCAGGACGACAGCCAGTTAAAGCCAATCATCATGCCCCCGCCCGCGAGGGCGGTGGTTTTCAGGAAGGAGCGCCTTCCGTAAGCAGTTTTTTCGATACTCATTTTAGGGATTTTTCGGTTTACGAATGTGCAGCGGCCGTCTTGATGGCCATTTTGATGCGGTGGTAGGTCCCGCAGCGGCAGATATTGCCATTCATGGCCGCTTCGATTTCCTCATCGGAGGGGTTAGGGCTGGCCTTGAGGAAGGCAGCGGCATTCATGATTTGTCCCGACTGGCAGTACCCGCACTGGGCGACGTCGTGTTCGAGCCAGGCTTCCTGAACGGGGTGGTCGCCTTTTTCCGAGAGCCCTTCGATGGTCGTGACGCGTTGATTGCCCACCTGGGACACC
The DNA here is from genome assembly GCA_964607915.1 of uncultured Haliscomenobacter sp. Taxonomy (GTDB): domain Bacteria; phylum Bacteroidota; class Bacteroidia; order Chitinophagales; family Saprospiraceae; genus JADJPL01. The sequence continues at coordinate 4,780 of CAZSMU010000151.1, forward strand.
GGCAAGACGCAGGCGCGCATCGCGATATCGCCCAGATGGACGGTACAGGCGCCGCATTGGGCGATGCCGCAACCATATTTCGTTCCGAGCAGGTTGAGGTGGTCTCGCAGCACCCAGAGCAGCGGAGTGGAAGGATCCACGTCCACCTGGTGTTTTTTGCCGTTGACCGTTAGGTTAAAAATTGCCATGGTGATAAGATTTTGTGATAGAGATGTTCCTTGAGCGTTAGCGATAGGCGTTTCTGAATTTGGCAGGACTGCTATCCGTCCATTTTTTAAAGAAGTTGGCAAAATGCGTCGCTTCCGAAAATCCGAGGGCAAAGCCGATTTCCGATACGCTCCAGGTGCTGTGCCGCAGCAGTATTTTTGCTTCTTGCAGGAAGCGCTCTGCGATAACCTGGGAGGTCGTTTTGCCCAGCACCTCTTTTAAGGAGCGGTTGAGGGAATTGACATGCAGATTTAGTTGGCGGGCGAAATCTGATGCGGAGCGGAGTTGTACGCAAGGGTGGTTTTCCTCTATGGGGAACTGTCGTTCCAGCAGCTCCAGAAAGAGCGTCGCGATCCGTTTGGAAGCATTCACGCGCTGCTGGTCGGGCTTTCCCGGGGGCTGCATTTTCAGGGCGATGTGCAGGAGTTCAAAGACCAGGTTGCGCAGCACATCGTATTTGTGGACGTATTCCGACTCCATTTCTTCGAACATGCGTTCGAAGACGGATGCGACGCGAGGCATCTGTTCGTCCGACAGCAAAAAGATGTGCTCCCCATTGGGTTGAAAGACGGAATACTGGTTCAGGTCGCCGAATTGGTAAAAAAAATGGCGGTTAAAAATACAGAAGTATCCCCCGCTGAGTTGATCCAGGCGCTCCCACTGGTAAGGTATTTGTGGGTTTGAGAAAGATAGGGCCTGTTTGGTCACTTCTACTGTGCGGTCGGCATAATGTACCCGGCTGCTGCCGGCAACCAACATTATTTTATAAAAATCCCTCGGTTTGTACGGAACGGGATTGGGTTTTTCCCCTACAAAAGGATCCAGTCGGAACACATTGAAATGGCCAATCTCCCTATGTAAGCTTTCGGGCAAGCAGTTGAACTTCCTCTTGTAAAATTCCTCCAGGGTTTCCGGCTTTTCCATTTGAAACGCGATAAAAGAGAAGGGTAAATTGCATTGGCTTTGCAAAGGAAGTGATTTTCAGCGAATTTTGCGCTACGCGATTCAAAGCAAAACTTACGAAAATCAAACCATTTTTAGCAGCCTTGTGGCGAGGCATCCGCGCCATAAAGTGGGTCAAACCAAATTCAAGCGGTGTTCGCCGCTATACACGTTCCAGGCGGTTTCGCGGAAGAAGCCGATGAGGGTCATGTGGTGGGCACGGGCCAATTCCACGGCCAGGGAAGAGGGGGCTCCGACGGATGCCATACAGGGAATACCGGCCATGAGGGCTTTTTGGACCAATTCGTAGCCTGCGCGCCCGCTCACCATACAGATTCCCTCCTGCAAGGGGAGTTGTTGGGCCGCTAATGCGGCGCCGATCAGTTTGTCGAGGGCATTGTGGCGGCCGATATCTTCGCGGGTGTCGAGGAGCTCGCCAGCAGGGTTGAACAGTGCTGCGGCGTGAGCGCCGCCCGTACAGGCAAATAAGGGCTGTCTGCCCTGGAGGGCGGCCGGGATGAGGGCCAGGGTTGTTGAATCTATCCTGGGCGATTCCGGGGGCAGCGGGAAGGGAGCTTCGAAGCGGAGCGCTTCGAGTGAAGATTTGCCGCAGGCCCCGCAGGCGGAAGCAGAAAAACCAAAGCGGCGTTGTCCGTCCAGATTAGGAGTTAAGCCCGGGCGAAGGTCTGCGAGGAGGATATGGGGCGAAGCGTCCTCGCCGTCATCCGGGCCGAGGTAGCGCATTTGGAGGATATCGCTGCGTTTGTGGATGATCCCTTCGCAGAACAGGAAGCCCGCGACCAGATCGAAGTCATGACCGGGCGTTCGCATAGTGACCGACAGCGTGTGGCGGGTTCGCCGTTGGGAAGGTCCGAAAGCGATGCGGATTTCGAGCGCTTCTTCGACCGCGACGAAGTCGTCAGCGGGAAGGAGGCGACCCTGCTGCATTTTGAGGATAGAGAACCCCCGCTGGGGCGATAGCCAGTCGGCCATATTCGGTATAGTTGACAGGAGGCGTCAGTAAGGCTGTTCGGTCGGAAGGTTCCCCTGTGGGGGCTTGGTAAGATAGCCTTTCCCGTGGGTCAGGGTGGAGCCTAAGTAACCCGTGAGCAATAAGAGTACAAAAAGGGCCACTGCGATAAAGTTCCGCCAGACATCCACCTGCCAACTCCCCGGGCGCTTGCCACTGAACCTCCAGGCGATGACGCCGAGAACGGTAAGCGCAACGCCGAGCCACGCATGCCATCCCAGGATTCCGCGTGCATACGGCTTCTGGTCTGCCAGCAGGAAGCCGGATACACAGGCCAGCAGGGCTATGGAAGAAGAAATCAGCAAGGTGGTGGGTATGACCGTTCGGAAGACCGCGTTTTTCGGTTTTCGACCCATGCGTTGGAATACCAGTGCCAAAAGCATCATACCTATTGGCACATGGACCAACAGGAGGTGGGACTTTCCAATAAACTGCAGGATTGCATCCATAGTACCCGATTTGGAAAGCGAAATTATACCAGAAATCATAGAAATTATAGAAAATCCGAAATTCCGTGTTCAGGATTCTACTTCTGATCGGGGTCGAAGGAAGGACTTTAGACTTGTTGCGAGGGGTCAGCGACGTGGGAAGAAAAGGGCTTTTTTGACCCCTCGATGATCCCCCTCGTAACAAGTCTTTTTATACAGATGCAGCCATACTTCCCCAAAAACCCGACTGCCAGTTGATTTTTACGGTTCCAAAGCCGGCGTCGCGAAGCCAGGCCAGCGTATCTTCGAAGGAATCCGGGAAGTCGTAGCGTTCGTGGTGTTGCATCAGGACGGCCCATTCTTCTTCGCTCGTTCCCTGCTGCAGGGCACGGCGTTTCCAGTCTGCGATGACATCGTTTTCGTAGTGCGGCCAGCTTTTGGAAGCGAACAGATCCGCATAGCGGAACACGCCGCCTGGTTTTAGCCAGGAGTAGATGGCAGCGAACATGCGTTGTTTTTCGCTCGCGGGCAAGTGGTGCAGTGCCAGCACTGCGACAATCAGGTCGAAGCGTTGGGGGTCGAACCGCGCCTCTTCAAAACGGGCCTGTATCCGTTCGAACCTTGAGGTATCGCCAAAGCGCGCTTCACAGGCCGAAAGCATCTCTTCGGAGGCGTCGAGCAAGGTAAAGGAAGCTGCGGGAAATTGCGACAGCAAAAGTGCGGTGGCATTGCCGTTGCCACAGCCCAGGTCCAGCACCTGCCGCGGTTCGGTACCGCTGAACGGAGGGCCTGCTGCATGGCTTAGCAGTTCCTGGTAAAAAGGTACCCAACGCAGGATTTTCTCCGTATAGCCATTTTGCCAGGTATTGAATTCTTGTGCGATATCCATCGTTATCGGGTGTATGTCATCGAAGGCGAAGATAGGTATCTGTCGGGATAGTTGGGCTTAAAAACAGCGGTGGCCTGCGCGCACTCCGGGGAGTACGTGCAGGCCACCGCTGTTTTTCCTCGCGACAAGTCTATTAGACTTGTTGCGAGGGGAATCATCGAGGGGTCAAAAAGGCCCTTTTTCGCCCACACTATGCCTTTTTTCGGTCATATAGCGAGGCTATACTCCCTCAAAAAGCCTTCGTGTGGACGAAAAATGACTCTTTTTTCCCTCCTCGCTGACCCCTCGCAACAAGTCTATTGCATAACGACCTTGCGCGTCATTGCCTTGCCGTCCACTTCGAGGCGGACGAGGTAGATGCCGGCGGGCAGCCTGCCGGCACC
>CAZSMU010000152.1:0-8620 GCA_964607915.1 uncultured Haliscomenobacter sp.
GTAAGCAGAGAACGAATGGTTAAATAGGGTACAAATGCCCGGGGCAGCGATGGAGCTTTTCCCTCAACCCCCCACATCTTAGCTGACACCTGCGCCGCAGGCGTCCAAAGTCTAAAAAATAGCGCCCATCCCCTAACGATCAAACGCCAGCCTCATCCCCTTATTCTCCTCTATAAACTGCCCTTTGTCGTACACCAGGTGGCCATTTACAAAAGTAGCTTCCACCTGCCCCCGAAAGGTATGCCCTTCAAAGGGCGACCAGCCGCACTTGTAGTAGATGTTTTCCGGAGCGACGACCCAGGCTTTGTCCGGGTCGAGGAGGAACGCATCGGCCCAGTAGCCCTCCTCAATGAACCCACGCTGCTGTATCTGAAAGCATTGGGCGGGAGCGTGGCACATTTTTTCCACGATGCGTTCCAGGGTAATCCGGCCCTGGGCGTAAAATTCCAGCATCACGTTCAGCGCGTGTTGTACCAGGGGCAGACCGGAAGGCGCGTAGAAGTAGGTCTGCTGCTTTTCCAGCATCGTGTGGGGCGCGTGATCGGTGGCGATGATATCCAGGCGGTTGTCCAACAGCGCCGTCAAGAGGGCCTGCTGGTGGCGCTGTGCTTTAATGGCCGGGTTGCACTTGATAAGGGTGCCCAACTGCTCGTAGTCCGCGCTGTTGAAGAAGAGGTGGTGTACACAGACCTCCGACGTGATGCGCTTGTCCTCCAGCGGGATGTCATTCTGAAAAAGGGCGAGTTCCTCTTCGGTGGAAATATGCAGCACATGCAGGCGCGTACCGTATTTTTTGGCCAGTTCGACCGCAAAAGAGGAGGACTTCAGGCAGGCGGCCACGGAGCGTATCTCCGGGTGGCACGAAATGGGCACATCTTCCCCATAGCTGGCCAAAAAAGCCGATTCGTTGGCTTTCACGGTAGCCTCGTCTTCGCAGTGCGTAGCGATGAGCAGGTTGGCCTCCCGGAACAGGTTATCCAGGACAGTGGGGTTGTCCACCAGCATATTTCCCGTACTCGACCCCATAAATACCTTGATGCCGCATACCCTGCGGGGGTCCGTCCGCAGCACCTCGTCGAGGTTGTCGTTCGACGCGCCCATGAAAAAGCTGAAATTCGCCAAAGAGCATTGCGCGGCGCGGGCATATTTTTCCTCCAGCAGTGCCTGGGTGATGGCGGGTGGCCTGGTATTGGGCATCTCCATAAAAGAAGTGACGCCCCCGGCCACCGCTGCCCGGGCCTCCGTGTAGATTTCTGCTTTGTGGGTCAATCCGGGTTCCCGGAAGTGCACCTGGTCGTCAATGATGCCCGGCAGCAGGTACTTGCCGCCTGCCACCACTTCTAAAGCGCCCTCTGCTTCCAGGATGCCGCCAATCTGCTCGAAGCGGCCATTGACAATGCGCACATCGCCTTCCGTTATTGCGCCCCGGTTTACGATGCGGGCGTCTTTTATCAGTATTGTTTGCATGGGTAAGTGGATTTGCTGGTAGCGAAGGGGATTATCGGGGGGGCAAAAAAGTCCCTTTTTTGCCCCCCTGTAACGGATGTATTTTATAAAACAACGAACCCTGAAAAAGTTCTGGACCCTGGCCGTTTACCGGATAAGAAATCAAAAGGCTCTTCGCAACATTCCGGATTGCGAATCCGCCCAAAAGCTGGTATCTTTGACTGGACTTGTCTGATATACCCTGAATCATGCGAAAAAAGGATTTGGCTGCCTTCGCTGCGTCTTTGTTGTATTGCTGCGTCGGCTTATTTTCTCAACCCATCAACCGCCCCATGGAAAGCTATACATCCGGCGTGGTAAACCGGCGGTCCGTGCTGCGCATACCCGTCGAAATCAAAGTGTCCCGGCTGGAAGAAACCCTCAACCAACAGCTCGACGGACTGTTGTACGAAGATAAGGACCTCAACGACGGAGATCGCATGATGGTGCGCGTCCATAAAGCAGACCGCATACAGTTGCGCATGCAGGGACAGCAGGTCTTTGTGTCGGCCCCCCTGTCTATCTGGGTCAAGTACAACGCGGGGATTTCCTTTGTGGAGGCGCGGGGCAAAATCAGCGCCGATCTGCGCACGACCTACTCCTTCAAGCCCGACTGGTCGCTGGCTACCCAGACCGAACTCACCCAGTATCGCTGGATCGAAAAACCCGTCGTACAAGTGGCCGGACTGAGCCTCCCCGTCAGTACATTGGCCGACCTCGTCATACAAAATACGAAAAAGCGCATTTCCAGAGAAATTGACGCCGCGGTCGCCGAGTATTTTTCCATCGGAAAAATCGCTGCCGAAACCTGGCAGTCGCTTTTTGAACCTTCTTTGGCCTCCCCGGAGTACGGTGCCTGGATGGCGGTCAACCCTATGAGCATCGGTATGACCGCTATACAGACCAAAGCCGACACCTGCTCCACTACCTTGGTGATCGAAGCCAAACCCAAAGTAGCTATCGGCGATAAACCCGTTTCCCTGAGGCAGGTTCCCCTGCCGCCTTACAGCCAGTACAACCGACAGGAGCCCGGTTTTGAAATCCACCTCGGCGCAGAAGTGCCGTTTGTCCGCGCCCAGGAGCTGGCCCGCAAAGCGGTCGAAGGGGAAACGTTCTCCTCCGGCAAACGCTCCGTCACGGTACAAGACATCGAACTCTACGGCCAGGACAGCCTGCTGATCGTCAACATCCGGATGACGGGCAGCTACAACGGCAGCGTCTATCTGAAAGGAAAACCCGCCTTCAACAGCGAACAGAACGCAGTGGAAATCCAGGACCTCGATTTTACCCTCGAAACGCGCAACTTCCTCCTGAAAGGCGGGGCCTGGCTGCTGAAAAGCACCCTGCGCAAGCGCCTCCAGGAAACGATGGATTTCTACCTGCAATACAACCTGGACACCGCCCGGCAAACACTCGAAGAACAATTGAACGCTTTCCGGCTCGACCAGGGATTCCGCATCCGCTCCAAAGTGGAGCGACTCGAAATCGGCGGGGTCGAATTGACCCAGACCGGCTTCCTCGTGGATGTGAAACTTTCCGGAAAAGCCGGTATCCGAAACTTTTAACCCTACGCACTACCATGGACCTGCACCGATACAAAATCATCCTCGCCTCCCAGTCACCGCGCAGAAAACAACTGCTGCAAGACGCAGGCTTCCGCTTCGAAGTGCGCCCCACCGATATCCCCGAAGACTTCCCCGCCGATATGCCGCCCTTCGAAGTCGCCCCTTTCCTGGCGCGGAAAAAAGCCCACGCGGCAAGGCACTTCATCCGGGAAGACGAACTCGTACTCGCCTCCGACAGCGTGGTCATCCTCGACGAGGTGATTTTCAATAAGCCCGAAAACCCGGAGGAAGCCCGCCGTATGCTGAGAAGGCTCTCCGGGAACACGCATACCGTCGTCACCGGGGTGTGCCTGCTCTCCAAAGAGAAAGAACAGGTCTTTTCGGGAGTCTCCCGGGTGAGCTTTGACCCCTTGAGCGAGGAAGAAATCTCCTTTTACCTCGATACTTTCCAGCCCTACGACAAAGCAGGTGCCTACGGTATCCAGGAATGGATCGGGCTTTGCAAAATCTCCCGCATCGAAGGAACTTATGCCAATGTCATGGGTTTGCCTATGGATCTGGTATATAAGGCTTTGCAAAATTTTTGACAACAGACTTGTTCTATGATTCTACCTCGCATCAAGCCCTTTCTCTCCAGTGTTTTTCTGACAGGATGCCTCCTCAGTACCCCCGCTCACCTGATTGGGCAGCAACTCCAGATTACCCGACGCGATTCGACCTACCGGATATCGCTTTCCGAGGGCGACTTTGCTTACCTGCGCGCGCCGGAGGAAGGACTGTGGTCCATCGCGCTGGGATGGGAAAACGATTGGCCTGCCGACTGGCGCCATGCACAGCCGACCTCCCTGACCCGACAAGGGGAATGGGCAGTGCTCAGCGGTAAATTGTCGCTCCCACAAGGAGAGTGGTGGTTCCGCGACGCTTACCGCCCGGAAAATGGGAAAGTCAAGTGCATCCGGCGTTTTGAGTGGAAAGGCAAAGAAATACTGGACCGGGTTACCTTGTCTGTGCGCTGGGCGGTCCCTTCTGCCTATGCCAAGGCTTTTCTGCCTGGTATTTTGTACTACGGCAACCCTTCCGGGGAAAAGAACGGGCCCCAAAATGTCGCATGGCACCATGCCCGACCCGGGGAGGAGGCCTATTTTGAAGAACATCGCTATCCCATGCCTTTTGCCGGGTATGAGTGGAGGCAAGGCGACAAGTATTACGGTGCAGCCCTTCATACGGTACCGAGCCCTGTGTACCAGGGCAATCACTTCGACCAGTGGTGGTCTCTGGGCGTGAAAAACGGCCCAGCGGATTCAGAATTGCAACTGCTGTCCGGTCCAATTGGCTTTAACCACCAGAAGAGCATAGCCAAAGCCCTCCAGCAAGGCCCTTTGCCGTACAAGGATACCTACCTGCGCATCCGTCCGGGGACGGTAATCGAAAAGACGTTTTATATAGAAGCCTATCCGGTCAAAGCGGAAGGATCAGGCTTCCAAAAGCCGGTTTATACCTCTCTGGAACTATTCAAGCCCTTCTATACCGAGGACTTACCTCGATACGAGGATATCCTGCGCGCAAAATACCGCTTTGCACAGTCGCGCTGGATAGAAGGCCCCGGCTATGCCGGATTCAACATGTATCCGGATTACGTCAAGCCCCAGATCGTTCTGGGATGGGCCGGGCAAGGTGAAGCACCTGCCTATGCCCTGCAGGCATTGGCTGAGGAACTACACGACACACTGGTCTGGCAGCAAGTCCAGCGCGCCATGGACCATATCATTCGCTCGCCTATGGACACTGCGGGCTTCTGCGTGATCTACGATGTCCAAACGCAGAGCTGGAAAGGGAAAGACCCCGTTTCCCAAGGACAGGCCATGAACAGCATCGCCCTGGCTATCGAAGAGGGTCGAAAGAATAAAAAGGTGCGCACGGTAGAGTGGGAGCGCTTCCTTCAGCGGGCTGCCGACGTTTTTGCCGGCCGCATCCTCTCCCCGGACTGGTCTCCCGTCAATACTGCCGAAGCATTTTTTATCGCCCCCCTGTTGTCTGCCCACCGCTTGTTAGGCCATGCCAATTACCGGAAAGCCGCGTTCAAAGCCGCCGACTACTATGCCAAACGGCACCTGAACATGCAAGAACCCTACTGGGGCGGAACCCTGGATGCCACCTGCGAGGATAAAGAAGGCGCATGGGGCGCATTCCAGGGCTTTCTCGCAGCGTATGAATCCAGCAAAGACCAACGCTACCTGGAATATGCCAAACATGCCTGTGATGTGACCATCAGCTATACCGCCGTATGGGATATCCCGCTGCCCGCCGGGCGATTGGCCGACCATTTCTTTAAGACACGCGGCTGGACAGGCGTTTCTGCACAAAACCAGCACCTCGATGTCTTCGGGGTCGTCATCGCCCCCTCCGTGTACAAAATGGGCCTTTATACAGAGCGTGAAGACCTCAAAAGACTGGCGCGCACGATGTATCTGAGCTGTGGCCAGCTCATCGCACCCAGCGGAGCCCACGGCGAACAAATCCAGGAAACCAACTTCGCCCAGCATGGGGAAATGGACGATGTATTCAAATTGCGGGGGGGATATTCAGAGAGTTGGACGGTCTTTTGGATCACTGCCCACTTCCTGCATGCCGCCGCGCAATTCAAAGCCTTAGGCGTCACGCTTTGATTAGACTTGTTGTGAGCAGAATCGTCGAGGGTCACAAAAAGGCCCTTTTCTACTCCCTCGCCGACCGCTGATATCTAAAGTTCGAAAAGCCAGTACGCAGGGCTCTCCGCACGGGGGCGGAACCGATCGTCCGGCCTATAGCCTACTACCCACAGAATTTTTCCGGTGGCGTCCTCCAAAACCGTCACCTTTTCTTTCTCCAGCCGGTCTATGCGGAGGTCCGTGAGGAAGTCCTGGATTTTTTTGTGCCGACCCTGCATACCCGAAGGGCAAAAACGGTCGCCGGGGCGCCACTGCCGCCAGGTCAGGGGGAAAGAAAGCAGCTCTACCGGAACGAGTATCCTACGGGCGTCGGTAGTTCCTTTGTCCGCATCGGCCACCCGGCTGATGCGTAGCCAACGCCCGCTCCGGGAATACACTCCGGGGCCGGGGATCTCTGTTTCCGGATCGGGCTCTTTTGTGGCGCGCGCTGCAATCAGAAAGCGCTTCCGGTCAATCAGGCACAAATGAGTAGTTGAATAAAAGCGGCTGCCGACGGAGCTGTCGCGCCGGGCCCAGATCTCCGCACATTGTGCCGCGTTCAGCCCGTATGGACGCAGCAGTTCGAATGCCAGCGTTTCCGCCCCCGGATGCTGCTCGAAGGACAGCCAGTACACGCCAACCTGCCCAGGTTCTTCCCGCACGGCCTGCGAACGGTAGCGGGCAACGGCTTCTTCGTAAATCGCAAGGGCTCCTTGCAGGGCGTGCAGCGACTTCCCCGCCGTACTTCCAAAGCCAGGATTAAGCGTTTCCAGAAGCGGCAGCACCAAATGCCGGATTTTGTTGCGCAGGTAGTCTGTTTTGGCATTGGAGGAATCCTCCCGGTAGGGGAAAGCATGTTCTCGCTGGAAGGCGCGGATAGAATCTTTTGAAAAACGCGCCATAGGGCGAAGGATGTGTTCCCGTTGCTCCGGTATCCCTGCCAGGCCTCTAAGACCCGCCCCGCGAAACAGGTGGATGAAAAACGTCTCCACCGAATCTTCCAGGTGGTGGGCCGTCAGCAGCCAGTCGTAGCCCTCCTCTGCGCGGAGGCTTTGCAGCCAGTCGTAGCGCAGCTCGCGCGCTACCATCTGCACCGAGCCGCCACGGGCAGCGCATTCGGCCTTCGTATCATAGGCTGTACAGAAAAACGGCACGTGCCATTCAGCCGCCAAATTCCGGACGAACGCAGAGTCCAGGTCCGATTCTTCGCCGCGGAGCTGGAAATTTACATGGGCAATGCCAAACGCGAGCTGCAGGCGGGCGCAAAGGTGGACGAGCGATACGGAATCCAGGCCACCGCTCACGGCGAGCAGGAAGCGCTGGCCCTGCGGCGGTGCCCCCGTCAACCGGTACAACGCTTCCCGAAACGCCTCTAGCATAGCTGTCAATCTTTTGACCCCGGCAGTGGCTGTGCCCGGCGCACCATCAAAGGCATATCTTTGACGACCATCTGCACGTTCCCGCTGCTGCGCTCCTCAAGGAGCATCAATTTGCCCCGACGAAGGTTCTCGAGCACGTCCTCGTGATAATGGCGGATCGTGTACAGTTCCAGGTCGCGTTCCACAATCACTTTGAACTGGTCTTTTATCTTTTCGGCGAAGCGGTCCACCCGGTCGTCAATATCGTTGACACAGACGTTGAAGCTGATGGCGGAGTTTTGCATCATATTGATTTGCAGGCGCATCTCGGCGATCATTTGAAAGAGATAGCTCAAGTGGTGCTCTGCTACAAAAGAAAAGTCGCGGGTCGAGATAGAAAGCAATGCCTGGCCCCGTTCGACGGCCACGATGGGTGGGTAGCGGTCATCTGCTTCGTCGGAGATACAGGTCCCCGCACCGGAAGGCTCGATAAATGACTTGACGTAGAGCGGGATGCTCTTGTTTTGCAAGGGCTTAATCGTCTTGGGATGAATGACCCTGGCTCCGTAATAGGTCATTTCGATAGCCTCTTTATAGGAAAGACGGTCCAACTTGAGTACATTTTCAAAAAGCCTCGGGTCCGCAGTCAGCACACCCGGTACGTCCTTCCATATCGTCATGCTCGCAGCATCTACACAGAAGGAAAAGATGGCAGCCGTATAGTCAGACCCCTCCCGCCCAAGCGTCGTGGTGAAATTCTCACTGGTGCTGCCGATAAAGCCCTGTGTCAGCACAAAGCCGCCTGCTTCCAGCATAGGCTTGACTACCCGGCCTGCATTTTCGACCGTTTCATCCCATTGCACCCAGCCCTCGCGGAACATATCATCGGTGCGGATGATGTCGCGCGCATCCAGCCACTGCGTGGGCAAGCCGATTTGCTGTAGCCAGGCGCACACGATATGGGAAGAAAGCACCTCGCCCACCGATACGATTTGGTCGTACATATAGTCGTAGTTGGGGTGGGGCTCCTCTTCCAAAACCCATTCGATTTCCACAAAGGTATCGTTGACGAGGGCATAGACGCCATGCCCCGCCGGGAACAGGGCATCCATGACCAGGTAATGCGCCGCTTTGATATCGTCCAGCAAGCCTTGAGCCATACCGCTTTGACGGGCGTGGGCTTCGGCTACCTTCTCCAGCGCATTGGTCGTTTTGCCAATCGCGGAGACTACAATCAGCAGGGATTCCCCGGCATAATCCTGCAGGATACTCCCCACATGCCGGATAGCCTGGGCATCCTTGAGCGATGCCCCCCCAAATTTGAATACACGTGTATTTTTTTTCATAAAAAAATGGTGAGCTATTTAGCACCCGCCTACGGCGGGCTGTGATAAAATAGGGGGTTACGTTCGTCTGCGACACATCTGAAGTTTCAGGAACTACCTCCTTCCTAATCTCTTCTCCTCTACGCCTGCCCCCCGCAGCCCGGAGGCGAGAAAAAATAGCCGTCCCGTAGGGTCGCCTT
>CAZSMU010000153.1:0-8529 GCA_964607915.1 uncultured Haliscomenobacter sp.
GTGAAAAACAGACTTGTTGCGCGGGGTCACCGAGGAGGGAAAAAAGAGCCATTTTGACCCCTTGATGACCCCCGGCAACAAGTCTAATGACGCGCAAAATTAGAAAATATCCTGGCATTGTTTCAGTATTCCGCTTTTTACTGAAATGCCAACCTCTCATGGGCGAAAAAAAAGCGCCTTTTTACTCCTGTACAATTCCCGATCTCAAAGTTTCACCTCGGCATCCTGCCGGCTCGATATGGCCAACAGGCCCAGGAAGGTGAGCACACCGTTCAGCAGCAGTACGAGAAAACCAAAGGTGAACCCGGCAAAAAGCTGGGCGGAGTATTTGTCCAGTACAAAGGTCAATATCGGTGCCGCTACGCAGACGGGGATTACCCAGCCATCCCGGATTTTCCGACGCGTCAATATGCCAAAGGAAAAAAGCCCTAACAAGGGCCCATAGGTGAATCCTGCCGCCCGGAATAGGGCGCTCAGGATAGCGTCGTTGTTCAATTGTTTGAAAATGAGTATGATAGCTAGTAGCAGCAGAGAAAAACCAAGATGCACCATCGTGCGCTTCCGCTTCTTGTCGGCCTCGCTTTCCTGCGACTTTTCAAAGTTGAGAAAATCCACGCAAAATGCCGTGGTCAAAGCGGCGAGCGCAGAGTCCGAACTGGCATACGTGGCCGCCGTAATCCCGAGTATAAAGAAAACACCGACAATGGGCGCAAAATGGGTCAGCGCCAGGGTGGGATAGACCAGGTCGGTCTTCGAGGGGGCCTCCATACCAATCTGCTCCATGTAGATGTACAACATCGCTCCCAAGGTCATGAACAGGATATTCGTCAAAACCATGATGAGGGTGAAGACAAACATATTCTTTTGCGCTTCCCCCAAATTTTTACACGACAGGTTCTTCTGCATAATGTCCTGGTCCAGGCCCGACATGGTCAGCGTGATGAGCGCCCCGCTGAAAAACTGCTTGAAAAAGTTGTTGGGGTCACTCCACCCTCCTTCAAAAAAGAAGACCTGCGAATACTTGCTCTGGCTGATTTTGGAAAAAATCCCCCCAATGCCCATGTCCATGGTCTGGGCTACGGTGATGATGGTGAGCACCAACGCTGCCAACAAAAAGAGCGTCTGAAGGGTGTCTGTCCAGATAATCGTACTCATGCCGCCCCGAAAAGTATAGGTCCATATCAGGGCAATCGTGATCAACACAGTAGCCCAAAAAGGGATGCCAAAGGGGGCCAACACGAAGTCGTGCATGATGGACGCGGCTAAAAAAAGGCGGAACGCCGCACCAATGGTTCTGGAAATGAGAAAGTAGGCAGACCCCGTTTTATATGAATAGAACCCAAAACGGCTCTCTAAATAGGTGTATATCGAAGTGAGGTTCATCCTGTAGTACAGGGGCATGAGCACGGTGCCAATGGCCAGATATCCCAACATGTACCCAAATACGACCTGTAAATAGGAAAAGGACATATTCAGGCCTTCCCCACCGACCACGCCGGGAGTAGAGACAAACGTCACCCCGGAAATGGACGTTCCAATCATGCCTATGGCTACCAACAGCCAAGGGGCATTCCTGCCCGCAAGAAAAAAGGAAGAACTGTCGGTCTTTTTTGCCGTAACCAGGGAAATGCCAATCAACATCACGAAATAGACCAGCACAATGCCCAGAATCAGACCGGGCGTGAGAGATGAAACCATGGATTATTGCGTTTTATTTGGGTGATTCACTGCCTTCTTCCGGGGCAGGCTCAGACCCGCTATCCAGGCTTTCGGATGCTGCCTCGGTATCTTTTGCCTCCACCGGATGGGGCTTGCTGAAAATAGTGGCTATCATCATGAGCAGGCCGGTCATGATCGCTACGTCCGCCACATTGAAAATGCCGGTGCGCAAGTTCCCAATGCCCATATTCATGAAATCAACTACATGCCCTTCCGCAATGCGGTCGTAAATATTGCTGCCGCCACCGCCTAATATGAACCCAAAGGCTACCTGCGACCAGGGGGGCATGTTCGGTGCGGTGATGGCGTAATAAAAAATATAAAGCAAAACCGCTATCGGCAGGATGGCCAATACCCAATAGCGGACTCCTTCGTGCAAATCCGCACCCAAACTTAAAAATGCCCCCTCGTTCAGCGCGTATTGAAGGCGGAATACATCGCCCCGATACGAACGTGGATAAGCGTTCAAGAGGTGGGCCGTCGCCCAGGCTTTCGTCCAACGGTCAAGCCCAAGTATTGGCAGGATGGGCAGGAAGAGCCAGAACAGTCGCTTCCAGTACATATATATTTCGTTTTATCTCCGGCGAAAATACAAGTTCTCCGTATAAATGTGCTATCTTTCGCAGGATTCGCCGCAGAACGGGGCAAAAACATGCGTTTTGTTGCAAACTATCCTACGCCAAAAAGGGTGTGATTCAAAATGTCGTATGGATGGGGTGTCTCTCAGATGCTTCCCAGCATAGATAGCGATATTTTGAACTACACCCGCCAAAAAGCACTTATGCAACCTTACTTTACCAATGACGCCGTTATATTTGGGCTCCTAATTGTCGTACTAGCCCTGGTATTCTGGACTTCCGGACTGGAAAACCGATTCTGGAAAACCCTCTACCGCTTTGTGCCGCCTTTGTTGTTGTGCTATTTCATCCCCGCCCTGCTGCACTGGCCGCTGGGCCTTATCTCAGGAGAGGAGTATCCCAATGGCGGCAAATCGCAGTTATACTCCGTAGCGTCCAACTACTTGCTGCCGGCCTCGCTCATCATGCTTTGTATCAGCATTGATTTCAAAGCCCTGCTCAGGCTGGGGCCAAAAGCCTTGATTATGTTCCTGGCCGGTACCCTGGGGGTAATCGTCGGCGGACCAGTGGCGCTCCTGCTCGTCGTCAAAGTGGCGCCCGGCTTGATACCAACTTCCCCCGACCTGCTGTGGAAGGGCTTGTCCACCATCGCAGGCAGCTGGATCGGAGGGGGAGCCAACCAGGCTGCCATGAAGGAGATTTTCCTGGTCCCGGATAACCTGTTCGCTACTATGATCGTAGTGGATGTGGTCGTAGCCAATATCTGGATGGGCTTCCTGCTCTATGGCGCAAGCCGCTATAAAGAGATTGACGCCTGGATGAAAGCAGATAATTCTGCTGTGGAAACGTTGCGCGAAACAGTGGAAAAGTTTCAGACGAGCAGTGCCAAAATCCCGACTACCACGGAGTGGTTCTTGCTGCTGGCAGCCGCGTTCGGCGGTACTGCTTTCTCACATTGGGGAGCCGATTTGATTATGCCGGCCCTGGAAGCCCATCGTGCAAGTCTGACCGCTATGCGCCTCGAATCCATTATATCCGGATTTTTCTGGATGGTCGTCCTCGCTACTACGGTCGGACTACTCCTTTCCTTTACGTCCGCCAGGAGACTGGAAGGGGTGGGCGCTTCTAAAATAGGTAGTATATTTTTGTATATTCTCGTCGCTACCATTGGCATGAAAATGGACATCGGCCAAATCTTGCAGAACATGGGCCTCTTCGCCGTGGGCATCGTCTGGATGCTGATTCACGTCAGTGTCCTGCTCATCGTTGGACGGCTAATCCGAGCGCCATTCTTCTTCCTCGCCGTGGGCAGCCAGGCAAATATCGGGGGCGCAGCATCGGCACCGGTCGTGGCATCCGCTTTCAGCCCCGCCCTGGCTCCGGTGGGTGTCCTGCTCGCAGTCCTTGGCTACGCCCTGGGTACTTACGGAGCGCTGATCAGTGCGTTTTTGATGCAGGCAGTCTACGGGTCTTGACAAAGGGCTTTTAGCCGCTGACTTCCACATACGCCCGCTCAACCCGCCCGCCCAGAGGGGGGTGAAACTTGCTCACGCGCACGAGAATAGACTTGACTTCCAGCCGGAACAGGGCGTCGTCGTCGTCCCGGTTTCTGAACTGCCCTCTTAGCCGCGTCAATATACGGGCTGCCAGGGTCTCGATCAGCTTGACCGGCTTCTTCATCTCTATTTTGCATACTTGATAGACGGTCTCGTAACTGAGCGTGGTCTGTATGTCGTCCTCCGGTATTTTGACATCGGGATCCGAACGTACCAGATTGGTATCTATATATACGTCCACCATAAATTCCGTCCCGACAACCTGCTCTTCCGGATAGAAACCGTGGTACCCGTAAAAACGCATCCCCTCAAGGGCTATTTTTGGCATGTTACATCGCATTTGAAATCGAAAGATACACCTAAAATCCTTACCTTTGCAGCGTCGTTTCTGTAATGGACAACTCGGTTTGTGAAACCAACCAAATAAATCACATAAGTTATGAAAGAGAATGGGGTAGCCGGCGTACATCCCGCCAAATCGTCCAAAGAAGACCGCTTTCAAGGACACGACTATTATGGCGTGGACGATCTCCTGCAGGAAGATCACCTCCTGGCCAGGCAGGCCGTTCGCGATTGGGTGAAACAGGAAGTATCGCCCATCATTGAAGGGTACTTCGATCGTGCGGAGTGCCCCAAACATCTGTTCAAAGGCCTGGCCGAAATCGGGGCCTTCGGCCCAAGCCTGCCGCTAGAATACGGCGGAGGCGGTATGGACGAAATCGCCTATGGCATCATTATGCAGGAACTGGAAAGGGGCGATTCGGGAATCCGCTCCATGGCCTCCGTGCAGGGCTCTTTGGTGATGTTCCCTATCTATAAATTCGGCTCGGAAGAACAACGCCGCAAATACCTGCCCAAACTGGGCAGCGGCGACCTCATCGGATGTTTTGGCCTCACCGAACCAGACCACGGCTCTAACCCCTCCGGAATGGTCACGCATATCCGCGACGACGGGGACGCTTATATCCTCAACGGTGCCAAAATGTGGATTACCAACTCCCCCGTGGCAGATGTCGCCGTGGTATGGGCCAAAGACGAGCAGGGTGTCGTCCGGGGCCTTATCGTGGATAGCGACCTCCCCGGCTTCTCCGCCCCCGAAATCAAAGGCAAACTCTCCCTGCGGGCTTCCGTGACCGGGGAACTGGTGTTCGAAGATGTACGCGTGCCCAAATCCTGCGTCCTGCCCAATGTCCAGGGCATGAAAGGCCCCCTGTCTTGTCTGAACAAGGCGCGCTACGGAATCGCGTGGGGTGCCATAGGGGCCGCGATGGATTGCTACGACTCCGCCCTGCGCTACTCCAAAGAGCGGATCCAGTTTGGCCGGCCTATCGCTCAGTTTCAGCTCACCCAGAAAAAATTGGCTGAAATGATCACAGAAATCACGAAGGCCCAACTGCTGGCCTGGCGCCTGGGCGCACTTGCCAACCAAGGTAAAGCTACCCCCGCACAGATTTCTATGGCTAAGCGCAACAACGTACACATGGCCCTCTCGATAGCGCGCGAAGCACGCCAAATACACGGGGGCATGGGCATCACCAACGAATACCCCATCATGCGCCACATGATGAACCTCGAATCGGTGGTTACCTACGAGGGAACCCACGATGTCCACCTCCTGATTACCGGACTGGATGTCACCGGGTTGAATGCGTTTGAATAGACTTGTTGCGCAGGGGGGCGTATGGATTTATCTCGAACCGCAACGCTGACCGGGCCATACAACTCATTGCTGTGCGTCGAACCCCATCTTGTAAACGGTGGGAACCCGGAACTCTTAAAATTATGTAAATTCAGGATAAACACACCAAAATAATAGCTCAAACACGTTCTTTGGACGTAGATTTGTGTTTTCATATTCGTTTAGGCTCGCCTAAACCTTAAACGCCAAAGCTTTAAACTTGAGAACTATGGGACTTCGCCTTGTTCCTGTGCTTGTGTTTTCTTTGTCTTTCTCCCTGGGGAAATTATACAGCCAGCCGGAAGGGGTTATCACGCTCATCAACCCGTCTTTTGAAGATATGCCAAGGCATAGCAAACCGCCTCGGGGCTGGTTCGATTGTGGTGTCCCCGGGGAAACTCCTCCAGACGTTCAGCCCAGCGGAACCTTCAGCGTCACTAAACCCGCTGTCAATGGCGATACGTACCTGGGCATGGTCGTGCGCGATAACGATACCTGGGAAATGGTGTCCCAGCGCATGAGCGCACCCATGAAAAAAGGCCAGTGCTATGCGTTCAGTATTTATCTCTGCCGATCGGAATTGTACGTGAGCGTAAGCCGGATGTCCGACGAAACCGCAAACTATACGACTCCGGCCAAATTGCGCATCTATGGCGGTTTCGACCACTGCGACAAACAATACCTCCTCGGCGAAACCAACCTCGTCATCAATACGCGCTGGCTCGAATATCAGTTCAAATTCGAGCCTCTCGACAACTATACCCATATCTCCTTCGAAGCGTTTTATAAAACGCCCACCTTGTTCCCCTACAACGGCAATATCCTGATGGATAACGCGTCGGATATCACGCCCGTAAACTGCAACGAGGAACTTTCGGAACGCTTGCCCCAAAAACCAACGGAAACCTCCAAACCGACGACCTCGGCTACCCCTCCAACCAAGCGCCCCGACAGTGTCTCCAAAGTAGCCCAGTCCTCACTCGATAAAAAAACAGAGCCAAATACAGCTCCCAGCAAGTCAGGCGAAGGCTCCTCTTCAGATAAAAATAGTGTCGTCGAAAGTGCGGATTTTTCAAAACTGTCAAGGGATGACATTCGAAAAGGCCAGACCCTGCGAATGGATAATATCTTGTTTGAAATAGATAAGTCGGTCGTTACCAAAGAATCCTATGAGCCGCTGAACAACCTGGCCCGTTTCCTCCTGGCAAACCCGGATATCGTAATCGAGGTCGGAGGACATACCAATGGCCTTTGCTCCGACGGGTTCTGCGATCAACTATCTACCGCCCGCGCCCGCGTAGTCAGCGAATACCTCGCACAGCGGGGCGTCTCCCGCTCCCGCCTCGAATACAAAGGCTACGGGCGCAAAGTACCGGTCGCGTCCAACGATACCGTGGAGGGAAGGCGCAAAAACCAGCGCGTAGAAATCAAAATCCTTAATATGAATGCCGGTTAGGCCATACGGAATCCTAGCTTCTTCAGGTCTTCCCAAAAATCGGGGTATGACTTGTCCACTACGCCGGGATCCGCTATGCAAATCGGATGAATCAGGGCTAGAGGGGCAAATGCCATAGCCATGCGGTGGTCCTCGTAGGTGTCAAATACAGGCGGGAGGTCCCAGTGCGCAAGACCCGCTACATGGAATTCTTCCTTCCCCGACTCGCTGACGGGATGTACCGCTACACCTACTTTTGCCAACTCGTCCCGCAAAGCTCCAATACGGTCGGTCTCCTTGATGCGCAAGGTCTCCACACCGGAAAAATGACCGGGAATGCCCAGGGCTGCACAGGTCACCGCAAGAGTCTGCGCCAGGTCAGGGCAACGCAAAAAGTCCCACTCGAATTCCCTCGCCTTGCCATGCCCCGCCTTTGTCAATCGGATACCAGACTCCAGGAACTGGGTATATACGCCCAGTAATTCGTACATGTCAGGGAGAATAGAGTCCCCCTGTAAGCTATCTTTATATACCCCATGCAGCGTGAGTTCAGCAGACTCGGATAGCGCCGCCATCGCATAGTAATACGAGGCCGCTGACCAGTCTGCCTCTACCGTGAAACTCCTCGGTACATAAGATTGTGGAGCAATCCGTATAGTGGAACCCTCCCAGGAGTGGGTCACGCCAAAATACCCCATCAACGCTAAGGTCATCTCTATGTAGGGGCGGGAAACAATCCGGCCCTCAAGCACCAACTCAAGGCCCTCGGGAAGCGTGGGCGCAATCATGAGCAGCGCGGAAATATACTGGCTACTCGTGCCCGCAGAAATGCGCAATACCCGCTGCCCCGGCTGCTGTTTCGGCGAACCGATGCGCAAAGGGGGGAAGCCCTCCCGTTCCAGATAGGCGATGTCGGCGCCAAGTTGGCGCAACGCTTCCACTAATACCCCGATAGGCCGCTCTTTCATACGCGCAGACCCCGTCAGTATCTGTGTGCCTTCCTTCATAGCCAGGTAGGCCGTCAGGAAACGGAACGTGGTGCCGGCAGCTCCCGCATCCAGTATCTCGTGGTCGCTTTGCAAAAGTTCGTCTAACAACCGGGTGTCTTTGGCATTGGCCAGGCGGCCTATCTCAAACGATGAAGGACACAGGGCCCGGATGATGAGCGCACGGTTGCTGATGCTCTTGGAACCAGCTAAAGTGAGTTCGCCCCGGATTTTGCCGTCCTCGTGTGTCAGGGTGATTTGCATGGTGTTGCTGCAGTTGTACCGTATGAACGGGGATAAGTCAATCTACCAGATCCCGGTACTGCTCGGCAGGGTCGGGACAAAAGGCCTCCTGTGTCGTTGGATGCGCAAAGGAAATTGCTTCCGACGATTCTATCAGGTCGTCAATTGCCGAGAAGTACTCAATCGCTCCCAACTCCTGAAGAGAGCGGAGCAATTCGAGGAAACCAGTTTCTTTTTCCGGACGTACCGTGAGTAAGTAGTTCATATCGAATGCGTTATTAGACTTGTTGCGCGGGGGATCATCGCGGGGTCAAAAAGGCCCTTTTTCGCCCAC